>SLQV01000193.1 GCA_007131285.1 Myxococcales bacterium
AAGCGCTCTATGAAGTACTCGGCGGAGGCATCTTTATTGGTGGCCTGATCATCGCGACGTTCGTCGACCTCGAAACAATGATGATTCCTGACGAGGTCACCCTCGGCGGTGGGGCAGCGTTGCTGACGCTCGCGGCCTTCCGTACCTCTTTACCCCCAGAAGCAGCGCTCATCGGAGCGGGCCTGGGCTACCTGATTATTCAGGTCCCTTTTGTCTGGGTATACGAAGCGGCGTTCGGTCGACGCGGCATGGGTGAAGGCGACAGCAAGCTAATGCTCTTCATCGGAACTTTTCTTGGCCTTGCTGGGTGCCTCTTTGCCCTTGTTGCCGGCGCCGTCCAGGGTCTCCTTGTCTTTGCGTTATTTCGTATTTTCAGCCGTAATATCGATTCAACCCCGGAGTCCGGTAGACCCGGTGCATCGGCGGACACCAACCACGATCGGAGCGACCACATAGAAGGCCTCGCGGCCAACCTCGCCGCCAACGATGTCGCGGGGTCGGCCCAAGACAACGAGTCCGCTCCCTCGTGGCGTCACGTTCGGCTACCGTTCGGGCCCTTACTTGCCGTCGGTGCGCTTGAGTACTACTTCTTTGGCCCGGCGATCATTGAATGGTATCTGGGGCTGCTCAGTCCTTGATCACAATGACCCACGTTGGAACTGGACATAACTCGCCTTCGCGCTCTCCTCATGAAGACAACCCGCGAACGCGCCCAACACCAAATCTAACGACGTCACCAGTAACAGCTGGCCATGCTGCTCATTTCAAGCAGCGCCACACTGATAAATGACACGTCGACGAACCCGGTCTCGCGCCGCGCGATGCGCTAAAACGTGCGCCCTGGAGACCGTCGTATGCGCAACACAGACCAAGCCCTTTTGGGCTCTGGGTCAGTGCACTGCTCTACTGCTACGCGGCCCGCTTCGCAGCGTGCTTCTCACGACGCGTGGCACCGCGGTAGAAGTCGTACAGACGTGGGGTCGGGTAGGCTTCAAGGCGCTCCCGAAACGTGACGTCCTTGACCTTTTTTTCTTTTTCCAAGATCGCGTCGATGAGCTTCGCGCGGCTTCCAAAGCGGTCTTTGACCTCAACCAGCGTCGTATGCAGAGCAAGGAGCTTCGCGTTTGATACGCGACCTAGACCCTTCACAGCACTGACCCGATCAAGAAAAAGTGCGTCGGTTGCGAGGTCTTGGACGGCTTTGACCAGATCGGCCTTGGAGCCGAACTTCTCAGTAATTTTGGCTAGGGGTGATGCTTTCATGACGTCTCGCTTGTGATCTCGAATCGATGCTTCGTACAGCGCCTCGCAGCCTTTGGAGCCCCCTCTGACACCGGCACGCGGCCGTACCCCAAACCTGTGAGAACCGCCGATGACCGACACGCCGAGGCGGCTTCCGGACTGGGGTGGCGGTATAGCACGTGCTGGCCGGGCGCCAATGGCGCGCCAGTCAGCACCGTCTCACCGCACTTCAGCTCAGGAGCAGCCTTTAGCGATGGCCGAGTTCACCCATCTTCACGTTCATTCGGAGTTTTCGCTCTTACATGCGTCGATTCGCGTTAAAGCACTCGCGCAACGCGCCGCCGAGCTCGGCATGAAGCACGTGGCGTTGACTGATCATGTCAATCTTTACGGGGCCATAGCCTTCTTCGACGCCGCACAATCAGCAGGCGTGGCTCCTATAATCGGGGCTGAACTCAATATTTTGCCGCCCCAAGAGCAAGTCAGTCTCGGCAAAGAACTCCATCTCGTAGCGCTCGCCGAGACCCAGCAAGGCTACCGCAATCTGCTTGCGCTAGTTTCCAAGTCTTGGATCGCAGCTGAGCGACACCAGCTCCCTGCACTTACCCTCACGGAACTTGGTGAATATGCGGAGGGGATCGTTTTTCTCACCGCGTGCATGAGCGGTTACGTCGCGCAGAGTGCGTTGCACTTTGGGCAGGCGGGAGCGGAAGCAGCGCTCGAAGCCCTCAAGGAGGTCATTCCGCAAGCCGAAACACAGCTCTTCGTTGAGTTGCAGTCTCATGGGTATCCGGAGCAGGTACCTCTCAATCGCATTCTCAGTGCTGCGGCTAAGAGCGCAGGCCTACGTTGCGTGGCCACCAACGATTGCCACTATCTCACGCCAGAAGATGCGCGCGCGTACCGTGCCCTGCTGTGCATTCATAGTGGCCAGCGACTAAGCGAGCTCGGCGATATCCCGGCGGGTCAAGCAGAACTCTACTTGAAGGACGCCGAAGCTATGGCTTCGGCTTTTGCCCACTATCCCGATGCGCTTGCCACCAGCGTAGAACTCGGCGAACGCTGCGGAGGCAAGGTTACCCCCTACTGCGACCCTCAGCTCCCACGGTTCCAGACTCCAGATGGCGAAGACGAAGACGCCTACCTGCGTCTTCTTTCAAGCAAAGGCCTATCGGCACGCCTCGCCGATCTGCGTGCCCAAGGCCAATCGCCCGACGAACAACGCTATCGACAGCGCCTTGAGCGCGAGCTCGAGGTTATCGTCTCTATGGGCTTCCCCGGCTACTTCCTTATCGTCGCTGACTTCATCAACTGGGCAAAAGAGCAAGGCATTCCCGTAGGCCCAGGACGCGGCTCAGGAGCGGGCTCGCTGGTAGCCTATGTGCTGCGCATCACCGATCTTGATCCCATCGCCCACGGGCTCCTTTTTGAGCGGTTCTTAAATCCAGAGCGCGTGAGCATGCCTGACTTCGACGTTGATTTCTGCGTCGAAGGCCGCGACCGCGTGATTCATTACGTGCGCGAGCGCTACGGACAGCGATCTGTTGCGCAGATTGCCACCTTTCACCAGCTTAAAAGCCGAAGTGTCGTCCGAGATGTCGCGCGCGTCATGGGCATGACGCCAGCGGAGGGTGGCAGAGTCGCAATGCTGGTGCCCGATCCGGTCCAGGGAAAGACTGTTTCGATCACTAAAGCACTCGAGCAGGAGCCTCGGCTCAAAGCGCTACAGAGCACCGAGCCTGCGGTCGCCGAGCTCCTTGAGACCGCCCAGGCCCTTGAAGATCTAACACGGCATGCCGGCATGCATGCGGCCGGCGTTGTGATCGCTCCTGGCGAGCTTTGGGACTTTGTGCCTGTTTTCTGCCCGGAGCCCGGTGAACTTGTCACCCACTTCCACAAGGACGACGTCGAAAAAGCAGGGCTAGTCAAGTTCGACTTCCTGGGCCTCAAAACGCTTACGGTTATCGACATCGCATTACGGCTCGTGAATGCGCGCCCGGAGCATCAGGCAAGCCCCCTACGGCTGGACCTGCTGCCGATGAACGACAGTGCGACGTTCGCGCTGCTGTCTTCGGGGGAAACTACCAACGTCTTCCAGCTCGAGTCCACCGGCATGCAAGGCCTATTTAAGCAACTGAAGCCCGACGCATTTGAAGATATCGTCGCCGCTGTTGCCCTCTACCGCCCCGGTCCCTTGGGCTCCGGGATGGTCGAAGACTTTATACAGCGAAAACATGGTCTTACGCCAGTCAGCTATCCACACCCAGATCTTGAGCCGGTCCTGAAAGACACCTACGGTGTAATCGTCTACCAAGAACAAGTCATGCAGATAGCCCAAATCATGGGCGGTTACTCTCTTGGAGGCGCGGACCTCCTACGTCGCGCCATGGGCAAAAAAAAGCCCGAGGAGATGGCCAAACAGAAGCAGGTGTTTCTTGAGGGCGCCCAAACACTCGGCTATCGCACAGACGATGCGGACCGGGTTTTTGAGCTCATGGCCTATTTCGCGGGCTATGGTTTCAACAAGAGTCACTCTGCGGCCTATGCGCTTATCACCTATCAAACCGCCTATCTCAAGGCACACTACCCCGCCGAGTTTATGTGCGCGACGCTTACTTCAGATAAGGAGAAGCAGGAGAAGGTTGTCCGCACTGTCAACGAGGCCAAGGCGATGGGGCTCGTTGTGCTGCCTCCGGACGTCAACGAATCCAACACAGATTTCACCGTCGCCTACGACGTCAACGCTCCCAGCTCACCGGCGGGTGCAAACGAGGGTGCAAGCGCCAGGCACGCCCGCGTGCGTTTCGGGCTCGGCGCTATCAAGGGTGTCGGCAGCGCCGCGGTGGACGCCCTCTTCGAGGCACGCCTGAACCCCGGAACTTCACCGCTTCTGCCTCATTTTCAAGCGTCCAATGCGTCACTCGGCCAAGCACCTCTGCCGCCAACGCCCGCGACCACGTCTCCGGGGGAGCAACCGTCCCCGCAGCGCCAAATCGGCCAGCCTTTCCTAGACCTCTTCGACTTCACTGAACGCGTGGACCTGCGCCGTGTCAGCAAAAACGTCATCGAGAGTCTCGTCCAATGCGGCGCTTTCGACACGGTACATGAGCCCCTTTCCATCGACCGCGCGCGCGCGCTGGCATCGATCGAAAAAGCAGTCGAATGGGGCAAGCAGAAGCAGTCCGAAAGGGCCAGCGGACAGACCTCGCTCTTCGACAACATGGCAGGCGCGGATTCGCTTGCATTTACCGACGGTGCAGCGCGACGTGCCCTTTTCATCGACGCACCGAGCTGGAGTTGGAAGGAACATCTCGAGCGAGAGAAAAGTTCGCTGGGCTTCTATGTTTCGGGACATCCAATGAGTATCTATCAGGGAGACGCCGAGCGTCTTGGCTGCTCATCTTTGGAGTTGTTGAGTCGAGCTCAAGATGGTCAAGACGCGCTTGTCGCGTGTATCGTCGAGGGATTTCGCGAGCGCACCACCCGTAGCGGGTCGCGCATCGCCTTCGGGGAGGCGGAAGACACCAGCGGTCGTATGGAGTTAGTCGCTCGCGGACGACTACTTAAGGACGAAGCTTCCAGGCAACTTCTGGCGAACAGCAGCGTTCCGCTGCTGCTCCGCGCCAGCGTCCAGATCCGGGACGAAGAAGCAAAGGACGATGCCCCGCGGTCGCTGGTCGTCCACGAGGTCGCACCGCTTGCAGAGGGCCTCCTGACTCGGGTCAAGCGCGCCGTTATCTCTCTCGATGTCGCAGATGCAGCGGCTGATACCCTCCAACATCTGAAGCGTATCCTCCAGAAGCATGCTGGCGCCACAGCCCTCGAGTTGAGACTGCGCGCCCAAGACTGGCGCGTCGAGATAGACCTCAGTCCGGACATCAGGGTGGAAGCGAGCGATGCACTCCGTATGGCCGTCCAACAGGAAGTACCAGGTGCCGTATTTGAGCGCTTTCCATGAGTGAACTCACAAGAGAAGTTCACCTTATCTCCCGCTACGCTCGAGTTCGCTTACACGAATAGCTCAAGCTGAAGCGATGCGGCGAGCGACCTTGCAAGCGGCTCGCGCCCCTGAGCTGCTTGACCCCCTTTGGATTCGCCACTACGCTGCGCCGCGCGGAAGGATAAGGGCCGTTAGCTCAGCTGGCAGAGCAGCGGGCTTTTAACCCGACGGTCGCAGGTTCGAGCCCTGCACGGCCCACCGGCGCTGACCTAAGTCGGTCTTCCAGGTCCGGATTCGGATGCGACAGGAGAACGGCGAACGCTAGCGAAGGCACAACAAGCAAAATTTAAGGGTCCCCATCGTCTAGAGGCCCAGGACACCGGCTTTTCACGCCGGGTACGCGGGTTCAAATCCCGCTGGGGACGCCATGCGAGACGTCATTTCGGGCGTTGCCGAAATAGAACGCCTTGTCGACCGCAGGTGTGAGGTCGAGGCCACTTGTGGTTGACGGAATTGGACTCTCGGCAATCAAGGTGGCCTCGACGTGCGCAAACCGTGCGTCACGAAGAGACTCGGTTTCTACGTTCGGCGACCGAGAGCCGCGATCCATGCATTCGCGTTCCGCCGCTGGACACGCTTGGCTGGACAGTCTAGGAGCCCCGTAACACTTGAACCATCTTTCCTAGCCGACCACACGGTCGAGGGAGCGCTTAGCAGAGACGTATGGATATCCAGCGACAACTCACCTCGTTTGCGATGCTCGGAGCCACATGGATCATGTGGCTCCTAGTGGTGCTGTCTGTGATCGGCCTAGCGATCATTCTCGAGCGAATCCTGTTCTTGGTGGGTTCCCGGGACAACTTCACCTCGCTTCGGAATGCGCTCAACGAAGCGCTAAAGCGCGGTGATGTTCAAGGCGCCCAAGAAAGCCTCGAACGCTCGCGCGCGCCAGAGGCAAGGGTTGCCGCGCGCGCGCTCGAGGATCCAGAGGGCGGCACCGCTAGCGCTGAAGAGCGCGTTGAGGGCGAGACGCGCGTACAGCGGCTGCGTATGGAACGCTATTTGGTATTTCTGGGAACCGTTGGAAATAACGCACCGTTTATCGGACTGCTGGGCACGGTTATCGGTATTATTCGCGCGTTTCATGAGCTCGACGCCAGTGCCGGACAAGTGACCACTGGGCTGATGTCGGAGATCGGCGAAGCGCTCGTGGTTACCGCAATAGGTCTGCTGGTTGCGCTACCTGCGGTTGCCTTTTTTAATCTCTTCCAACGGATCATTAAAGCACGTCTGAGCAGAGCAGAAACGCTTGCTCATGATGTACTCGCGTTCCTGAAGCGTACGCCCACACCGGATTGAGGAGAGGTTCATGGGCGCAGCCAGTAACGACCAGGATGACATAATCTCAGGAATCAACGTGACGCCTTTGGTGGACGTTGTTTTGGTTTTGCTGATTATTCTGATGGTGACTGCCACGGCAATCGTTTCAAAAACGATACCTATGGAGCTTCCGAAGGCCTCCACTGGGGAAGACACCTCGCGATCACTCGCAATCTCAGTCGACGCACAAGGTGCTTTGTTTCTCGATGCCGAACCAACGAACGAGGATGATCTGCGCACGACCATTCGGGCAGCAGCGGAAACCGGCCAAGAACTACGCGCGGTCATTGCGGCAGATGGCCGGCTAGAGCATGCGAAGGTGGTCGCCATCATCGATCTTTTACGTCAGGAAAAGGTCACGAAATTCGCAATCAATGTGCGGCCCAACTAGCAGGGAACCCGGCAGACGCTGTGTGAGAACATGCATGCTTGGATCGAACAAGCTTTGCGAATCGGGACAACTGTCGTCTTTTCGCTAGCGCTACACTGGGGTGCGGTGGTGGCTTTGCCAAAGGCTTGGCAGCCCACTTCGCCTCAAGCGCCTGATGCCATCGAGTTTAGCTTGGATGCCGCCCCTCGGGTTGCAGACCCATCCCCAGTCGCGGAAGAGGCCTCCGCCCCCCCCAAAGCGAAAACTAGCCGACCCGAAACGGCAACGCAGCCTAGGCCCAAGAGCTCACCGCGGGCGCCAACGAAAAGTGCTTCGAAGGACCCGGACACATCTCCGCCTGAAGCCGAAGAGCCTCTTGATTTCGGTGATTTACTTTTAGCAAGCTCAGGAGATGGCCCTGCCATTCCAGCGCGGGACGGGACGGAAGCGAACGGTCCAGCGAGGAGCCAGAGCGGTAGCCAGAACGGAACCGGAAACGGAACTACGGTAGCTTCTGGTAGTGGCCCATCCACAGAGGCATTTGCATCGCTGAGTCGCAGACCTGAGCCGCCCGATATCTCTCGTCTTTTGGAAAATAATTTTCCGAGTAAAGCGCGCACACAGGGGCGCGAAGGCAGAGCGCTTATCAAGCTGAAGATCGATGCTTCAGGAACCGCAACCGTGATTAAGACGCTCAGCGATAGTGACCCAGACCTAGGATTTGGGGCAGCATGCAGCAAGACGCTAAATGGAACCAAATGGTCACCTCCTATCGGCCGTAAGGGCAATCCAGTCGCGACTTATGTGGAGTACAGTTGCAATTTTCGCATCCGCTACTGAGCAAGATGTATCCCCGCAAGAGGGGTCGCAGAAAACTGCTCTAATACGGTGAAGGAACAGACTGAGCCCGGCGGCGGCCGGGCGAGCGCGCACGGTGGGAGCGTCCAGGTGGGCCGGGGTCCCGGCGCGCGCGTGGCTGCGGGGCCCGCGGGGGCACGGGCGCGCAGGCGCACCCTCCGGAGCCCCCCACAATTGGGCACTGCGCGCAGCTCCGTACCCAATTGTGGGTCCCCCCG
>SLQV01000086.1 GCA_007131285.1 Myxococcales bacterium
CAAACAGCCACATACGCACGGCCCGCGAAGGCGTCCGCTCGCGAGGCCGTTGCGCCCTAACACCGGCGACCCGCAACGGCTTACATGAGCCCTCCGCGCTTGATCGCGTACAGGAAACCGGCCCACCATGCCGCAACGGGCCGGCGTCACGATCCTCAAGCAGGTATCGCTCCAAGCCTCCCACGGACTTTTTCCGAGCATGCTTCGGCCGGCGGCTCTGCGACGCGGGCACGAATGCGGCGCCGGTGCCGTCACTTCGCTGACCCCGCGGCGGTTGTTTCAGGCACATGCGCAGTGACATCACAGTTTGGCTCCACAGTGTTTACAGAAGCGAGCATCCAGCTCGTTGTCCCCCTGACAGCTTCCACAGACCTTGTGCGCACGTTCAACGGGTTCTGGCGCCGATTCAGCCCTATCCTCCGAGGCAGAAACGTCACCTGCGTGAACGTCAAGCGCCTCCGTATCCGCCGCGGGTGCGGCAGACGCCGCCGGAATTTCTGCGGCGGCTGCGCCACTTGCGCCGCTCTTCGCCGCGCGCTCGACACCATGACCACCTGCGCGGGCCGCCTTATCTCTGCCGCGATTCGCGCGCTTATTGGCTTCGCTGCCGCCTGACTCCGTCTTGTTCGCGCGGGAGGCCCCTGAACCTGAAGCAGACGACTTCGTACTTTTTAGCGCTTTGGCAATGAGCGCGTCGGCCTCCACCAGGTAGTCCGCGCCCTCATCGTCAAGGCGCTGAATCACTTGCTTAGCTTCACGTCGCAGACGCGTGTCGATGGGCCGAAAATCAGCTTCGCTTACCTTGTCGAGGTCTCGGTCGAGGTTCAGGTCACGCAGCGATGCGAGAAGCGCGGCTTTTTGCTCCAACAGGGCAATCCGCTCTTCCGAGAAGGCCAGTGAGGATAGCGCGGTTGCTTCCACCCCACCGCACGAAGCCACCACGCTCCGGTAAAGCGCGAAGAGCGCAAAAATCAACGCGGCGGCTGCGGCAAGCGTCAGCATGGCTGGGAGAAGTGTCATTTAGCGTCCCTCCCCGCCGAGGTGGGCAACCGAGCTCGAATGACTAGATCTCCGATCTATCCCGTGGTGCAGGGCAGCATATGGCGACGAAGCCGACGACACAGCGCTGGCCGCGTCCTTCGGCGAAACGAGGACACGACCGTGATTCAGGAGCGGCCAGAGCGCGAACAAACCAAGAAGCACCGCGATAGCCGTCGCCCCGATCAATCCAGGCATCTTCTGACGCTTCAATCGTTCAAGATCACTCTCTTCGCTAGCAACAAGCAACTCCTTCATCGACGGCGATACCGCTATCAATACCCCGAAAAGCAGTACGATACCGCCGGCCCAAATCCAAAAGACAAGCGGACGAATAACAACTCGAAGCGTTGCGCGCCCCGAAGCGTTATCAATGGTGCTCAATATTACGTAGAGATCCTCTATAGGCCCGCTATTGATAGCCACCTCGGTCGTGGGCATGTCTGGCGAAGTGCGGTAAAGGTACTTCGCTGGTGAGATGCGCTGCTGAGGTTCGCCTGCCGCGTTGAGCAAGGTTAAGTCGACGAACTGCATCCGTTTGTTTGCGTCCTGTTCGTAGCGAGGCGCATCATAGCGAACCTGATACTTGCCCACGCTCATGATTCCGCCGGGGCTCACCACACCCTCTTTTTCGATATCGTAGGCGGCGCCGGTCCAACCGAGATACATCAGCACAATGCCTGTATGCACGATGTAGCCGCCATAGCGACGTTTCGCGCGGCCGACGAGATTATAGAGCGCAGTGAAGACGCCTTCGCCCTTCCGCATGCGGACGGCCGTACCGCGCCAAAACTCCTGCGCAATGGTTGCCAACACGAAGGCGCAGGTCGTGGAGGATATAAGCGGCGCATACGCAAAAAAGTGGTCCTGCAGCGTGTAGGACTCCTTGAGCGGCAGGGGCAGAGGACCGGGCAGGCCTACGTGTTCACCTAGGAACCGGTGACTCAATCCGACAACTGCCGTAGCAACCAGCGGCCAGCGAAACGCCTTCGCCAGATTTTTACCCGTGGCCTTGCGCCAGGAAATGAGCGGACCGACGCCGAGCAAGACAAGCAGCGCAAGACCTGTCGGCACCATCCAGGTGTTATAGAAAGGAGGTCCAACCGTGACCTCTTCGCCGCGCAGCCACTCGGTCAGCAGGGGGAACGTGGTGGCTATCACCACGAAGACCATAATGCCAAGAAACATCCAGTTGTTGAGCAAAAAGGCAAACTCACGTGACAGCAGGTTTTCGATGCGATGCCGAGCCCTAAGCTTAGGCAGTCGCCACACGACCAAGGCCGTACACACGACTACGATCAACACCATATACCAGACGAACCAGATGCCTATATCCGAGCGGGCAAAGGAGTGAACGCTAGCGATCAGGCCGGATCGCGTCAAAAACGTGCCGAAAATGGTCATAAAAAACGTCAAACAGAGAAGAAAGACGTTCCAGATCTTGAGCATCGAGTAGCGCTCCTGAACCAGTACGGAGTGCAGGTAAGCAGTTCCAACGAGCCAAGGATGAAAGGATGCATTTTCGACCGGGTCCCAAGCCCAGTAGCCGCCCCAGCCCAACTCTTCGTAAGACCAGAGCATGCCCAACGTGAGTCCGAGCGACAAAAAGCCCCAAGCGACGAGCGACCACTTGCGCGCCGCGACCATCCACTCTTCGTTAAGCCGACCGGTAATCAGCGCCGCTATCACGAACGCAAAGGGGACCGACCAGCCAACGAACCCCATGTAGAGCGAGGGCGGATGAATGACCATCCAGTAGTTTTGCAGCAGGGGGTTAAGCCCCTCGCCGTCCGGCGCGAGCAGCCCGGCTTTCACTGCGAAGGGGTTCGCCGCAAAGAGCATCAGCAGCAGAAAGAAGCCCAGGATGCTCATCAGGGTTGCGAGCACGTAGGGCTGAAGCGCCAGATAGCGCACCTTCATCCAGGCCGTACAGGCAGCGGTGTAACCGCATAGTAGAAAAGACCACCACAGCAGCGAACCATCCTGCCCGCCCCATAGACAGGTTAGGAGATAACTCCAGTGCATTGACCTATCGCTGTAGCGGTAGACGTAGCGAATCGAAAAATCGTGGGTCTGAAAAGCGTAGGCCAGCAGCAGTGTAGCGAATACCACCAGACCACACGTTGCGAAGACGCCCCAACGAGCCGCTACCAACAAGTGCGGACGCCCAGCGCCGGCCATCACAGACGTCGCGAAAGCGTAGGCACATAGCACCAGTGCCACACAAAGCGTTAACGTTCCCAGATCAGCTATGTCCATAAGTCCCCAAGCCACGCGCAATGCTCGCTCATCAGCATGCGACGCACGCGTGTCTCATGCGTAGCCCCGCGCGCTACCCTCAAGACTAAGGCCAGCTTGGGTATCAGGACTAGTCAAAACGGCGGAAACCTTCGACCGCTTCGGGAACCGCGGCGTGCCCTTACACGCTTCAACCAAAGCGCGATCCACCACCTTTGTCTCTCGAAAACCTCTCGGACTTACCGAGCCCGTGAAATATGAGGCGGAACCTTGTCCCGATATCGACGTCGGCTGCGCCTGAACCGCGTTCGAAAAAAGCCCCGGGAGCGATACCTGCTCCCGGGGCTTTTGGGGTGATCTCGACGACTTCCATCGTCGTACCGAAGGCATCATGCCTTGAGGTTAGCTACTTCTTTTCCTCGAAATCAGCGTCGATGACGTCGTCCTGCGCCGACCCCTCGGGGGCTCCGCCCGCATTTGCCGTGCCTTCGCCAGCCCCAGCAGCTGCTTGCGCCGCCATTGTCGACAGATCTCGCATCGCACTCTCAAGCGCAGTGGTCTTGGCACGAATCGCATCGAAGTCGTGTCCCTCTACCGCTGCTCTTAGCGCTTTGACGTCTTCTTCGATGCTGCCGAGCTGTTCCGCAGGCAGCTTGTCCTTCAGATCCGCGAGTGACTTTTCAACCGTGTAGCAGAGCTGGTCGGCTCGGTTGCGCTCCTCGACCTGCTCACGGCGCTTCTTGTCGTCTTCCTCATGCGTTTTCGCGTTCTCCACCATCTTGTTAACCTCATCGTCCGAGAGGCCGCTGTTAGCGGTGATGGTGATCTTTTGGTCTTTGCCCGTTGCTTCGTCCCGAGCGGTGACAGATAGGATACCGTTCGCATCAATATCAAAGGTCACTTTGATTTTTGGCATGCCACGGGGTGCCGCATCAATGCCTTCCAAACGGAAGCGCCCAAGCGTTCGATTGTCTGAGGCCTGCGCACGCTCACCTTGGAGCACATGGATATCCACAGAACTCTGGCTATCTTCTGCCGTAGAGAACGTCTCCTCCTTGCGCGAAGGAATGGTGGTGTTGCGTGGAATGAGGGTCGTCATCACGCCACCCAGGGTCTCGACACCAAGACTCAGCGGCGTGACGTCGAGCAACACCATGTCCTTGACGTCACCGGACAGCACACCTCCTTGGATCGCGGCGCCAATTGCGACCACCTCGTCGGGGTTTACTCCCCGGTGAGGATCTCGGTTGAATGCTTTTTTCACGGCTTCTTGAACCGCTGGAATGCGTGTCGAACCGCCTACGAGCACCACCTCATGAATGTCCGCCGGTGACTTGCCCGCATCTTCGAGTGCCTTGCGACAAGGAACCAGCGTACGCTCGACGAGATCAGCGATCATCGATTCGAACTTTGCCCGTGTCAGACGTAGATTGAGGTGCTTGGGCCCCGTCGCATCGGCCGTGAGGAACGGCAGGTTTATCTGACTCTCGAGTTTCGAGCTGAGCTCGATTTTCGCCTTCTCAGCTGCATCTTTAAGACGCTGCAGCACCATCTTATCCTGGCTGACGTCGATGCCCTGATCCTTCTTGAACTCGGCGATGAGGTAGTCGATCACCCGCTCGTCGACGTTATCGCCACCTAGCGAGGTGTCACCATTTGTCGCGATTACCTGGACGACGTTGTCGCCCACTTCAAGCACGGACACGTCAAAAGTACCGCCGCCGAAGTCATATACCACAATGAGCTGGTCATTTTTCTTATCGAGACCGTAGGCGAGCGCAGCGGCCGTCGGCTCGTTAATAATGCGCTTAACATCGAGCCCCGCTATCTTTCCCGCATCTTTCGTCGCCTGACGCTGAGAGTCGTTAAAGTAAGCAGGCACGGTGATTACCGCCTCACTTACATCTTCGCCGAGGTAGTTCTCCGCTGCACGCTTCAGCTTGCGCAGTACGTGCGCCGCGACCTCTGGTGCGGCCACCTCGTTATCAGCAACCTTAAAGCCCGCGTCGCCGTTGCTGCGGGCAACGACTTTATAGGGCATGCGCTTAGCCTCTTCGTCCGCCTCGTCGAAACGACGGCCAATAAAGCGTTTGGTGGAATAAAGCGTTCCTTCAGGGTTAGTGATGGATTGGCGCTTCGCGATTTGTCCCACTAACACTTCGCCCTGGCCATCCCACGCAACCACCGATGGCGTAATGCGGTCGCCCTCTTCGTTGACGATGACCTTCGCCTCTTTGCCTTCCATCACGGCGACGACGGAGTTGGTCGTGCCGAGGTCGATGCCGATAATCTTACCCATCTATCTGTCTCCCACTTGCCGGGTCTCGGACCCGCGTCGATTTGACGCCAAAAACCTAAGGTACACGCACCTACCATTGCGGCGCGCTTGCGTTCCAGGCACCAAGGTAACCACGGCCCCCGAAGGGTCAACCCGAGTGACAGCGTGAATCCACCTTTCCAACCCAACCAAGTAGCGCCTGCCCTAAGACGGGCGCTAGCCGGTGTGGCCGTCGTTGGGTCAAGCGTCATCGGGGCAACCTATGCCGCGTCATCTGCCCGCGCTCAGTATGTTGGCGAGGCACTGGTTGCCCCGGAACGCGTCGGCGAGGCGGCAGCCGGTGAACTCGAAGTAGCATCCCGAGATGGCTTAAACAGTACCCTGAGATCTGTTCCGGCGCTTCGCGTGCGTCAGGTTGGGGGAGCGGGAATGGGCAGCGACTTTGCCGTCCGCGGTACCGCTCCCGAACAGAATCCTGTCTTCTTTGGTGATCTTCCGATAGACCCGCTTTATTCGGGCACGACGGACCTCGCGCTACTCGGCGAACGCCTACCGCTGAGGGCGCGTCTGCGCTTCGGTGCGAGCGCGCCGTTGGCCTCGACGCTACCCATCGGCGGTTCGCTCACGCTTTTGCCCGAGTTCGGCGTCAGTCCCCTGGCGGTGAGCGCCCAGGCCGGCGCCTTCGGCCAGCGCGGCATGAGCGTTATCGCGGGTAAAACCACCGAGAGGCTGCGCGTCGTCGCGGCCTTTGACGGGCTTACAAGCGACAATGATTACGCCTTTACCAACGACGGCGGATCTCCCTTGTCAGGAATGGCGCCACAGCGAGCGCGCCGTCGCAACGCGCAAGCGCGTCGAGGCACCGCGCTCTTGGGCCTTGACGGCATGACCGAAGCAGGGACTCGGCTTGGCGGCGCCATTCTCCTCAGCGGACTTGAGCGCGGCGTGCCAGGCCCCGGCTTCGCCCAAAGCCGATCGGCGGATACCGGCAACGTTCTGGGCGCCGCGATGTTCCGGGCGCGTGGCAGCGCCCGGAACATCGACTGGCACAGCAGTTTCGGACTTTTGGTCAACCAGGCGCGCTTCACCGATACCGAGGCAGAGGTCACGCCTGTTCCGATGAAAACACGAACCTTGGGGGTACGACTGCTCAGCGCCTTCGGCGCGGAGCTCCCGATAGGCGAAACGGTGGCGGCCGCACCAGGCATTGCCCTCACCCACGACTATCTGCGCCGCCGGGAAGCCGCCTTCCGCGACGAATCGATCCGAGGCGGCACGTTGGGCCTTACCGAGAGCCAGCTAAACGCCAGTATCGCGGCCCCTTGGCGACCGGTCGTGGCAAGCGGCGTCCTCGAAGTCCGCCCAGAGGTGCGAACGCTCGTGACGCTGGGTAACGACGTAAGCGCCCCCCCACTACCCACCGCACGCTTAGGGGCTGCTTGGCACTACGGCGCACTTCTGCTCTTTGGCAGTACGGGGCTTGCGGCCCGCGCACCGTCTTTGCTCGAACGCTTCGGAGACGGAGGCTTAACCACGCCCAGCCCGGACCTGCGGCCCGAGCGGGCGCTGATTAACGAGCTTGGCGTAGAGTTGCGCAGGCGCTTCGCAGATTGGCGTGTCCGCGCGCGCCTGGCGGCATTTGCCGGGCTACAATGGCAGCTCATCCGCTTTGTGCGGACCGCTCAATTTCAGGCCACAGCGCTAAACATCGAGCAAGGCCACCGTATCGGTGCGGACGCGACCATTGAGGCCTACCTCTCGCGTTACCTACGACTCGAAGGCGCAATTGCAGCATTGCGCTCCGTCGATGACCGAGGATTTCAACTGCCCGGCACACCGCCTTTGCGCGTCGATGCCCACGCCGAACTAGGCTGGCTCCCGGGACAGACGCCGCAGACTCTCGCAGCCGCCAACACTTTCACCGGGAGCGTCTTTGCCCACAGCGAATATGTTCATTCCGCCTTTGCAGACCGCTCAGGCCTAGTCGCCCTGCCAAGCCGTGCACCGGTCGCTCTCGGCCTGCGGCTCGGCTACGGTCCGACGACAAGCCTAGAAATGCGCGTCGATGACCTGGGCGATGTTGGGGGCCAGGACCTGCTCGGATTCCCGCTACCAGGCCGACGCTGGGAAGCCCGTATCAGCATTCGCGCCCTTCCCTAGCCGCGGGGCTGAGCTAGTCGAGCCGCGGGGCTGAGCTAGTGGGCTGTTCTAGACAGGAAGACCCCCTTGGATCAGACTCCCGCCATGGTAAATACGTCAGTAAGGAAGGTGCGCCGGGAGGCGACCAACGGTGGCGCGCATGTTGCGTCTGAACCCCGGCTTATGCGGCTTGCGTTACTGACCGTGACCCTAGGCGCCGGCTTGATGCTGAACTGCCAGAGTGAAGATCCCGTCGAAGCGTTCATCGAAGCCAGTGATACTTTGCGCCAAAAGCAGTGCCCTTGCTTCGCCCAGCTAGAATACGCCTCAGAGGCTGAATGCGAGGTAGCTTTCGGCTTTACCCCATCGCAAGCACGTTGTGTACAGTCCGTGTACGACCGAAATACCGCAACGATGAATCCGTATCTCGAGTGTCTAGTACGAGAGACACGCGCGCTGACGCGTTGCCTCGACCCTATTGCTTGCGGTGACACCAGTGCTTTCAGCAACTGCCAGTCTCGCTTTGACCTCGACTCGGATCGATGCCCGGCCCTACCTCGCGCTGTCGAAGCCGAGTACGCGGACTGTCGCTAACATACTGGCCTGGGCGATTCTGTGTGCGTCTTTAGACAGCGACAGTGTGCTTGGAGGCATGCGTCACGCCGTGCGCAACGAGAGGCTTACCCCCGCCCACGCGCCCCCTTTCTTGGAAACTTGCAGCCGTCGTGGGCCCGCGGAAAGCACGCTTGGTGGGCACGGGCATGCACCGGCACGGGACTCGCGCTCGCGTTCTGTGCCGTGAGTGCGGGGAACCATCGGCGCGCAGCCGCGCAAGACATGCCAACGAAGGATGTCGACCATCAGTTGCAGGTGTGGTTCGGCTACATGTCACAGACACGTATTTCCGACCGCATCTCGCTTTGGGCCGACGCGCACTTTGTCCCAGGAGCGTTCTACGTCCTGCGTCCTGGCATCACGCTCCACATGAATGACGCCATCAAAGTGACGGCGGGCTACGGTTTCTTGGGGCTCTCCGCAGGCTCGCTGACACGCGAGCTGAAGCGCACGGAACATCGCCCCTGGGCACAAACCGTGTTCAGCAGCCCCATTTCCGAGCACTGGGGCTTCCTGCATCGCATCCGCTACGACGGCCGCTTCCGCCGTAATATCTCAAATAACGAGCTTGCCGATGGGTTTGGCTTTCTAAACCGTCTACGCTTTTTGGTTAACTTCCGCTACAGCCTGCACCCATTGCGCTTCGGCGACGATTTCCTGCCGTACGTGACGTTCGGCAACGAAATACTTTTTAATTTCGGCTCGGGTGTTGTGTTTAACCATCTCGACCAAAACCGCGTCACCGTCGGCATCGGCCTTTCGCGCAAGGGCGTGTCCGCACAGCTTGGCTACATGAACCGCTATGTTCAGCTCGCCGCAGGCGACCGCTTCGTGATGAACCACACGCTCATCTTTTGGATCTTTCACTCCATCGATCTACGCGCCAACCACGCCGCCATCCCAGCCGATGACGAGGCCGCGTCCATGCCTTAAGCGTTCTCGGCCGAAACTAGTGCGCTTTGTCGGTTGGTCACGCGAGCCAACCCTTGTCGGTCCCTAGCGACGAGCATGTAGATCGAGGGCACAACGAGCAGCGTGAAGAGCGTGCCAATGGCCATGCCGCCTACCAAGACAACGCCAATCGAGTTGCGCGCCATCGCTCCGGCTCCCGTGACAAGCGTCAAGGGAAAATGCCCAAGTACCGTCGCGATTGAAGTCATGAGGATGGGGCGCAGGCGAGTCATCGCGGCGGCTTGTATCGCCACCCGCTTGGCGACGCCCTGATCCTGTTGCGCGTTTGCGAACTCGACAATGAGGATACCGTTCTTTGCCACCAGGCCAACTAATGTGACCAGGCCAACCTGAGAATAAATATTGAGCGTTGTTGTCCAGCCGTCGGTTAAAGGAAAGCCCATGCCCGGCGGCCCAGAGAACTTCAGAAACGTGAAGAGCAAGGCGCCGAACATCGCTAAAGGCACCGAACCCGCCAGTACGACAATCGGGTCGCGAAAAGTGTTGAACTGAGCCGCCAACACCAAGAATATCAGAAGTAAGGCGAGCGCCATCGCCGGCAGAAACTTGCCGGCCTCTTGACGAAACTGCCGAGACTCGCCCGTGTAATCCAAGCGATACCCGGCAGGAAGTACCTCTGCAGCCTTATCTTCCAGCACCTTGAGCCCCGCATCCAGCGAGCGGGGCGCCACGCCCGAAAGCTTAACGGCGTTAAGCTGCTGGAAGCGGTTGAGCGAGCGGGGCTCGACCGTATCACGCAAGCTTGCGACTGAGCCTAGGGGGACAAGGGTATTCTCGGGGCCCGTAAGATGGATACGCGTTAACAGCTCGGGCGTCAGTCTGCCCGCGCGCTCGATTTGCGGTATCACTTTATAGCTACGTCCGGCCCAGTTAAATCGGTTGACGTAGTTGCCACTGAGCATGGCACTTAGGTCGGCCCCGACCTGTTGCATGGTCAGGCCCATGGAGGTCACCTTGTCTTTATTGATGACGAGTTCCACGCCTGCCTGGTCGATTCGGACATCTTGAATAGGGGGGAAGGCGAACTCGCCGCTTTCCATCGCTGCCTCACCCAATATCGCAGCGTACCGCAAGATATCGGCGTGTTCGTCGGTGGATGAGATCACGACTTCGACGGGAAAAAATCCGGCGCTAGGCAGCGCGGGCGGCAAAAAGATGGGGACGCGCAAACCTGCAACTGCGGTAGCCTCGTCCATCAACTCTCCCTGAATCGGGAAGATACTTCGGTCGCGGTCGCTCCAACTCTTGAGCAAAGCGCCACCAAAACCACCACTGGGAAAGGTAATCTGAAAGCTTTGTTTAAACTCCGGCAGCGCCGCAAACATGTCGTGAATTTGCGCCGTGAAAGGCCTGAGTTGCTCCAGGGTGGCATTGGCCGGCACATCAATCGCGGTGAAGATAACGCCCTGGTCTTCATTGGGCGCCAACTCCTGCGGCGATAGCAGGTAGAGCGGAATCACGAGCAGAGATAGCGTTAGCCAAACGATGTAGACGACCGGTCGATGGCTAAGTGTCCAATCCAACGCCCTGCCGTAGAGCGACTTGACCTCACTGAATGCCCGGTCGACAAGTCGACTCAAACGCGTCGAGCGATGCTCCGCAGGCAGGAGATTTGCCGCCATCATCGGCGATAGGGTGATAGCGACAATGCCTGAAATCAGCACCGCACCGGCGAGCGTGAACGCAAACTCACGAAAAAGCGCGCCGGTAATGCCCCCCTGAAATCCGATAGGCGCATACACCGCGGCGAGCGTAACGGTCATCGCCACAATGGGCCCGATAAGCTCGCGCCCGCTGAGCAGCGCTGCTTGCAGAGGCGTCTTGCCTTCTCGTACGTGTCGCTCGACGTTTTCAACGACAACAATCGCATCGTCAACGACTAGGCCGACCGCAAGCACAATCGCGAGTAACGTCAGCAAGTTAAGCGAGAATCCCAGGACCTGCATCAAAAACACTGCGCCGATAAGCGACACCGGAATCGCGACAATCGGCACGAGAACCGAGCGCAGCGAACCAAGAAAAAGAAAAATCACCAGGACGATGATGAGTACCGTCTCGATGAGCGTACGTGTGACCTCGTTCACCGCGCTCTCGATGTACTCGGTCGAATCGAAGGCGACGTTCGCGCGCAACCCTTCAGGCAGCTCGGCATCAATCACCTCAATTGCCGTGCGCACACGCGCAATAACATCAAGGGTGTTGGCATTAGGCAGGACCCAAACACCCATAAACACCTCGCTCCGGCCGGACAGACGCACATCCTGTTCATAGGCATCTGCCCCAAGCACAACGTCCGCAACATCTTCCAATCGAATGAGGTTTCCGCCCTCTTCGCGCACAACAAGCCGCTTGAAGTCCTTGACGCTTTGGACATCTGTGGTGGTCTGGAGGTTGACCTCGTATAGTTGACCCTTCGTCTGACCCACCGCGGAGAGGAAGTTGTTTTCCGCAAGCGCGCGGCGAACCTGGGCGGGACTCACGCCCAGCGCGGCCATGCGGTCGGGCTTAAGCCAAGCGCGAATAGCGAAGGTGCGGGCACCCAATATGTCCGCTCGCTGCACACCCTCGATGGCCGAAAGCCGCGGCTGCACGACCCGAATCAAGTAGTCCGTCACCTGATTGTCTTCGAGAATGTCCGAGCCAAAGCTCAGATACAGCGCCGCTATCTGGGCGTCCGATGGCTCGATATTGATGGCGGGCAGCTCCGCTTCTGGCGGCAGGTCTGCACGCACCTGATTAACCCGCGCAGCGATGTCGCTAAGCGCTTCTCCTGCTGGAAAATTTAACTTGAGGCGAGCCTGGATGGTGGAAAGCCCCTGAACGCTTTGCGACTCGATAAAGTCGATCCCATCTGCCGCGGCAATGGCGCGCTCAAGCGGCGTCGTGATAAAGCCCCGTACCAGATCTGCGTTAGCGCCAATGTACGGAGTGACCACCGTCACGGTCGCGCTCTCGAGCCTCGGGTATTGCCGAAGCGTGAGGTTGCGAATCGCCTGAAAGCCCGCGATCAGGACAAGGACGTTGACGACGATGGCAAGCACCGGACGCTTCACGAACATGTCAGTGAACTTCATAACTTACCCAACGCCTCTGCCGACGTTATCTGTGCCCAACGTGCAAAGTTGCCGCCGCTTCATCGATTGATGACATCCGGCTGAAGCGAAGGGGTCGTGCCCACATCATTGTTGATGACCACCGGCGCTCCATTCGACAGCTTGAAGGCACCGGCGCTAACAACACGTGCTCCCGCTTCGACGCCAGCATCAATCATCGCGAAGTCGCCGCGAATCTCCCGCACGCGCACGAAGCTCTGCCGGGCCAACAAACGCGGGGCTTCCTTGAAAGCGGCGTCATTGGCTGATGCGTCTTCTTTGGGCTTCGCCGCTTCGATAACAAAGACCGAATCACCATAGGGCGCCCGCACCAGAGCAGTGACGGGAACCACAATGCCCTGATGCGTCTTTCGGAGCACGACAGACACCGGCGCAAACATACCCGGGCGCAAGCCTACCTGAGCAGCGACGTCTGAACTCGCATCCCCCCCTAGGGCCTCCGGCGGCAGAGTTGCGCGAATACTCACCATGCGCGAGCGAGGATCAACGCGCGGCTCGATGGCTGAAACAGCCCCGGCGATCACCGCAGACGTAGCTTCGCGTTGCGCAGGCTTCTCGCCCTGGACAACAGCTCGGTCCCCCTCCGGAAAGATGCGCACCTCCTGGCCCAAAGAGACATGTTCCAGAGCGGACTGAGCCAGGGGGAAATCAATGAAGATGGCGTCATCGGATTCGATAGTCGTGATCGCTGTACCCACCGCGAGGTACTGGCCGATACTCGCCAGCCGCAGCCCGACCTTTCCCGCAAACGGCGCTCGAATGGTCTTGCGCGCAATCTGGGCCCGCAACGCGGCTTCATCCGCCAGCAATCCCTTGAGACTCGCAGCGTCAACATCGAACTGAGCACGCGATACACCGCCACCCTCAAGCAAGCGCTCAGAGCGCTCGAGCGTGGCGGACGCTAGCTCGCGCTTCGCGACAAGTGACGCCAACTGAGCGCGCTCGACATCGACGTCGAGTTCGGCGACCACCTGCCCCGCCCTCACCGTGGCTCCCGACGCCACAGGCAACCGTTTGAGCACGCCGGCCACTTCATTTTTCAAGGTCACGCCCTTCTCGGAAACCACCGAGCCGACCGCAGACAGAGTGGCCTCCCACTCAGCGGCCTCAGCAACGGCACTACCGACGGTCTCCGGCGGCGGTCCCGCAGCCTCCATCGCTTTGCCCATGGCGATAAGCGAACCTATTTGCGTACCCTTGATTCCCGCAAGAATACCGATGACCACCACCAGCGCCAGACCTGTGTAGACGTACCGCATCTCCGCCCCTCGCTCAAAGGCGCTCCTGAACACATACACGCGCGGCGGCGGCATTCTGCCATTCCGCGGGCGTCATGCCGCTGAAGCCCACGCCCCTAGCACACAGAAACGTTCGTTTTTTTCACCGCAATCCTATCGCCGGGCGCGCCCGAAAGCACGCCGGACTGGCTGGCATTCGCCAATGCTCCTACCGTCGCGGGTTCGTAGGACCAGAGCCTCGCCGAGTCCAACCGACGGCTGGCGACACACGCGGCAGCTCCTCTGGCAGCGTTGTGCGGCACTCTCTTATGCCACGGCATGCACGCTCTGGGGTCCTCGCCGACGCAGATCATGGCGAAACAGCGAAAAAAAACGGAGCTTCCGACGAAGTGCTGCGCGACTTGCCTGCGTCCCTTCACGTGGCGCAAAAAGTGGGCAAGGTGCTGGTTCGAGGTCCGCTACTGCTCGCAACGATGCAAGCGACGAGCGCCGCTGCCGGCGGAGCTGGCCGGACGCATCAACAAACCCGCGCGCCCTTATCCCGTTGGCACGCCTCAGTCGAACACCCGCGTTCAGCGCGAGCGCGCGTTTGGCGAGCGGCCACCCGCACCACGTCCTTGAGCGTAGCCACCGCGCGCGCGCGACATGGGACGCGGCGGACGCGGCGCCTCGATCTCCGCACGCGCAGGTGGCGTGAAGCGCTCAGGGGTTGACCGAGGAATGCGTTGTTTGATGACGCGTTCAATATCGCTAAGCAATTTTGCTTCGCCCGCATCCACCAACGAAACAGCTTGCCCCGATGAGCCAGCGCGACCTGTCCGGCCAATCCGGTGAACGTAGTCCTCAGGTACATTGGGCAACTCAAAGTTCACCACCTGCGGCAGCTCCTCGATATCCAACCCCCGCGCCGCGATGTCCGTCGCTACCAGCGTTGAAACCTCGCCACTCTTGAAGTGGGCAAGGGCGCGTGTCCGCGCCGCCTGGCTTTTGTTGCCGTGAATCGCTGCGGCACTGATACCGTGATTATCGAGATATTCAGCAAGTCGGTTTGCGCCATGCTTAGTGCGCGTGAACACAAGGCATTGACCCCAACCATTATCTTTAATCAGGTGGGCAAGGAGCGCGCGCTTCACAGGCTGCTCAGTCATATACACGCTTTGTTCAATGCGCTGTACCGTCGTGTTACGCGGCGCAACATCGACGCTCTCCGGGTCACGCAAAAACTCCCTTGCCAGCGCGCGAATCGGACCAGAAAATGTCGCCGAAAAGAGCAAACTTTGCCGCGCTTTAGGCAAGAGGACGAGCAGACGCTTGATATCCCGTATAAATCCCATATCGAGCATGCGGTCTGCTTCATCAAGGACCAAGATTTCAACGCCCGAGAGGTCCACCGTTCTCTGTCCAGCATGATCGAGCAGGCGCCCGGGCGTTGCGACGACAATATCTAGTGGCTTACGGAAAGCCGCGAACTGCGGGTTAATATTGACACCGCCGAAGACAACGACCGAGCGCAACGGCAGATGTTTGCCGTAGGTGAGCACGGATTCGTGTATTTGCGCGCTGAGTTCCCGCGTCGGGGCTAAAATGAGACACCGTGGCCTCCCGGGGCGCCCCGTAGGCCGCGGCTCGGCCATTAGCCTTTGAAGGATTGGCAGCGTAAAGGCTGCCGTCTTCCCGGTACCCGTTTGCGCGGCTCCGAGCAGATCCCTACCGGCGAGCACCTTTGGAATGGCCTTTGCCTGGATCGCGGTAGGTTGAGTGTAGCCGGTTTCCGCAACAGCCTGAAGCAACGACGGCGTGAGACCGAGTGACGCGAAAGTAAGGGATTCATCCATAACAGCCTGCTAGTTCCAGTGACCCAATACCGCGCAGGCGCCCATTCGCACCTACCGCAACTGCGCACCGAACCAAGACAGGCGCGTCCTCGGCGGATCACATGAGCCGAGAACCTGCAAAGCGCACACTGGCGCCTCAGAAGTTGTCGCCACCTTAGTCGGGTCTTGCGCGTGGCGCATCCTCCGGGTACCGAAAGATGGAGCGAGGCGAACGCAACCTAACGTCTGCACAGCCACGTCTTCAAGCGCATCAGCGCATGCTCACCTCAATGCGTGGATCGCTGACCGGCCCGCTGAAACAAGCGCGCCGAGTCGCGCGACTCGCGCAAGTTCCTTCGCCAAAGGCGACGCGGCTAGAGGTTTTCCGCAATCCAAGGTCAGCCACCTGGACTGAGTACACCACCACTCCGCTGAGCATTGCGAGATTAGTTTAGTGCGCTGGAGCCTCATGTTTCACGCGGGTGACCACTTAAGTATCCGTTGACGCTTCGCGCATGAAGCGCTTGGCGGACCCGGCAATCGTGCCGCTGCTAGAGCGAGCATCGTCGAGAAGGCGCCAACTCAAGCTATCTCGCACCTTTGAGGAGTCCCATAAGTTATGAGAGGCGCACCTCTAGCGCCGATGTCGGATATGTGCACGAAGCTTGCATAGTCAGGCGTCCAATACCGGTCGTCTTTCGATGCCGCTCTACAATAAGGGCGCGATTCGAACGTTTTGACCCGGAAGGAAGGTTAAGCCATGCCCCGTATGCCCGCCATAGTCGCATTCTGCTCAGCGTTCGGCTCAAGCCGTTTCGATGCGCGCAATGCCGCCGCAAAGTGGACCGGAGTCGCTCTTGCACTGGCCTGTCTGACCAGTGTCTATACGAGCAGTTGCGCAACTGACACATGTGACGGTGATGAAGGTTCCGTGTTCTGCCGCGACCGAGCGGACCAGCGGGGCGGGACGCCGCCCGGCGATTGCACAGAGCTAGAACCCGGAACGACGTGTGACCCAGCTCGTGGCTTGCGCTGTTCGCAAGCCGAAGCCTGCACCTGCGGCAATGGAATCATCGATGCCGGCGAGACGTGCGACGACCCTAACGACGCGCTGTGTCGGCCGGACTGCACGCGAGGCTGCACGCAGGCAAGTGACTGTGCCGCGGAAATTTGCCGTGGACCGTCCACATGTGAAAACGCGACATGCGTCGGCGGCACACCCCTGCCGACAGGCACACCATGCCCCACAGGCATCTGTAGTGGCGAAGGATCATGCGTGAGCTGCGCGAATGCAGGCGCGGCATGCGTTCCAGAAAATGAATGCGCTTTTGGTGTCATCGAATGCGTCGCGGGACAGCCTCAGTGCCGCGCCACGTCCCTGCGCCCGCCCGGAAGTCCATGCAGCAATGGCGGCTCATGCTCCCCCGAAGGGCAGTGCCTAAATTGCGCCAACGCTGGCTCGGCCTGCCAGCCAGCGAACACCTGCTTCAACGGCACGATAGCGTGTCTTGACAACATTCCGTCTTGTGAACCGACCACGCCCAAGGCTGCGGGCACGGCGTGCGAAAACGGCGGGCAGTGCTCGGGCTTCGGCGAATGCCTGAACTGCGCCGACGCGGGTTCTAGTTGCTCTCCAGGAAGCGAGTGCCGTCATGGGGTTATCGTCTGCGAGACCCCGAACGTACCGCGTTGCGCACCGGGGCCTCTCAAATCCGCCGGCACCACCTGCGGTGTGGGCGGGATCTGCGATGAAAATGGCCAGTGCGTCGACTGCACTCGCGTTGGCGAAGCCTGTCAACCCGCCAATCCCTGCTTTACCGGCATTCTCGACTGTGAAGAAGGCGTTCCGTGTTGTAACGCTTCTGCGCCGAAGCCACGGGGGACTGCGTGCGGTCAAGGCGCGACATGTGATGGTGCGGGCGCTTGCCTCCCAGCCAACGTTGCGGGCTGCCGCTCCGAATTCATCGCAGGCAAGGGATATATCACCTGCCTCGATCAACGCCGAACCTGGCATGATGCCGCCAACTTCTGCGCGTATTTCGGCTACAGCTTACTGCGCATTCATAACGCTGGCGAGCAGGCATTCTTCTCCACCCCGCGGAACCAAGGTGGTTTTGTTGGCAACGGCCCCGGCGGAGCGCTTTGGCTCGGCGGCTACGATGGCGAGTCTAACGGCATATGGCGCTGGTTGAACGACGGAATCGTCTTCACCCGGTGCAGCGATCCTAACCGAGCCAGCACGTGCGTACCGCAGCACGCACGCTACAATGGTTGGCTTCCAGGGGAGCCAAATAACTTCAGCGGTGCGCGGGAAGACTGCCTTCAGATGCGCGAGCATTACGGCAGAATCGGATGGAACGATGTTCCGTGCCACACCCAGCTCGCTTTCGTGTGCCAACGCAACCCGTGACCTCTCATGGGCGTGTCGCTGAGCCAGCGACGTGCGCGGATTGATGGCGGGTGCTCGGACACGCCCACCGCCGCGCAATCGGGCGTATGCGTTCGGGTAACGTGCGGAATGTTCGGCGGGGCCGTACCGTTGGCCAAGGACTCCCTCCACCACGCACGCATGGCGGTGTCTAGACGTAGACGCATCCTCGCGGCGGGAGCGCCCAAGCGCGCGACCTTGTGCACCCTTAGCGCGCTAGGGCTCCGGCGCGCGCGGCGATTTGCCGCGAAAGTAGATCCGAATGGGCGTGCCTTCGAAATCAAAGAACTCACGCAGTTTATTAACAAGATAACGCCGATAAGAATCCCGGATCCGGTCCGGTCCATTGGTCATCGCCACAAAGGTCGGCGGGCAGGTAGCAGCTTGCGTGACGTAATAGATGCGCGGTGCGCGCCCACCCGTCACCGGCGGCGGATTGTCTTCAATTACGGCAGCAAAAAAGCGATTAAGCTCTGCGGTACTCACCCGCCGCGCATGCGCGCCAAGGACTTTCGCCAGCGTCGCCTCGAGGCGCGTGAGTCCCCGACCGTGGGTCGCGCTAATTCGAACTCTTGGCGCCCATTCGACAAATGAAAGATTATCACCGACGGTGCGAAGGGTTGCGTCGAGCTCCCCCTGCCAAAGATCTACCTTGTTCAGCGCGACGATGAGTGCGCGGCCGGAGTCGGCGGCAAGGGCGGCGAGCTTCGCGTCCTGCTCCACAGCGCCCTCCTTGCCATCGACTAAAAGCACAACCGCATCGGCACGTCGCATCACGTCAATCGCCTGAAGGACGCTGAGGGATTCAAGGCCGCGCTCCACAGATCGCCGACGGCGAATCCCCGCGGTATCAATCCAGATCATGGATGTACCGCCGAGAGTGACCAGCGTTTCCGTCGCGGTCGTGGTCGTGCCGGGCACATCGTCGACCACCTGCCGAGCCTCGCCCAAGAGACGATTCGTCAGGGACGACTTGCCGGCGTTAGGACGCCCAAGCACCGCCACCCGCGGCAATGCGGTGGTGTCCGCATCCGTATCGGCATTCGGCTTGGGCAAGTAACCCGCGATCATTTCCTCCAACAGCGCCAACCCATGGACGTGCAAGGCGGAAATTGGCAAAATATTGTCGATGCCTAGCTCGTAATGCGCTGCGGCTTCATGGGCGTGGGCGGGCGCGTCGGCCTTGTTGGCCACAACGATAAGCGGCTTGCGCGAAGCGCGCGCCGCCTCCATCAATATGCGGTCCGCCTCGGTAGGCTCTGCGCGCGCATCAAGCACGCACACTAAGAGGTCCGCCTCGGCGATCGCAGTACGGATCTGTTCGTTTATGTGGTGATGAAGCAGCGTCGATTCGTCAACGTTCAGCCCACCCGTATCGACCAGAAAGTAGGGTCGTCCAAAGGTTTCAGTCGCTGCGTAGTGCCGGTCACGGGTCACCCCGGGTCGATCATCGACAAGCGCCTTACGCGAACGAGAGAGCCGGTTAAACAGTGTACTTTTGCCGACATTAGGCCGACCAACAATAGCCACCAGCGGTAGTACGCCGGGCTGGTACACTGGAGCGGGCGGTGAGGATAACCTGCGCTTAGACATCACCGGTCTCCTCGCGACGCATCGCGCTCACCTTGCCGGCTTCTCGGGTCCAGCCTTCGGCCACCTTAATGAAGAGCTTAAGCACAATGGGCTGTTCGAGTTGGGCCTCGAGCGCCAGGCGTGCCGCCTGACCAATGGCGCTTAAACGTCTGCCGCCTTGACCGATAATGATGCCTTTGTGGCTGTCTTTATCGACAAACACCGTCGCTTCGATACGTGACCGCTGCGGGCCTTCCTCGAAGTGGTCGATACGCACAGCCACGCCATGAGGCACTTCCCGGTAGGTTTGCAGCAGCACCGCCTCGCGCACAGCCTCCGCAGCAAAGAAGCGTGCGGGACGGTCGGTGAGCAACTCCGGGTCGTAGGGCAGGCCTTCCGGCAAGTGCAAGCGCAGCACACTAATCAGGCGGTCGAGCCCCGAAGCACGGGTTGCCGAAATAGGTACGATGTCTGCGGTGCCCGTCAGAGCGGGCAAGCGCGCAAGTAGCGGCAGCAATCGCTCGCGCGGTTTCACTTTATCGACTTTATTGAGGGCCAGGACCACAGGCACTGCGCTATTTTTCAACAGGTCGAATAGCTGCTGGTCTTCATCCACCAAGGTCTCGTGCTTGCTCGCTATCGCCGCATCTAGCATCACCAAAGCGACGTCGATGCCCTCCAGCGCGGCCCGTGCTTCCTCGCGGAGCGCCCGACCGAGCACTTGAGACCGAGTCGCGATGCCTGGCGTGTCGATGAGTGCTAACTGTGTGGGGGGAGTATCAATATGTACGAGCCCCATGGCACGGTAACGCGTCGTTCCCGCCTTCGGCGTCACCGCGAAGAGCTTTTGGCCCACAAGCGCGTTGACGAGCGTCGATTTGCCTACATTCGGCTGACCAAGCACAGCACAGCGCCCGCCTCGGGCTTCAGCGCCTACGCTAGCCACACCACGTTCCGGGGCTGGCTCGTTGACTTCGGACGGTTTCACTCCAGCGAAGCCTAGCGCGAATCCGGACCGAACACAGGCGGCGCAAACGAAAGCTTGGCGCCTAAGCAGGTATCGTGCGCGTCGCCGCCGATACCGATGCTGCTCGCGGGGGCGCGGTCGTGCGGCGCAACAGAGACGCAATGACGCTCTGCGCACAACGGATGCGGGAGGCCTGCGACCTGAACCAGCGGGCCCGCGCGCAAGGAATAATCCACTAAACTTCGCGTCCAAAGGTACGAGGCGGCTTCGCTCCGGACACGCGTGGCTGCATGCCGAGCCGCGAACCTCAACGCATCACCGTTCGGCCACCCTCGTAATCGGGGGGCCCCGGGGCACCCTAACTCGCCGGCGCAGAGCGAGCGGGCTCTGGACCCCCACGCGCGGCGCGAGACCACGCGCTAGGATTACAGTGGCGACGGCCCTAGTTCGGAAGACACTTCGGAAGACAAAGTGAGATGGACGCCTGAAAACCCACGCCCGAAATCCCAAGGCCGCTTAGCAAAATCCCCCCCCCGGACAGTGTCATCAGCCCTATGGGTCCCACTCTAGGCGTTCGAAAAGCTTAAGTTCGCAAGAGAAGGGCTTTTCAAACTTCACCCTATGGCGTTAAAGTTAAAGCAAGGTGGCAAGGATGAATCGGCAAATATTGATGCGTTTATGCTGGAGCTCAGCGGTCTTTCTCGGAGCGTTGTTGCTAACGCAAACCGCCAGCGCCGACGCGCTCGGGGATCTTGAGTCACCCTTTCAGTCTGCACTGCAAGAAGGCTCGCTCGTGCTGGCGCTCGGCCTCGTTTTCCTCGCGGGCATTGGCACTTCGCTCACCCCTTGCGTCTATCCCATGATCGCGATCACCGTGAGCATCTTCGGGGCGCGACAAGCGAAGTCGAAGGCGGAAGGCGCAAAGCTCTCAGCGATGTTTGTGCTGGGAATGGCAACGCTCTTTACGCCTTTAGGCATGGTGGCCGCGCTCACCGGAGGCGTCTTTGGTGCCGCGTTAGCCAACCCCTACGTCCTAGCTGGGCTTGCGCTCGTATTCATCGCGTTTGCAGCAAGTATGTTTGGCGCCTTTGAAATGAACCTGCCAATGGCATTCCGCAACAAGCTTGCGACTGCGGGTGGAGTAGGACCAAAGGGCGCGTTTGTGCTTGGGCTTGTCTCGGCGCTGGTCGCCGCCCCCTGCACGGGGCCGGTACTGACCGTGCTGCTGACCTGGGTGAGCACCTCGAAAAATATCGCCTTCGGTGCCGCCAGCCTCTTCGTCTACGCGCTTGGACTTGGCGTTTTATTCTTTTTGGTAGGCACGTTCGCGATTGGCCTACCCAAGTCGGGCAAATGGCTTGAAGCCGTCAAAAGCACCTTTGGGACCGTGATGTTGGTCATGGCGCTCTACTATCTCAAGGCGTTGCTGCCGGACGTACTTCCTGCAGAACGCCAGACGGCCGTCCTTGTAGGCGGTGTTGTAATTTTTGCCTTGGGAATCGCCCTTGGCGCCATACACCTTTCGTTCCATTCACCATCATGGCCGGTACGCCTCCGCAAAGGCGTTGGTGTATTTGCCGCGGTTATCGGCGCATTTGCCGTGATTACGTGGCTTCAGAGCGTGCCATCCGGCGCCAAGATAGCCTGGGTCGAGGATCTGCAGGAAGCGCGAGCGCTCGCGCAAGCCCAGGGCAAACCTCTGCTGGTCGATTTTGGCGCTTCGTGGTGTGGCGCTTGCGGCGAACTTGACCGCCACACCTTCTCCGACCCCCGCGTCGTCTCGGCGTCGCAAGGTTTCATTGCAGTCCGCGTTGATCTATCGCCGGGCGAAGTGACGCCAGAAAAAAAGGCCTGGCTCGCCGAGTATGCGCAGAAGGGCTTGCCTTTGATTGTTATCCATGACCCAGCTGGGGCCGAGGTAAAACGCTTCACTGCATTCGTCGAACCCGATGTTTTCTTGGCGTCGCTCACCGCCCTGTCTTCGCGATAGGGTTGCTCGAGCGCTGAAGGGTTAAGGTCGTGACCGCCCGGGAAACGCGTGTGAACGCGCAAGACTGAAGGCTGCCGCAGATGCGGCTAGCTTGAAGCGTAGTTTGCGGATACCACTACCCTGAGAAGCATGTGGAGGTCGAATGTGGTCACGCAACCAGGGATGATGCAAATGCCACGTGAACAAAAAAGACTAGGCCGTGGTCTGGGCTACGCGTCCGCGAATGTGGCCGGGCTGCTCGTAGCTCTCTTGTGGCCAGCAGCGAGTCTCGGCTGCGGTGGCCCGAAGGTGGTGCGTGGTTCGCAGGACCCAGCGATCGACGATGTCGCATTCGGTACCGGCCTTGACCGGCGCGACCTGCAAAAAATGCTGAACGAAAACCTTGATGGCTTGTGGAAAGCGCCGATCACCCAGCGTTGGCGCAGCGAGGCACGGCCACCGGTCGCCGTACTGGGTTTTCGCAATGAAACGAGCGAGCACATCGAAAGTGCCCTAAACGCGCTCATCAGCGATGTTGAGACCGAGCTTATCAACTCGGGTGAGGTGCGCGTGGTCTCGCTCGAGAATCAGCAACAGCTCATGGGCGAAATTCGTCGGCAGCACTCCGAAGGCTTTGACAAGGCTCAGGTTGCGAACTGGGGTCAACAGCTCGGCGTCAGGTACATCGTGACCGGCAAGGTCTTTACAACAGATGAACGCGCCGCGAACGCCCGGCGGGTTCAGTATTATCTCTTTCTTCAGATTCTCGATGTCGAGACATCGGAAGTACTGTTTCAAAAGAGTTCGACAGCGACCAAAGCCATCGTCTCCTAGAGCGACTCAATGCAGGGTCACGCATGCTTGAAAGGTCTGTGCCGTATTGAGTCCAGTTTGATAAGCAAGCAGACTTGGGCCCACAATGCGCGCCTGGGTTCCTTGTATCGTCACCTTGCTTGCCTCTGTCTCGTCGCATTCTCGGTAGGGTGCGCGAGCTACTCACGGCGCGTACGAGACGCAAGGAACGCACTTGATCGGGGGCAACCTGCGCTTGCAGCGGAGAAACTCAACCGTAATCTTGGCGTAGACAGTGCCGAGGACATTCCGAATAAGCTCAGAAGCGATAAAGCCGTCACGCTGCTCTCGCGCGGGGCACTGCACCAGCGTGCAGGGAACCATGCCGCAGCCACCGCGGACCTTACGGCGGCTGATAAGGCAATCGAAATTCTCGATTTTTCCAAGTCGAGTGCCGAGGACCTAGGCAAGTTTCTCTTCAGCGATGATACCGGCGCATACCGCGCGCCTATCTTCGAAAAGTTGATGATAAATCCGCTGGCACTCATCAGCTTTTGGGGCGTTGGCGACATGCAGGCTGCGCGTGTTGAAGCGCGTCGCTTCGGCATTGCTTGGCGCTACGCGCGGGAAAGCTCCCAAGATATCCATATGCCAACGGGATGTGTTGGCCTCTATCTGTCCATGGCCACCTTTATCGCGTCCGGCCGGCCCGATGAAGCCGAGACCTTCATGCGCGCTGGCAGTGCCGCCGGCTGCGAAGGCTTTGCGCGCAGCGAAACGCCGAGTGATCATCTGCTCACGGCACATGCCTACCCCATCACCGACCGCTGCACACGTCTAGGCACGCCCGACGAAGGGAGCGAGCCTACGGAGTCCCGTGCGCCTACAAACCAAAGCGCACCGGTTGCCGAGCAGACCTCCACATGCGGCTACCTGTTACTCGTGGGTCTCTCCGGCAGGATCCCTGCGAAAATCGAAAAACGCGTGCACATTGGACTGGCCCTCTCGTTAGGCGCGCTCTTCCTTAACCCAATGCAGTCTCGCACGATTCAACGTCTCGGCGCGCAGGGACTCGTGACGTGGATCAACTACCCTGAGCTTGAGCCTCAGCGCTTTAGTGACCGCGCGCCGAATGCGCGAATCGACAATCTTGATGTACCCTTCCACCTGGATGTCTCGCTCGCGGACGTGGCGCGTAGGACCTGGGACGAAGCGAAAGGCAAAGTTATCGCCGCCGCCATCATTCGCCTGGTCACGCGCGCGGCCATCGGCATCGGGGTCGAAAAGGCCGTCGGCGGCATCTGGGGGCTCTTGCTCAATCTGGGTGGCCAAGCAGCCCTGAGTGCCAGTGACACCCCGGATACGCGTTCGTTCTGGGCGCTGCCCGCGGGCATTCACGCCGCCCTATTGCGCCTTCCCGTCGGACACCATGAGGTTACCGTTGGCGGCTACCCGGTCGGGGTCGAAGTGAAGGAGCGCCCTCCAAGCCTCTTGCTTGTGGTGCGCTGACGGGCTCGCGTATTAATACGGTGAAGGAAGAGATTGAGCCCGGCGGCGGCCGGGAGAGGGTGCACGGTGGGCGCGTCCCGGTGGGCCGGGGTTCCGGCGAGCACGTGGCTGCAGGGCCCGCGGGGGCACGGGCGCG
>SLQV01000104.1 GCA_007131285.1 Myxococcales bacterium
AGACGTGAAGATGGTGATGCCGGGGGACAACGTGAACATCGTGGTCGAGCTAATCGTCGCGGTTGCAATGGAAGAGAAGCAACGCTTCGCGATTCGCGAGGGCGGCCGCACCGTCGGTGCTGGCGTCATCGCCAAGATTCTGGAGTAGCAAGATCATGGCGACCCGATCGGGTAAATGTGCGGGCACGGTCCTCGTCTGCGAGGCATGTGGCGCACGCAACTACCCCCGGCCGGGTCGTCAGTTGTTGTCACTCGAGTCACGTATCAAAACCCGGAAGTTTTGTCCCCGATGTGGCGGGCATGAAGTGCACCTCGAATCACGGTAGCTCAGTGGCGAACACGTGAGCGCTTCGAGTGGTACACGCGAGAATTGAGAGGCCAGTAGCTCGAACTGGTAGAGCAGCGGATTCCAAATCCGCGGGTTGGGGGTTCGAATCCCTCCTGGCCTGCCAGATGGTGGGCGGCGCGTGTAGGCAGAGCATTCTTGTGTGCGCCTACAAACCCATCGAGTCCGTAGGGGCGTTGATGGGCGGCGCTGATCGTCATCTTTCGGACACGCGGTGAGCGAAGACAACTATGCATGAGGACGAAAATCGCGACGCGGAAAAGTCGCAACAACAGGAAGTCGAGTCAAGCGTCGCACCGCGGCCGCCGGAAGGTGGCGTGCAGGTGGCTGAAGTCGCGTCGCTTGCCATTTCTCAGCGTCGATGGACGCAGTTTGCGTTTATTGCTCTCGCATTTCTGGTCTTTTGGATAGTTCCGCACATAATACGCGGCCTGTGGGGTGTCTTTGCTGAGCCGGAAGAGGCCCCAGCAGAGATCATCGGGGCGCTTGTGGCAGCGGTGGTGGCTTGGGTGGCCTATAGTCGCGGGCGCTACCGTCGCTTCGTTGATGAGTCTGTGAGCGAACTGGGTCAGGTGACCTGGCCGACGCGCGCAGAAACTTACCGCTCCGGCTATATCGTGATCGTGGTGTCGCTTATCGCGGCCGTAGTGCTCTTTGCCATGGACGCCTTTTGGGCGGCACTAACTGACTTCATCTACAAGATATGACAATCCTTTCGCCGAACGAGACGCCCGTCATGACGAAGAAATGGTATACCGTGCAAGCCTTTTCAGGGTTTGAAGAAAAGGTGAAGCTCGCGCTTGAGGAGCGTATCCGGCGCGAGGGACTCGAGGCATTGTTTGGAGATATCCTTGTGCCTGCGGAAAACGTAACCGAGACACGCGGAACCAAAACGCGCCAGGCTCGAAAAACCTTTTACCCGGGCTACGTATTTGTGGAAATGGAGCTCAACGACCAGTCTTGGTATTTGGTGCGCAATACGCCTAAGGTCGGCGGGTTCATCGGAGGACAGCATCCTGTGCCGGTGCCGGCGCACGAAATTGCCGCAGTAAGCCAGCAAGTTGAAGAGGGTGCCGCGCGGCCAAAGCCGCGCGTAACATTCGAGCCTGGCGACCAGGTGCGCGTCATTGACGGAGCCTTCGCCAACTTCACTGGGTCCATAGAAGAAGTCAACCTCGACAAGCATAAGTTGAAGGTTTTGGTATCGATTTTCGGTCGAGCAACGCCACTGGAGCTCGACTTCGCGCAGGTCGAAAAAAACGTCTGAGGTAGGGCGACAAGAGTCATGAAAAAGGTAATCGGACAGATCAAGCTACAACTGCCCGCAGGGCAAGCTAACCCGTCGCCTCCTGTTGGTCCCGCGCTGGGCCAGCACGGCGTAAACATCATGGGGTTTTGTAAAGAGTTTAACGCGCGCACGCAGAAAGAAGCGGGCATGATTACGCCGGTGGTCATCACGGTGTACTCCGACCGGTCTTTTACGTTCATCACCAAGACACCGCCCATGGCCGTCCTGATAAAGAAGGAGCTTGGGCTCTCGATCGGTAAGAAGCCTGGGTCGGGTTCTCCCCGTCCAAACAAAGACAAAGTCGGGTCATTGACCACCGAGCAGGTGCGGAAGATCGCGCAAACGAAGATTCAAGACACGAATTCTCTTGAAATCGAAGCCTGTATGCGCTCGGTGGTGGGGACCGCGCGTTCTATGGGCGCGGAAATCGTTGACTGATTCTCGTTGACCGCTAAACCTGGCAGCCCCCGACCCAGAGATGGCGTCCGGTTGTCAGCGAAAGTTTTCGCTTGAGTCCCCGCATTGGATTCGTTGAAAGAGCGCCATGATGAAAGTTACTCGACGAAGAAAAGATAAAGTCGACACCTTTGACCACCTAGAGTCTTTTGGTCTCGAGCGTGCGGTCGACGTCTTGCGGACGGCTGCATACGCGCGATTTGACGAAAGTATCGATCTGGCAGTGCGACTGGGTGTCAATCCAACGCATGCTGACCAGATGGTACGCGGCGCAGTGGTATTGCCACACGGGACGGGGAAGACCGTTCGCGTGGCGGTGTTCGCCAAGGGTGAAAAAGCCGAACAGGCCAAGGCCGCCGGCGCCGACATCGTCGGCGCGGAGGACCTGATCGAACGCATCCAGGGGGGCTGGTTGGAGTTCGATACGGCCATCGCTACCCCAGATATGATGCTGCCGCTCTCAAAGGTCGGAAAGATTCTCGGCCCGCGCAAGCTTATGCCTAACCCAAAGGTCGGTACAGTCACGCTGGATGTGGAAAAAGCCGTTCGGGAGGCAAAGGCAGGGCGGGTACAGTTCCGGGTAGAAAAAGCCGGGATCGTGCACGCCGCAGTTGGACGGCGATCGTTCAATGACGACATGTTGAAAGAAAATATTCGCGCGCTCGTCAGCGCGCTGCTGAAGGCAAAGCCCTCTGCGGCAAAAGGCACGTACGTTCGCGGTATCACAATCTCGAGCACGATGGGTCCAGGCGTCCGCGTCGACCCGGCGACCATCGCATCGACTGAGGCATAGATGGCACTTACCCGACAACATAAAGCGGATATGCAGGCGGTCCTGACAGACCGATTTGGCCGCGCAACATCTTACGTGTTAGTGGATTTTCGAGGTGTCGACGTCCCTACCGATACAAGCCTCAGGCGCCTGTTTCGTGCGTCCAGCGTTGATTATTGCGTGGTGCGCAATAACATCGCCGCAAGAGCGCTCGCAGAGGTGAGTTCGGGTCTGGGCGAGAAGCTTTCTGGCTTTTTAAAGGGCCCGACGGCCGTCGCCTGGAGTTACGAGGATCCCTCGAGCGCGGCAAAGGTTATTAAGGCGTTCCGCAAAGGACTTGAAGACAAGGAAAAGCTTGTCGTCAAGTGCGCTGTTCTTGATGGCCAGGTGATGGCCGCGGAGGCGGTTGAGTCGCAGCTCGCAAGTCTTCCAGGTAAGGACGAGCTGCGGGCGATGTTGCTTGCCACGATGCTGGCGCCTGCACAGTCGCTCGTGCGACAGCTGGCAGCGCCAGGTCAGAGTGTCGCTTATGTGCTTGATGGCAGGCGGCGGCAGCTTGAAGAAGGTTCATGAAGGCCACGTCAATGCGGACGGAGCCCAGTGGGGACACGGCCAGGACCGCAGGCGTTGGGTTAGTTTGGTTTGTCGAATAAGTCTTGAGGTAGAGCGGAGAGAGTCATGTCGAATATGTCAGTAGAGCAGATGGTTCAGGAGCTAAGTAGCTGGACCGTGATGGAAGTCTCAGGCCTGGTGAAGGAGCTTGAGTCGCATTGGGGTGTATCCGCGGCGCCGGTGGCAGCCGCAGGCGTGGCCGCTCCCGCCGCGGGCGAGGCTGCCGCTGCCGAAGAGCAGACCGAGTTTACGGTTGAGCTTGTCGATGCGGGCGCAAAGAAGATTAACGTCATTAAGGTCGTTCGCGAAGTGACATCTCTTGGTCTGGCCGATGCGAAGAACCTCGTAGAAGGTGCGCCAAAGACGATTAAAGAGGGCGTGTCAAAGGACGAGGCGGAAGACCTCAAGAAAAAACTTGAGGAAGCCGGCGCCAAGGTCACCGTCAAGTAGCGAAGGGCGCTACACGCCTTGTGCCGAGCTCGCGCGTGATCCCATGTGCGGTCAACGCCGGGTTGACAGTGATGTGAACGTGTGGAACGCCTACTCGCCGTGATCGAAGCGACCAAGCAGATGCGCGAATGTCAGTCGCGGTTTGCATGTGGCGTCGGTAACAGCCGTGCGAAGCCTCCATGGGTCGCACGGTTGTCGTATCGAGGTCCGAGGGATCTCGAGAGCGCTCGTCAGTAGAGTGGGCGATGCTTCTTCTGCCGGGATGCGGCAGGAGTCAAAGCGGGGGCGGGTTCGGTATTGCGCGGTCTAGTTGGGTCTCTGGTAGATTCGCACTCGGGCCGTGCGTCGGAGCCCTGTGAGCTAGTTGGTGGTTCCGGGCTAGGGTAGGGCGAGTGAATGGCCATCAACGGTGGAGTACACGTCTGCCACGCACCTTGCTAAGCAGCAATATAGCGGTCTCGGACGGGCGTAGGGGCTAGCGCCTCGCAGAAAGTGCACCTAGCAATATACATCTAGGTGGTCTCGGTAGCGCGGAGCCGGCGCGCAGTGGGTACAAGTTAGCTTGAGAGGATAGCGCCCAGGTGGGCTGTCCAAAAGTGAGGGGTCGCAAGAGCATGGTTTCTCCGCTTCAGACGAACTATCGGGTACGTCACAGCTTTGGAAAAATAGAGCGTATTGTTGAGGTCCCAAACCTCATTGCGATACAAAAACGTTCTTACGACGCATTTCTCCAGGCCACGGTCTCGCCGGACGAGCGTGAGGATATTGGCCTTCAGGCTGTGTTCAAAAGCGTCTTTCCCATTCGGGATTTTAATGGCCGAAGTGAACTGGTGTTCGCTGGATATACGCTAGAGCGCCCGGATTACGACGTCGAGGAGTGCCGGCAGCGTGGCATGACCTACGCCGCGCCGATGAAGGTGACAATCCAGCTGATCATTTATGATTCGGCGGGTGATGGCGGAGATCGGGTCGTACGCGACATCAAAGAGCAAGAGGTTTACTTCGGCAAGATTCCGTTGATGACCGAAAGTGGGACTTTCGTGGTTAACGGCACCGAACGCGTCGTGGTGTCGCAGCTTCACCGAAGTCCTGGTGTGTTTTTCGATCACGATCGAGGCAAGACCCACGCCTCGGGGAAGCTTTTGTATCAAGCCCGCGTGATTCCCTACCGCGGTTCCTGGCTCGATTTCGAGTTCGATCCGAAGGATATTCTGTACGTTCGCATCGACCGTCGCCGCAAGTTGCCCGCCACGGTGCTCCTAAAGGCGCTGGGTTACTCGACGAAGGACTTGTTAGATTACTTCTACGATCAGGAGACCCTGTTTCTGGAAGGCGAGCATACCTTCTACCGCTCCATCGATTTCAAGTTGCTCGCGGGTCAACGTGCCACGCGTGATATCGAGGTTGACGGTGAAATTGTTGTCAAAAAGAATCGGAAGTTTAATCGCGCGGCAATTCGGAAGCTCGAAGCGAGTAACGTGGCTCGGCTGCCGCTTGAACGGTCAGAGCTCATCGGCAAGGTGGCGGCGGCTGATGTAGTCGATGAGGAAACGGGTGAGGTGGTGCTGTCGGTCAACGAAGAGCTGACAGAGACCAAGCTCAACGTATTGCTTGCGGCTGGCATCAAAGAGGTGCGGGTTCTCTTTATCGACGGCTTGAACGTGGGTTCGTACCTGCGGGATACGCTACTGGTCGACAAGGTAGCCAGCGCCGATGATGCAATCATCGAAATCTACCGAAGGCTTCGGCCAGGCGATCCGCCCACGATCGATACGGCGCGCCAACTTTTCCAGAATCTGTTTTTTAACCCAGAGCGCTACGATCTTTCTCGGGTCGGTCGACTCAAGTTGAACTACAAGTTCTACGAGAATCGCGAGGAAGAGAGGCCAGACATCGAGACCACGGTGTTGACGCACCAAGACATACTGCACACGGTGCGTCACCTGGTTCAGCTTCGTAATGGCGTCGGCTCGGTGGATGATATCGACCATCTGGGCAATCGGCGTGTGCGCGCCGTCGGCGAGTTGATGGAGAACCAGTACCGCATCGGGCTGGTTCGAATGGAGCGTGCCGTAAAGGAACGCATGAGCATGTCGCAGGAGTTGGAAACACTCATGCCGCATGATCTTATTAACGATAAGCCGGTTAGCGCTGTCGTTAAAGAGTACTTCGGATCAAGTCAGCTCTCCCAGTTCATGGACCAGACCAATCCCTTGTCAGAGGTGACGCATAAACGTCGGCTCTCGGCACTGGGACCAGGCGGGCTTACGCGCGAGCGCGCTGGATTCGAGGTCCGCGACGTTCACGCAACGCATTATGGACGCATCTGTCCCATTGAAACGCCTGAGGGTCAGAATATCGGTCTGATTGCGTCGTTGTCGACTCACGCTCGTGTCAACGAATACGGATTTGTTGAGACGCCCTATCGCAAAGTGGTCGAAGGGAAAGTCACAACAGAGGTGCGCTGGTTCTCGGCGTTGGAAGAAGAAGGCCACTATATCGCGCAGGCCAACGCCTCAGTGTCGAAGGAAAAGCAACTCGAGGGGCATTTTGTCAGTGCAAGATACAATGGCGAGTTTGTGATGGTGCCGCCGGAGAACATCAGCCTCATGGATGTCTCCCCGAATCAGTTGGTTTCGGTGGCCGCGTCACTTATCCCGTTTCTGGAACACGACGATGCCAACCGCGCTTTAATGGGCTCGAATATGCAACGACAGGCGGTTCCCTTGCTGCGCTCCCATGCGCCGCTAGTTGGCACCGGCCTCGAGGCTAAGGTCGCGCGTGACTCTGGCGTATGTATTCTGGCGAAACGCGATGGCGTCGTTGTCTCCGTCGATGCCATGCGCATTGTGGTCAAGTCGGAAGCGGAAACCGGCGTGTTTCCTGATGTCTATCGACTCAACAAGTTTCAGCGGTCAAACCAAAGCACGGCGTACACCCAAAAGCCGATCGTACGAGCCGGCGACCGTGTCCAGGTCGGGGACGTTATTGCAGACGGGCCATCGTGTGACACAGGTGAGCTTTCATTAGGGCAGAACGTGGTTGTCGCGTTTATGCCCTGGGGCGGCTATAACTTCGAGGACTCGATTCTTCTGTCTGAGCGTATCGCGAAAGACGATGTTTATACCTCAATTCACATAGAAGAATTTGAGTGTGTCGCCCGCAATACGAAGCTCGGTAAAGAGGAGATCACGCGTGATATTCCCAATGTCGGCGACGAAATGCTCAAGGACTTGGATGATTCAGGCATCATTCGTATCGGGGCAGAAGTCCAGGCAGGTGACATACTAGTTGGCAAAATCACGCCCAAAGGCGAGACACAGCTATCTCCTGAAGAAAAGCTTCTGCGCGCAATCTTTGGAGAAAAAGCCGGTGATGTACGTGATACATCGCTTCGGGTTCCGCCGGGCGTTGGCGGTGTGGTCATCAATGCGCGCGTCTTCTCGAGAAATGCGAGCGAGCGAGATGGACGAGCCAAGGAAATTGACGATTTCGAGCGAGCGAAGCTCGAAAAAGACATGGCCGATGAAGTTAAGATTCTTCGGGAGTCAGCTTATGGCCGTGTCCGTTCTCTCCTGATTGGGCAGAAGGCGGAAGGTCGTCTCGTCGATGACCGTGGGCAGGTGTTGCTCGAGGCAGGCGTGGATATCACCGCAACCGCGCTTGACCCAATTCCAAGAAAATATTGGGGCTATATTGAGGTCGTCAACCAAAAGACAGTGGTTGAAGATATTCTGCTGCAGCTCACTGAACAAACAAACGCGGTTGAAAGTTTGTTTCAGGAGAAGATCAACAAGATATCCCAGGGCGACCAGCTTGCTCCAGGTGTCTTGAAGATGGTCAAGGTCTACATGGCGGTGAAGCGCAAGCTTCAGGTAGGCGACAAAATGGCGGGTCGCCACGGCAACAAGGGTGTTGTTTCAAGAATCTTGCCCGAGGAGGACATGCCTTTCCTCCCGGATGGAACGCCCGTGGACGTAGCGCTCAATCCGCTTGGCGTGCCGTCGCGAATGAACGTGGGCCAGATTCTAGAGTCGCACCTGGGTTGGGCCGGCTACCAGCTTGGTAAGCGTCTGCAGGAGGCAGGTCTGCATGGGGTCGACGCATTGCGTACGCAGCTCAGTGGTATATTTGAGCGGGGCCCAGTCGCCGAAGAGCTGAGGAATCTCTCAGACGAAGAGGTCGTCGCTTTTGCCAAAAAGTTCGAACGCGGGGTGCCATTTGCGACACCTGTGTTTGATGGTGCGAACGAAAATGAGATCCGCCGTTTGCTCGCGCTCGCCGGGGTCGAGACGCACGGTCAGACGGTGCTCTTCGACGGGCGAACCGGTGAGGCGTTCCATCGTGATGTGACCGTCGGGATCATGTATGTGCTCAAGTTGCATCATTTGATCGACGATAAAATCCACGCACGTTCGATCGGGCCGTATTCGCTTGTCACCCAGCAGCCACTTGGAGGCAAAGCGCAGTTTGGCGGCCAGCGTCTGGGTGAAATGGAAGTGTGGGCGATGGAAGCCTACGGCGCGGCTTACGCACTCCAGGAGTTTTTGACGGTAAAGTCCGACGATGTGCAGGGCAGAACGCGCATTTACGAGTCGATTGTTAAAGGCGAACATCGACTTGAGGCGGGCATTCCTGAGTCATTTAACGTGTTGATGCGCGAACTACAGGCCCTGTGCCTCAACATAGAGATGATTGACAGTCAGAGACTGCAAGGTTCGTCGGCTGGCGTGTTCGCAGCCGAGTGATTCTGCGGTAGGCGCTTTTGGCGCTGCGAGCGAGGTAGAGTTTAGATGCCGGTCGGCCTTTTGGGTCCGAACCGGATGCTGGGACGGCGTGGGGCGTTTGAGGAAACTATGAAAGATATATTCAGCTTTTTTGAGAAGCCAAGAGACCCACTTTCCTTTTCAGCAATACGCATTTCGGTTGCATCGCCTGAAAAGATTCGTGAGTGGTCCCACGGTGAAGTAAAGAAGCCGGAGACCATTAACTATAGAACATTTAAGCCTGAGCGAGACGGGCTTTTTTGTGCGCGGATCTTTGGGCCCGTCAAAGACTACGAGTGTCTTTGTGGCAAGTACAAGCGCATGAAGTTTCGCGGAGTGGTCTGCGAGAAATGTGGCGTTGAGGTTATTTTATCTAAGGTTCGGCGGGAGCGTCTCGGACATATCACGCTGGCCAGCCCAGTCGCGCATATTTGGTTTCTGAAGAGCTTGCCCTCGCGGATTGGCGCCGTACTCGATCTTACCCTTAAAGATCTTGAGCGAGTGCTTTACTGCGAAAGCTATCTCGTGACTGACGCCAAAGACTCTCCGCTGGTACGGGGTGAAGTCCTTACCGAGGAGCGCGTCTACGAGTTGCAGCAAGAGTTAGGTGAGGATTCATTCACCGTGGGAATCGGTGGAGAAGCTGTCCTAGAGCTGTTGCGCGAGGTCGACGTGCATGCGCTCGCGGAGGAGCTTCGTGGCGAGCTCAAAGTTGTCACGAGCGAAGCCAAGAAAAAGAAGCTCGCTAAACGGCTTAAAGTCGTAGAGGCGTTTAAAGACTCCGGTAACCGGCCGGAGTGGATGATGCTCACTGTGATTCCGGTGTTGCCGCCGGACCTGCGGCCGCTCGTGCCGCTTGACGGGGGGCGTTTCGCGACCTCAGACCTGAACGACTTGTACCGTCGGGTCATCAACCGCAACAATCGCCTCAAGCGTCTCAATGAGCTTAACGCGCCGGAGATTATTATCCGGAATGAACGGAGAATGCTCCAGGAGGCGGTTGACGCGCTCTTTGACAACGGTCGCCGCGGTAAGACCATCACGGGGCCGAACAAGCGTCCCCTCAAATCTCTTAGCGATATGCTCAAGGGTAAGCAGGGCCGTTTCCGGCAGAACCTACTGGGCAAACGCGTCGATTATTCCGGTCGCTCGGTTATTGTCGTTGGACCAAGTCTTCGTTTGCACCAGTGCGGCATACCCAAGAAAATGGCGTTGGAGTTATTCAAGCCATTCATCTATGCCAAGCTTGAAGAGCGGGGCCTGGCAACGACGATAAAGAGCGCGAAGAAGCTAGTTGAGAAGGAGCGCCCGGAGGTCTGGGATATTCTCGACGAGGTCATTACCGAGCACCCGGTATTGCTAAACCGCGCGCCGACGCTCCACCGACTCGGCATTCAAGCATTTGAGCCGGTCCTCATCGAAGGAAAGGCTATCCAGCTGCATCCGTTGGTATGCACTGCGTTTAACGCCGACTTTGATGGTGACCAGATGGCCGTTCACGTGCCACTGAGTATTGAGGCGCAGATGGAAGCGCGGGTACTCATGATGAGTACCAATAATATTCTGTCACCAGCGAGCGGTCGGCCGATCATTAATCCCACGCAAGATATTGTGCTCGGGCTCTACTACATGACGCGTGAGCGGCCCTACGCACAAGGTTGTTATCGTGACGGGAATGAACAGAGCGGCGACTTTCGCGGAATTTTCTCGAGCGCAGACGAGGTGCGTCTGGCTTACGACGCGGGACAACTTGACCTGCACGCACGCGTAAGGCTGCGTTTGGGTCGGAAGTTGTACGACACCACCGTGGGCCGAGTAATTGTGTCGGAGGCACTCCCTGACGGCGTCGACTTCGACCTGGTGAATAGGCCGCTCGACAAGAAGGCGCTATCGCATTTGATCGATCAATGTTACCGCGCAAGTCGTAACAAGGCGACAGTGCTTCTGGCGGACCGGTTGCGCGCACTCGGATACGAGTTCTCGACACAGTCCGGCGTTTCTATCTGCATGGAGGACATGGAGATCCCGCCGTCTAAGCCAGTGGTGCTAGGAGCGGCGCAGGCGGAAGTGGAAGGCGTCATTGAGCAGTATCAGGAAGGCCTGATTACCGATGGCGAGCGCTACAATAAGATAGTCGATATCTGGGCCGAAGCTTCTGACCGGGTGGGCCGTGAGCTGGTTGACGGGATATCTAAGGACACGGTTCACGATGAGTTGTCTGGCGAAAGCTGCGAGACACCGAGTTTTAACCCGATATTTATGATGGCCGACTCTGGCGCACGTGGTTCTAACCAACAGATTCGTCAGTTGGCGGGTATGCGTGGCTTGATGGCGAAACCGTCCGGCGAGATCATTGAAACACCGATCACCGCCAACTTCCGCGAAGGTTTGACGGTTCTTCAGTATTTCATTTCCACACATGGAGCGCGAAAAGGGTTGGCGGATACCGCGCTTAAGACAGCAAACTCCGGCTACTTGACGCGGCGTCTCGTCGACGTCGCGCAAGATGCTGTGGTGACGGAATACGACTGCGGCACCCTCGATGGAATCGCCATCTCCAAGCTAGAAGAAAATGGAGAGATAGTCGCCTCCCTCGGTGACCGCATCCTTGGGCGGACCGCGTTGGAAGATGTGGTCGACCCCGTAACCGGAGAGGTCCTGGTTGCTGCCAATACGGAAGTGGATGAGGTCAAAGCGGCCGAAATCGACGAGGCGGGCATTGAACGGGTCATGATCCGTTCGGTGCTGACATGTCAGACGAGGCGCGGGATCTGCGCGCTGTGTTATGGGCGCGACCTAGCGCGGGGATATCGCGTAAATATTGGAGAGGCGGTTGGGGTCATCTCGGCTCAATCTATCGGTGAGCCGGGTACGCAGTTGACGATGCGCACATTCCACATTGGTGGCGCGGCTGCCCGTGGCAAAGTGGAGCAGAGTGCCCATGAGGCCCGTGCGGATGGCGTGGTTCGTTACGACAACTGCCGAATGGTGCGCACACAAGAGGGTCGGAATGTCGTGATGAACCGTCACGCGGGGCTCAAGCTTGTCGACGAATCAGGGCGCGAGCGCGAGCATTACAACCTCGCCTATGGCGCGAGCGTGCTCGTCGAGGATGGGGCCAAAGTCGTCAAGGGTGCCGTGCTGGCCGAGTGGGATCCGTATGCCATCCCGATGCTGACCGAGGTCAGCGGTATGGTTAAGTACGTTGATATGCGCGAAGGCGTTACCATGGAGGAGCAACTCCAGGAGGTAACCGGGCTCCACCGCAGGGTGATCATTGAGTCGCGTGACCCAAGCGCCCGGCCGCGCATCCTAATCGTTGACCCAAAAACCGATGAGGTGGTTAAGGTGGGCGGCAATGAGGTGAAGTACCATTTGCCCGTTGGCGTGAACGTGCTTCCTAACGATGGAGCGTTGCTTCAAGCGGGTGACATCATCGCGAAGATGCCGCGTGAAACGACGAAAACCAAGGACATCACCGGTGGATTGCCGCGTATTGCTGAGCTCTTCGAAGCGAGAAAGCCAAAAGATCACGCCATTGTATCTGAAATAGATGGCGAAGTGGGTTTTGGCAAAGATACGAAAGGCAAGCGCAAGGTCATCGTGACGCCCGAACTTGGGGAAGCGGTAGAGTATCTTTTGCCTAAGGGTAAGCACCTAACGGTGAAGGAAGGTGATCGCATCAAGGCGGGTGAGGCTTTGATGGATGGTCCTGCGAATCCCCACGATATTTTGAAGGTGAAGGGCGAGAAAGCGCTGGCGGCCTGGCTCGTCGACGAGATCCAACAGGTGTACAGGCTTCAGTCTGTGCAAATTAACGATAAACACATCGAAGTGATTGTGCGGCAGATGCTTCGCCGCATCCGAGTCATCGAAGCAGGGGACACAAACTTCTTGCCAGATGAGCAGGTGGAGCGAGCCTATTTCGAACTGGAGAATGAGCGGGTCATCGCAACCGGAGGACAGCCTGCCGTCGCGGAGCCTCTTTTGCTTGGCATTACCAAGGCATCGTTGTCGACGGACTCGTTTATCTCTGCATCGTCATTCCAAGAGACAACCAAAGTCTTAACGGAGGCAGCGATTGCAGGAAAGGTCGACGAGCTCCGCGGGCTTAAAGAAAACGTGATTATGGGGCGTCTCATTCCCGCGGGGACAGGGCTTGGCGCATACGAACATCTTGGTATGCGCGTCCAAGACGAGTTCGATTTCAGCGATGTGCTTGAATCAGGTGAGCGCAGTGCTGAAAGCCTAGGTGTTCTGCGTCGCGCATGAATCACGCTGGCTGAGCTGCCAAATCGTATTGCTCGTTCTTGCGGTTGGGTGGCGTGCGGCGCTGGTGCCTCTCGGCGCCTGTGGTGAGGCAAGACCGCCGCAGGGGGCTCGCCTCGGGGTTGAGTCCGCGCTGCGATCGCGTCAGGAAGTCGCTGCGCCCGTGGGCGACCCCGGTGAGAACGTCGTGCCGGAGGCGGCGGCGGACATTGAGCGCGACGGGGCTGCGGCGCCCGGTGTTGCCGAGGGTGAGGTTGATGGCACACCGGATGCGTCGGAACCGGCACACGCGCTTGAGGCAGACGCGCACGAGGCCGCGGTTAAGGCGAGTGTGGCGCGGGGTCAGTCTACGTGTGGCCGCCTGGAAAACGGTATTGAACTGCCCGCGCGGGGGATAGGCTTCGAACGCGCGCCGGGAAAGCGTTCGGAACACGCATTTGGTCATGCATTGGTGGTTGGAGCGCTCAAGAGAGCTGCGGCGGCCGCATCCAGTCGTGTGGCTGATCAGCGCATTCGCTTCGGCGACCTGAGCCGCGAGGGAGGGGGCGTAGTGCCCGGGCATCTTTCCCATCAGCACGGCTTAGACGTGGACGTGTTCTGGCCTCTGCGGCATGCCGGATCGCGGGCACCTTTCCCTAGTTTACTGATACCGCTCGATGCGGCTGGGTCAGGGCATGACTACGGCGATCTGGCCTGTCCTGATGACGATATACCAGTGGTGCTGGACGCGGCGGCACTTTGGGCTTTCCTGGAGCCCTTGCTTGGGGCAAAAGAGCCAGCCGTCGCGCGGCTATTGCTAGCTGAGCATCTCAGGACCTTGCTTTTGGCGGAGGCGGCGCGCTTGCCATGGCTTGCGCCGAAGGCAGTAGAGCGATTTCGAGAGGTTACTTGCCAGCCGTTGGCGCCACCTCATGACGACCACGTGCACATTCGCTTTTTTTGTCCAATGGCAGACATTCGAAATGGTTGCGAAGATCCAGCCCCGATCTACACGTGGCGAGCGAGGCACCTAGAAGGCGTGGGGTTGCCTCAGCGGGCAAGCAAACGCCGGCGTTGTGGCAAGACCGCTACCGTATCCATGGCTCAGGCGCGTCGGGCGGCGGGGGAGATTCATGTAGATGTAGAGAGGTTTCTCGACCGGCGCAGGACATGGAGTCGTCCGCCAAAAACGGGTCGCCCGTACTGTCCTTAGGGTTTGGTTCCGTGCGGGTGGTTACGGCAGGGCGCGTACCGCCGCGTTGATTGCGGCAGCGAGGCCGTTCCGCGTGCGGACGCTGCGCCACTGTGTCCGTGCCTCAAGGGATGCCTTGCTCAATGTGCTGCGATGAAGGGCCGAGATAACTTCTTTAGGGCGTTGTCGCATAAGGGTGTTAACGGTTCGGGAGTGAATCTGGTGATCCCGCCGCGGAATAACGCATGCTGCGAGCGCCCCCCCCCGCGAGCCCGCTTACGCTTCGTCACGCTCTTCTTGCGCACCCGCGTCTCTGAACGCGTGCTGTTAACGCATATTGCATCTGCTGTAGAACATCGGTGACGTCAGGGGGCAAGTCGAGGCGCCACCCTGCTTGAGCACGCGAAAGTCTGCATCTCTTTTCGCGCATGAAGCGACTTTGTCCGGGAGTGGACTGTAAGTTGCATATCGGAAGCAACAAAAGATGTGCGACGCAAGAAATGTGTATGGCGCGGCCGTATGTAGCCGCCTACGGAGCCGCGCTAGAGTTAACTCTGGGCGACGGTGCACCGTGCACGCGCGCGTAGGTGTTGGCGAACGACTGCGTCTAGCAGTGCTAGGCCTACTTGTGAGCACGCTCGTTGGTTCAGGCATGGTCACTGGCGGTTGCGCCGGTTCAGGAGACGGTGAGCTCCAGATCAACTATCAGTACCGTGGAGTCGATGCCGCCGAGTACGTCAATGTTTATCTCATTGATACGTTTACGACCCAGCTCAATTGCCGAAGTGTCCGCGACCAACGTCTATTTCAGCCTTGGAGTGCCGAACGCAACTTGCCGGCTCAGGGTGTGTCGACCTTTCTCGATGTGCCAGCCGGACAAGGCTGGATGGTGTACGCGATCGCCATTGCTCAAGGCAACGAAGTCGCGGCTGCCTGTAAGGAAGATATTCGGATTCCCGCGGGCCGTGTCGTCGAGGAAAATCTAGTGCTTCAGGCGTCACCTCTCAGGCTTCAGGGGCGCTATGAGGGCGTTATGAATCTAGCGCTGTCGGATGCCGGCGGCTTCGCAAGTTCGATCACCGCTGGTGGTGTTCTATGTGGGTTGATCGGAAACAATGCGACGGAAGAACTATGCCAGGTGCTTGGGCAGCTGGCGGGTGTCATCGGATCGAATGCGATCAAGGCTGCTTGGAACTTTAACTCTTTTGATACACGTGCCAATGGTTCGATGGAGTTTGTTGAGATCAATGGTGTGCCAGTCGGCAACCGGGCCCTGGTGCGGGGGCGGTTCGCTGGATCCATCGTTGGGCGCAATAAGCTGGTTGTCTCGGACCTTAACATGACCGTGAATACGGACGCCTATGTGCGCTTCCTGCTGACGGAGGTTCTGCGTGTTGACTTCACGCGCTACGCTTTCGGTATAGATCTCGTTTTGCGCGAGGCTATTGGGACGATGAATCTTACAAGTGCCGAGTTTGTTCTGGCCGATAGTAGCTTCAATGATGTCGTCGATTCTATCTCGGGTTACGTGGACGTCCAAACAAGCTTCTTTGGCGGCCGTGGAGGGCTAAGACGCATTGACAATATCAACGCCACGCGTGTCTCAACACAGGTTCGCTAGTTAGCGGACATGGGCGCGTTGTGTGGTAGCCGTTCAGGGGGTCCAGGAAGCAAAAACGCTGCGGAAAGAAGCAAGTGGGCGCTGGGGCCCCGCTTGCCGGCTTTAGGTTTTTGAGGGAGGGTTTGCAGGATTCACTCCCGTAAACCCGGGGGCATGCGTGTAAAATGCCCCCCTGAACAGTTACGTTGTGTGCGCGGGGTGGGGGCCCCCGCTTTCTGGATTAGCGTAGGCGGTCCCGGGGGCGCCGTGGTAGCTTCTTATAATATTTAGGTGTTTGGTGAACACGAATATTTGGCGGGCTTCGCTGGGCTAGCCCAGTGTCAAACGCGGACCGAACGCGTCAAGGCGTGGCGCGCGTGCATGGCAGGTCTTGCACGCGCGGCCATCGAAGACGGCGTTGCGTTGCCCCTTGAAGGCCTCGATCCGCACATGCTGCGCCAGGTAGTGGTTCAGGCTCAGGTCGACGGGGTGTTGGAAGAGCCGCACGCCACCGACGATCGATACTATGCCGTTGCGGCGTTTGAGGTAGCCTCCGCATTGCCCGATGGCGTCGAAAAACGGGCACTGGGCCGGTTAACGTTACGCCAGCTTCGACTGGGGTCGGCTCGAACCTTTTGCGTGCTTGCGACCCGGCTTGCTAAAGGAATGGGCAGTGTTCTCGAAGCGCCCAGGTACTACGCGCGAGCCGTGTTGTCTCTTGAACTTGGGGCAAGTATCGGTCGCGAGGTCGAGGCGTTTGCCGCCGCGGTGCTTGAGAACCCCAGGTTAGTCAGGAGCTGGGTCGTAGAGGGCGCCACCGGACCGCTCGAAAGGCGCCGTTTCGCGGCGCGGCTTCTCGCAGCAGCGGCTGCGCGTCTGGCGGATGCCGGAGATCATGCTGCACCGCATCTGCGCGATCTCTTCGAAGATGCGCAACTTCAACGAGCATGGTCGCGGCTTGACCAGGATCGCGAGCCGATGGTGTGGCGCTTCGCCACCACGGCCCGGGCACTCCTGCGTGACTTAAATGATGCAGAAACCCAGTACATTATGCGCGTGCTTGAGGGGCCAGGGCCCCTGCCAGAGAAGATGCGTGCCGTCGTCAGCCTTGTGGTCTTAGCGCTAAAAGCTCCTCGTCCTGCGCTCGCTACCTTGGATTCCTTGCTAACGCATCCGCTTTGTGACCAGACACCCGTGCTGCGCGCCAGCGTGGCTTGGGGCGTTTCGGCTCTTGCCGACCGCGCGCCGGAGACCGCGCTTGCCGTGTGCGCTTTGCTGCTTCGCTACGGACAAGAGGAGTGCATCGAACCGCTGGCGGTCATCATCGAAGAATGTCGTTGCCAAGCGTTTTCCGAGCCAGCCCGCGCACTGCTAGCTGAATGGTGTACGGAGCATAACGACTCTCATCTCGCACCCGCGCTCCTGTTGTGGCTCGAGGCCGAGCATCCCGCGGGGACTGAGCTGTCGAGCTTGTTGCGGCAGGCAGAGACGGCGTTCGTGAATCAGGGCGCGGAAGCAGCTTTTATGATCGCTTTGGGGCTGCCGCAGACGGTGGCGCCTCTGCACGCAGCACTCTTGCAGGCCCTCGAGCAGGGCGACGCACCGCAGGAGCGCTACTGTTTGCTTCGTTACCTAGACGCGTGTTTGCTGCGTTCGGGGATTCCTACCGCGCTCGTGGCACTTGCCGGAGAAGATAGTCGTCCAAGTCCGAGGCAACAGCTCGCTGATAGGCTAGCGGAGTTCGATTTTTTGCCTGGGTTTCTTGTAGCGGATGCCCAGTTGAGTGTGGGCTCTCGACAGACAGAGGTGCGCAGGCTGTTAGCACAGGTCACCCTGCGTTGGCTCGACGCGCATCCGCACGCTTTTGAACGGCCCAGAGACCGGCTTGCGCAAGCGCGACGGCGCGCATTTGTCACGCTGCTAATGAGTTCCGAGACCGACCTCCGGGAAGCGGGGCCGCGACGCGCACCCCTCGTCGCCCTCGCCCGAGCGACAGATGCGCTTGTTCGGGATGAAGTGCTTGAACTGTCGGACGCTGTCCTGATTTTGGCTACCCAGATGCAGATCCCGGCGAGTGTTCGGGTGATCGCTGAGGCTTCGATGTTGGCGCCTCTCGAAGATGCGCTGCGTGCCTACGGAGACATGCTAGGGGTGGCGCTCAACGAGTCGGAGCCGACGCCGAGCCCGCTCAAGGCGGCGGGAAGGTTTCAGCAGCTCGCGTTCGCTTTGCCTTGGGTAGGCACGCCCCGCGTGCGAGCGCTACGTCAGACACTCGTAGACCTGAGCGAAACATTTGCGCTCTTCGATACGTGTGTCTCAATGGCCGAGGTTGTGCACTCGCGTGCAGTGGGAACGTTCGCGCAGGCGCTTCTCACGCTGAGCCAGCTATGTTCTGGCAGCTTGCGACGCGAAGGCCTGCTCGCGAGGTGGGATCTGCCGCTTCTTGAAGAGGTCCTCGAAGCGCTCCACTTCGCCGCAAACGCACCGGATGACGCGGAAATGAACGGTGTGACCGAATCTCTGCGCGCCCTAGCCGTCAACATTCGACCACATCTTCCGCTGGGCCTCGCCTATCACGTCGAAGTCGTCGTCCGCTTCTTGGCGGGGCTTCCGAGACAGGCCCGTCGCATAAACCCTCTGGTCGCCGACGCCGGACGGATCCAGCGCAGGCGACTGCCTCCGTGGATTCCGCCCTCACGGATTATAGGTGGCTTTTACGTGCTTCACGCCCTCGGTTCAGGTTCGGGAGGCTCGGTCTTTGCGGTCGTGCGAGCGCAAGACCGTGACCGGAGTGATGCGCCTCGCTTTGCCCTCAAAGCTCCCGAGTTTTTCAAGCGTGGTCAACGCGGTCTGAGTGAAGTCGCGTTTTTGGATATGTTTCGGCGCGAAGCAAGCGCGCTTCTTGCCATGCCGGCTCATGAAGCCTTGGCGCGCTTTGTTACCTTCGACGCCGGTGCGCGTCCGAAGCCGATTCTGGTGATGGAGCTCGTGCACGGGTTGTCGCTTGAAGCGGTTCTTGCTGAGCGGACACTCCCGCCAGAGTTGGTGGTCGCGATTTTTTCGCGACTCGCGAGCGCTCTGACCGTGCTGCATCGCGAGGGCTTGGCCCACCTAGACATCAAACCTTCGAACATCATTTTGCGGGGGGCGCAGCGGCTGTCAGAAATAGCCGTCGCGCGGCCGGTATTGGTGGATTTTGGCCTTAGCGGGCGCTTGCTAAGGCCCCAGTGCGGTACACCGGAATACGCGGCGCCGGAGATATGGACGGCGGATATGCAGTCGGCCACCGACCCGCGGCCTGCGGATACCTATGCGCTTGGCTGCACTTTATTTGAGGCGCTTACGGGGCAGAGTCTTTTTCGTGGAGTATCGGATACCGCCGTCATCGCAGCCCACCTAGATCCAGGCGAGAGCCTTGAGCGCCTGATTGACTTGCCCGTGAGTTTCCAGACAGCTTCACTCGCGCGGCTTATTCGAGCCTGCGTTGCCCAAGAAGCCTCCGCGCGGCCCACGATGGCGCAGGTTAGCGTGACCCTTTTCGAGCTCGCTGCGGCAGGCCAGCCGTAAGCGTTCAGGGGGCCGGAAAGGTGAAAACGTTGCAGGAAAGAGCAAGCGGATGCTGGGGCCCCGCTTGCCGGCTTTAGGTTTTTAGGGGAGGGTTTGCGGGATTCACTCCCGAAAACCCCGGGGCATGCGTGCAAAATGCCCCCCTGAACAGTTACGGCCAGCCCGCCTGAACTCCCTTCTTCGCGCCAAGGCTTATGGCAAATAAACGGGTTGAGTAGCGGTGTGGACCGTTTTGACTCCCGAGTTCGAGGCAGGGCGGGCGCAAGTACAGTGCTCGATGATTGGGTGACCAGGCTTCGACGAGAAGCAACCTAAACTAACGTCGGCGTTTTGCCGGCGCTTGGGCGCGTATCGGGGGGGGAACGTGGTATTCAGTGCGTGGGCGGGTTTGGCTGGCGAGCCGCGCCTTCGCGGCGTCTCGTGGCAGGGTGCGGGGGTGGTGGTCGTTGTTTTCGCTCAGCGCGCTCACTCGGTCCGGACCCGAAGCGGGCTTCGGGTCTGCGTTCTGGTCGCATGGCATTGAGGGGTCCCGCGCGATGTCTGTGGCGCCGACGCTGCCGTTTTTTGCATCAGACTGTCCGTCGGTGCATCCAATCGTGCGAGCAGGATGCGGGAGGGTGAGGGCGGGGTCGTGATGCACTGCCTGCGCCGCAGCGCAGGCTGCATTTGTCTCGAGGCAAGCTCGCTCAAGCCAGGCGTCAAGCGCGGCCCCTTCGGCTAGCGGCGGACAGGGTGCCAACGGCGCTTTAGGTCCAAGTTGTCCATGGACAAGCAGGTGCGCGAGCTGTCTAGGGGCCTCCTCATGTTCCGGGTCGAGACGTAAGATCTCGCGGTAGCACGCGAGAGCACCCTGCGTCTGACCTAGCCCTAGCGCGTACACTTCGGCCAAGCGTACTAGGATCTGTGTGTAGTGCGCCGCAGGTAGCTCGCGTGCTTGAGCGCGCTCGATTACCCCGCTGAGGGTAGCTACCAGACAGGTCGCATCCTTAGGGGATTGGTCGGCAGCGCAGAGGGCTTCGAGGGCGGCAAGGTGGCGTGGATCCTGGCAAAGCGCGTCATGCAGTAACGCGATTCGTTTCTGCGCGTCGAACTCCGGATCCAATCGGAGCGTTTGAGCTGCTTCATAGAGCAAATCCGCGCGCTCAGATCCCGAGTGGCTGTGGTGCGCCACGAAGTGAAGGCAGCGACTGAGGGTCACATAGTCTGCTCGTTGCAATAAGGAGCGCCGCAGCGCGATTAGGCAGGAAACATCTTCCGGATCTGCACGCAAGCGGCGCATCAAGCTGTGAATTTGAGCATCCATCGCGGTTTGCGCCGAGGCGCCTTTCGCCGGGCGTCTTCTATGCGCGGGCTTGGCCTTCTACCTTTTATCAATGATTGCATTGTTGCGTCCCGACTAAAAGAGGCTGGTGGCAGCTACCGAAAATTGTTGGCAGCTGCACCGCGGCAAAGCCCGGCCCGTCAAGGTTCTATGCGAGGGGCCGCCTAAGCGTGCGTGCGCTGCCCTTCAACCCAAGCCGGGGTACGCACGCCTTTGTGCGCAGCATGGCAACGCGCATATCCGCTTCGTTACGGGTTCAGCCGTTGACGATTCGGGGCTCGAACTCGGCCCATATTGGGCAATGGTCCGAGCCAAGTACGGTCGAATCAATCCCGGAATCTAGCAAAAAGGCCGCCGCATTGGGTGAACATACGATGTAGTCGATTCTCCAACCCACGTTGCGTTCGCGCGCGCCCTGGCGCTGGCTCCACCAGGTATAGTGGTGCGCTTCCTTGCAATGCTGGCGGAAGGTATCGACCCAGCCCTTCGCGAACCAACGCTCGAGTTCAGCACGCTCTTCGGCGAGAAAACCGCTGACGCGTTCGTTCGCCTTGGGCCGCGCGAGATCGATGGGTGCAAAAGCAGTATTGAAGTCCCCCATCACGACCACATGTTCGCCCGCCTGCACCCGCTGCCATAGCTGTGACTCGAGCGCCCGGTAGAAGTCGAGCTTGTACCGGACCCGGCTGTTGTCCCGATGCTTGCCACTTCCGTTCGGAAAGTACACGTTGGCGATTGAAAGGCGACCAAAGCGAAAGAGCTGATACCTGCCCTCGCTATCGAATTCGTGGCGGCGGAGCGTTGTTTCGATTTCGTCGGGCAGCTCCCTGCTGGCAAGCGCAACCCCACTGTACCCTTTGCGGTCGGCACTTCGGATATCCCACTTGGAAAAGTCGGAAAAAAGAGAGTCCGCGCCGGCGTCTTCGGCGCTCGCACGCACTTCCTGTAATCCGAGCGCGAAGCTCTTCTGTTGGTCTATCCAGGCATCCAAGCCCTTTTTTCTTGCAGCTCGGATCCCATTGACATTCCATGCCCTGAGGATGAGGGTATCTGTCGTGGCTCCGGCCGCTAGAGTTGGTTCCTCGGTCATGATCCGTTTGCGGGTAGTCGGTCTTTGGTCGCAGCGCAATAGCGGGGCACTCGGAGGTTGCCGCATCCGTAGCCAGTGCGCCGGATTGGCAAGCCCCGCTCGGGAACAGTCACGTCGGGCTTGGCTCGCAAGCGACAGGTCGCAGCTGAAGCGAGGCTCGGAGTTGCCAAACCCTGCGCTCCGGCTACACCTTGTCCACTCGGACCGGTGGGGCGCGTTATTTGTGCGTTTTTCGCACGTCGCTGCCACACCGCCCACGGCGTGTGCAACGGGAGGGGCATCCTGGTGACCCGGTCCTCATTACGCTTTTTCGCACAACAGTTGTTTTGGGGGCAAACGCCCTAGTCATGCCACCTTCGCAAAAAAGAAGCGTTTCGCCTGCTTCGGACCCTGCCGTAGAACCTGTAACGTCCGCCCAGCGGGGTGCGGGTCGCGGTTCGCAAGAGCACCGCCGGTCTCCCGGGGGTGCGCATCGTGCTCGGTCGCACGACCGTCGCCCGCCGGACCGTGACGAAGACAGCACGGTCGACGACCAGGCAGTCGCGGCGTGCCTTGAGCGGGAGGGCGCAAAACTTGTTTCTTGCCCCGAACTTGCGGATAAAATTGACCACGACGCCCTCAAAGTGATCCGGCGCCTGAGGCGTCAGGGCTATATTGCTTTTTTGGTGGGTGGCGGTGTTCGAGACCTTTTGCTCGGTGCGCGTCCAAAGGACTTCGACGTAGCGACGAGCGCGCATCCGCATGAGGTTAAGGCGGCGTTTCGCAACTGCCGGCTCATCGGTCGTCGCTTCCGCCTGGCGCACATCTTGTACTCCGGCGGCAAGATCATTGAGGTGGCTACCTTCCGTCGCTCGCCTGGAACCGCAGGTGATGCCGGCGATCTTCTGATCCGCCGTGACAACGATTTCGGCGAGCCATTCGAGGATGCCTATCGGCGAGACTTTACCATCAATGGATTATTTTACGATCTTGGTGGGTCTCGCGTCGTCGATTTCGTCGGTGGACTCGCGGATGTCGAGGCGCGCTCGCTGCGCATGATTGGCGACCCAACAGTGCGACTGCGCGAGGATCCCGTGCGTATCATGCGCGCGATCAAGTTCTCGGCGCGGCTGGACCTGGGCATCGATGCTGAGCTGCACGATGCCTTGGTGGCGCAACGCGGTGAGCTGGCCAAAGCGGCCACCGCACGAATCTTCGAAGAAATCTTGCGACTACTGCGCGGTGGGGCGGCTGCGCGTTCGTTTTACCTTGCGTGGGAGATGGGCGTTCTGGCGGAGCTGATGCCCTCCCTCAGTGCGTTTATCGACGATGGCGGTCCGGCAGTGACACACTTTTGGCGAACGCTCTCCACGCTTGATGCGCGGGTGCGGGCCGATGGTTGTCCGGAGGACTCGGCGCTCTTTACGCTGCTCATACTTCCCCTCTTGCTTGAGCATGCACCGGACCCGGCGAAATGTTCTCCCGATGACTTCGATCCCTTGTGGGATGACTTCCAGCCCCGTCTTGCAGTGCCCAAGCGCTTGCGGGAAGTCGTGCGCTTGATCGTCCGCGCGTACCCGAGGATGATTCGCGGGAAGGCAGGGGCATTTGTCGGTCGTGACTACTTCGCGGCCGCCCAGGTCGTTGCGCAGGTTGAGCGGGCGGCGGCCGGCGAAACGTTAGTGCTTGATTTACAAGACGATGGCGGCGGTCCCGTCAAACGCCGGCGCCGGCGCCGGCGTCCACAGTTGCTCTCATAGGTAGGCTGTGTGCCGCATTTCTTCGGCGCACGCGTTAGCGTGACACGTGAAGCTCAAGCGAACGCGCAAAAAGAACCGTGCCCTTAGCACGGTAGGCGTTGGGTCGGGTGCGCCTTTGCAATGTGGGCGAATCACCTCGGCTTCCATTGTCACGCAACTCGCGCCAAGCGCGGGTCGATAATGCGCCATGTTGCGCATATCGGACGCGTATTCCCGTGGCCGCGGCCCAAGAACAGGCGCGGAGCGGGCCCCTTTGGGGTCACCGCCGAGGCTAGAGCTGAACGGTTCCGATAGCTGCGCATACGCGGTTAAGTCCGCATGCATCCTGCGGTGGACGGGGGTGATCGCTGTTATCTTCGTGGTGCTGGCGCCGCTATGTGCGGAGGCGCAGGACGCGCTTGAGGCGTGCTTGACGCCGCATCCTCGCGTCGAGCGCGCTTTGGCGGAGCTAGGGGCTTACGTGCCTGGGTCTAAGCTCACCAGGCGCGCACGATTGCGTGCGTACTTGCCGCGGGTGAGCATGGGCGGTCATTTCGGCAACGGACTGAACTGGAATCAGGCCGTTGATCTGCTCGGCGACTCGCTGCGTTTACGCGGAGGCCGCAACTACTCCTTCAATGTTCGACTTACCTTCGATCTCGCCTCCGCGGCGCTCTCGCCTCACGAGTTAGCGGCACGTCGGCTGCACGCGGCCCAGATACGGGCGCGGGACCTACGCATTCAGGATGTCTTCAAGCGCTACGCAGCTTGGCGTGCTGCCTGCTGTGAAGCCCGAGATATGGGGTCAAGTGCCAGCCTCGTCCGCTTAACCGTGGAGCTTGCGTTATTGCTCCACCTGTCGGTGTCGGAGCTAAGCTGCAACTTTGAGCGCGGATCGAAATGAAGGGTCGCCCGACGCATCAGCGGCCGAACAATCTGACAACTAATACGCTTCAGCTTAAGGTTGAGCCGCTACAGCCCTCTGTTCGCTGCTGTGTTTGCCGCGCGCCTTCAATCGCTCACGCATGCAGGCTGGGGTCCCGGCGAGCGCGTGGCTGCGGGGCCCGCGGGGGCACGGGCGCGCAGGCGCACCCTCCGGAGCCCC
>SLQV01000077.1 GCA_007131285.1 Myxococcales bacterium
GCTTTCTTTTACCAACCGAACCGCTCGCTCACGTACCTCCGATGAAAACCTGCTCCCTTTCATTCTCATGTCTCCTAGACTCCCTCTTTTCGGAGCCTCCAGGAAACCCGGGGGGATTCAGATTGCTTTGAGCTAGCGACGAGGCACGGGAAAGAATCTTGTCCAAGTTTGTGGAGGTATGCTAGAATCCCACGGAGTAATGGTCGTGGTCACGGTCACCACGCCAGGCTTGCATGTGTGGGTCTTGGGTTCCCCCAAGCTGGGCCCCTCAACAAAGTTGCAGCCGTGCTCTCCATCGACCTTCAATCTGACGGCGTGACCCCCAGCGAATAACGCGCAGGTCCTATTCGCAACGTCAGTGATGTACTCGTCATTGTCAGTTGAGCTTGTTAACAGCGAAGCTTCTACACTCCATTTAGACCCACCCTCCCAGATCTCTCCATTTTCCAGCGCCAGAGACGTCTTTTTAGCGGGGAAATTGACCTTCGCGAGTCGACAGTGCTCATTCTGCTGAAACGCTTGGGTATCGACTACGAGTTGCTCAGGCGACTCCTCCCCTAGCGGTAGCGGGCGGCCGTTGACGAGCGAGGTCCGAATTCTACGAATGTTGTTGTTCATCTCTTCTCTTGAAGAAACGGGAGTCGACCGAAGCCGATTCACGTTCAAGCGTTTACCAACCAGAGCTAGGAGTTCAAAGGCGCTAGGATTGCGGAAAACGTGAAGCCTTTGATCCGGATCGTAAGCAAATACGACAAGCACCACGCTTGCTGTAAATACGAAAGCTACAACCAGAGCAACATCCATAAAAAGAAGCGCCGTCTTACCCTCGTCGGCATGCACAAGCGACGCGTCGCTTGGGGGTAGCGCATCGGCCGGATCAACCGCACAACCAAGCAGCACGCAGAGCGCTGCGCTGACCACCCGCGAACCTAGTTTCTTTGAATCCGACACGCGTATTTTCGATTTCACACAGCTGATTAGCGCGGATAACAATCCATGCCGAGATTAATGCTGTAAATAGAATGTAAACTTCTTTGTTTAAAACATGTTCACTGATGCCCGCACTCGGGCCGCACGTGCGACGCATGCAGCCCTTGACTGAGCCAGCGCTCCTCCGAGGCAAGCGCTCCGGGAGGAGGGTAGCGCGCGCAAAAAGGCAAGCGGGTGTTGGGGCCCTGGGCGCAGCTTTAGCTGGCATTTTAGACAACCAGCGAGGGACTCACGCCCTAAGACGCGGGGGCATGCGCGAAACATGCCCCCTTGAACAGTGGCTCTCGGAGAGGCACGAGTCTCAGCTTGGGGACCTGAGCAAGACCTCCCATGGCCACGCAAACTGAGTCAACATAGCGAATATCAAGCACAGACGTGGGCTTTCTGGCGAGGCTTCGCGGACGACTCGGCCCCTTAACCGAACACGGATGGCCTGAGCCCTGATCGTAAACGAACCAGCGCCCGGCGCCCTTGCACTGTTTCATTAGCTAAATACGTTAGGACTAGGGGTGAATGTTTACGGCATCGGCACGAAATGATAGCGTTGGCGAACAGGCGTGGGGAACGGCGATCATGCAGCCGGCATTGTGGGGACCTCGTGTGCAGTCACTTCATATTTTCGGGCAGCGCGCGAACAAGTCCTAGAGGATTGAAGCCGAGGGCACTCGGTGACCGATACGGAAGCCAGGGAGGCGAGCGCCTCCGATCGATAGCGGCGGCGTTCGTCGTCGCTGCGTGGGCTTTAGGCGCGACGGGCGCACTGGCTCAGAACCACTCAGACGAGCGCGCTGACATACATTCATCCGAGCGCATCGGGGTAAACGGGGAGCAGCCGCGGGGTTCACGATTCAGTGTTGGCGGAGCGCTCTTTGCGGCGCTCCCGCTTGCGCGACCGGAGCGTGACCTTTTTCGGCCGGGTCCCGGGGGCGAGCTCAGCGTGCGCTACGCTTGGACCCATTGGATCATGCCGGAAATCGTTTTGGGGACGCTGCTGCTTTCGGATGGTTCACCACCTGCGGATATTAACCGAGAGCCCCCTGGCGTCGGCACATGGACCGCACTCAACATCGGTATGCGCGTTCTACCTTTTTCCGATCGAAGGACGCCCGCACGCATGCGCGGGCTCTGGCTTAGCGGCGGAGGAGGTGCTGGCCTCACAGGGCGCTCGGTCCGTCCGTCCGCTACAGCAGCGGTGGGCTACGCCTTCTCCCTGAATGCCTTCGCGCTCAGCCCGGTGGTGCGGTACGCGCATATCTTTCAACAGGATAACCCCGTGAGTTCTAGCGATGCGCGATTGTTGCTCGCCGGTGTTGAGCTGGCGTGGACCGCCCAAAAACCACCCGTGAAACCTGTGGTTTCGTCGCCTCCTCCGCCTAGTGATCGCGATGGTGATGGCATCGTTGACGAGGACGATGCGTGCCCGGATGATGCCGAAGATTACGACGGCTTCGAAGATGCAGACGGCTGTCCCGACCCGGATAACGACGGAGATGGTATTCCGGATACCGAAGATGCCTGCCCTAATGCCCCAGAAGATTTCGACGGGTTTGAGGATGAAGACGGGTGCCCCGACCCGGACAACGACGGAGATGGTATTCTTGATGTCGATGACCAATGCCCAGACGAGCCTGAGGTCTACAATGGCATCGAAGACGAAGATGGCTGTCCCGATGCTGGCGTTATCGAACTCAAGGATGAGCGCATTATCCTCGAGGAGCGCGTGCTATTCGATTTCGAGCGCGCGCGGGTCAAGCACAGCGCTCGCCCGATTATCGAAGCTATCGTGAAGCTTTACCGTCGACAACGAAACTGGGAAAAGCTCCGCGTCGAGGGCCACGCAGACGTGCGCGGGTCCGAGTCGTTCAACGTAACACTAAGCGAGCGACGCGCGGAGCAAGTGCGCCTGGCGCTCGTTGAGGCAGGTATTCCCGCTGAGATCATCGACTTTGTGGGCTACGGCCGAGGCCGACCCCGCGTTCTCGGCGACACCGAAGACGCGCATCAGCGCAACCGCCGCGTCGAGTTTGTGATCCTAAGCAGAACGCCAATAGACGCGCCTGACTTCTCTCAGGACACCCGCGCACCCGACACTGACACCGACACCGACACGCCAGCGGCGGGTGCGCGCGACGAGCCGGCAGCACCGCGCCCCTCTGTCAAAACACCCCCCACGCCAGCCAGTGAACCACGCCCCCAGCCCGATCGAATAGAGCACACGCCTGACACAGATGCGCGAATTCCATCGCCCACGGCACCGCAAGAGCGGGACGGCGAAACCGCCGCTACGCCGAATGTGGAGACGCTGGACACGAAAGGCAACGTCCCGTGAAGCGCGCGTTTCTCCAGCGTTTGCGAGCCAACTTCGGCCGGGGTCACATACTGGACCTCCGGCATAGGCATACCCTGCGCGCGCTGGAGTACGCCGGTCGACCTACCGCACTGCTCTCAAGCGCCTGGCTAACGAGATGCGGATCAGCTCTCCGCGGCGCGTGCTTTGCGTGGTTGCTGGCGGCGATCAGCCTGGGAGGCTGCGACTGCCGCACAGAGCTGGTCGGTGGAACCTGCAAGCGCGGGTTCACGCCGTGTGCGGGGCAATGCGTCAATCTACGCAGCGATAACGCGCACTGCGGGGCCTGCTTTAATGCGTGTGAAGCCGACGAAACGTGTCACCGCGCCCAATGTGGAGCCCCCGACCCAGAGCCCGGTCCGGATCCCTGCGGTTCCAATCAGCGCCTTTGTGAAGACACGTGCCGCACCATTACCGCGGATGTGAATCATTGCGGGGCCTGTGGGCTGCGCTGTCCCGCAAGCACTTACTGCGCCGAGGGGTTCTGTATTGGCGACGGCCTCGACGCTTTCTGTGGCTTTCCTGGCCTCCTCTGCGACGGGGTCTGCATCAACCCCAATATCAATCCCGCACATTGCGGCGGTTGCGGTCTTCGCTGTCCGGAGGAGAGCGCGTGCAATGGCGGCGTCTGCCGCATAGAACCCGGCGACGCCGGCTGTACGCCCCGTGAAACGCTCTGTGAATCAACTTGCATCGATACGAGTATCGATCCCAATAATTGCGGCTCTTGTGGCAATGCATGCCCGAGCGGGCAGCCATGTATCGAGGGCGCGTGTAGTGAGACGGGCCAGCCCTGCCAGCCACCGCTGCTCGCGTGCGGCGGACGATGCGTCGATCCAGCCACCGACAACTCCCACTGTGGCGGCTGTTTCAACGTCTGCGAAGACGCAAGTATCTGCGGTGGTGGCAGCTGCAACATCGCTTGCACAGCACCGCTCGAGCGGTGCTTGGATACCTGTGTCAACTTGGCGTCGGACAACAACAATTGCGGGGCCTGCGGCGACGCCTGCGACCCCAGCAATACCTGCGTACAAGGCATCTGCCTGCCACCCTGCTCCTTGGGCACGTCGCGCTGTGGTGCAAGCTGCGTAGACACGCAAAGCGACCCAGACCACTGCGGCATCTGTGGTGTCGCGTGCGATACCGCTATCTGTATCGACGGCCTGTGCAGCGGCAAGCGCACCGGGCAACTCGTACTGATCGGACACGACTACCAAGTCACGCGCGTGAACATGAATCGCATCGTGGGCAACAGTATCTTTCTGGCGCCTGGCAATCCGGTGCGGGTTGTCAGCTACATCGGCGCCGCACACAACAGCGTCGTGAACGGGACACGCGTCGCCCTGAATCAGGTCGCCGCGGAACGCGGGCGCAGCTTCGCCGAAACCGTCGCCACGGCCGACGTGTTGGAAGATAGGCTTGCCGACGCAGATGTACTGCTGATCTACGCTCAAGGCGGCGCTAGTGATACCGCTTTGGCCAACCTGGGCCTTACGCTGGGCGCGGCCATGGAGGCGTTTCTCGGCAACGGCGGTGTGATTGTGGTGCTCGACGGATACTCAACAAGCAATGCAGGCACCTGGCAACTACTGGCGACCAGCAACTTGCTTGCCGTGACTGACGCGAACGAGATCACCGGGTCGATTGTCAGTGTCATTCATCCCGGCAGTAGCATCGCGCTCGGCTCCGCTTTAAACTACCGGGCCGAACCGACGAGCGTCAGCTTCAGCGCCAGTGACGGCCAGACCGTCGTCCAGGCAGGGGACGACCCAGTCGTGATACATAAGCTCTTTTTCTAATACGCTTCAGCCCTACATTCACGGCTCGCGCATCTAGCCTATCTAGGCGGGGATCGGCCGCTTGAGTTGACGCCGAAACTAAGGCTTGCATTGCTTGCCCTAGCTAGCCCTCGAAGCCTTAGTGTGAAAGAACCTCTGCCTCATGGGGAATCGCAAAGCGCTGCTCTTTGTCAACGACTTAGGTTTTTTCTTCAGCCATAGGTTTCCCATCGCACTCGCCGGCCAGGCGCGAGGGTTCGATATGGCCGTGGCAGCGCCCGAAAGCAGCGCCAGCGCAGCGCACCTGGCGCAGTTGGCAGATCACAACATAAAGTGGCTGCCAGTGCCCGTACGGCGCCACGGCCTTAACCCATTGCGAGACTTAAGGACCCTAGAGACGCTTGCCCGTATTCTCCTCCGGGAACGTCCAGATATTCTGCATAACGTGACAGCAAAATGCATCTTGCACGGCTCGCTTGCGGCCCGCCTACTCTCGCTCCCCGGCCTGCCCCCGCTGCGCGTCGTCAATGCAGTGAGCGGTCTCGGCTTCGCCTTTATTCGCCAAAGCGCTGACGCGCGAGTCGCCCGTAGTGTGATTCGCGCGGGCTATCGCCTGCTGCCGCCGGCGCAGCGTACATGGTTTATCTTCCAGAATATTGACGACCAAGAGCTGTTTGAGCGAGAGGGCATGGTCAGGCCAGGCCGATCGGTAATTGTGCGAGGGTCGGGCGTAGACCTCAAATACTTCCAACCCGCCTCAAGCGCACCCGCTGCGCCCAGACGCGTCGTACTACCCGCGAGACTGCTCTGGGACAAAGGCGTGCGCGAGTTCACTGAGGCAGCGCGTTTACTGAGGTCGAGCCATCCTGAGGTGCACTTCTGCCTAGCGGGCGGCTTGGATACTACCTATCGGCAGCATGTCCCCGAAGCTCAGGTGCGCGCTTGGGAGTCCGAAGGATTGGTGCATTGGCTCGGCCATCAATCGGACATGCGCGCTTGCCTGCAAGCTGCTTCTATCGCTTGCCTACCATCCTATCGCGAAGGCTTGCCCAAAGCTTTGCTTGAGGCTGCGGCCTGTGGATTGCCCATTGTGACGACGGACGTGCCCGGCTGTCGCGAGGTGGTCACCGACGGCGTCAATGGCCTGCTGGTACCGGCGCGCGACGCTGCCGCCCTTGCTGCCGCCCTAGGGCGCCTGCTGACAGACCGCGACCTGGCCAACCGTCTCGGTGCGGCCAGCCGTCAACGCGCCACCGCCCACTTTTGCGCTCGAGCTCTCGCCAACCAAACCATTAACCTCTGGCAGCAGGCGCTCGAAGCCGATTCAGCGCGCTAGGAGCGCGGCGTGCAATGGCGCCGCCAAAGGCGATAGCCCACGAACCGTCGGAGTCTCGGATGAGCCCCAAGTAGGATACGCAACTGCGTGCGGTTCCCTGTTTTTTGACTGCCGTGTGAGGCACGCGAGCGCACCCACGCACCCACCGATTCCGTGGCGCCGAACCCTCGACGAGAGATTTCCCCCCAGCACGGACCTCGTATCAGCCAAGTGGTGCGCGCGCTCCTGACCTTGGGTGAAACGCGGTGACGTGCCATGCTGTGCCCGAGATGAGCGACAAACCCTCCTATGAGGCGCGGGGCGTCTCCGCCAGCAAGTCCGAAGTACACGCTGCGATAGCGAACCTACACAAGGGCGTTTTTCCTGGTGCTTTCTGCAAGATTTTGCCCGACTTGCTGCTCGGTGACCGTGATTTTTGCACGGTGATGCACGCAGACGGCGCCGGCACAAAATCGGTGCTTGCCTACCTGCACTATCAAAATACGGGTGACCCTTCGGTGTTCGCGGGCATTGCCCAGGATAGCCTGGTGATGAACCTCGACGATCTACTTTGCGTCGGAGCCGATGGCCCCTTTCTGCTTTCGAATACCATCGGTCGTAACGCGAAGCGCGTGCCTGGCGAGGTCATCTCCGCATTGATCCACGGATACGAAGCCGTCTGCGCGCAACTCGCAGACTTCGGCGTCGAGGTATACGGCTGTGGTGGCGAAACTGCCGACGTTGGCGATGTTGTGCGCACGGTGATCGCCGACTCCACACTGATGACGCGCATGCGCCGCAGCGACGTCGTCGATGCGTCTCAGGCCAAACCAGGTCACGTATTGGTGGGATTGGCGTCTTTCGGGCAGGCTAAGTACGAGCCGCGCTACAACTCGGGCATCGGCTCGAACGGCCTGACGCAAGCCCGCCACGATGTATTCGGCGGCGACATGAAAGTTGCGTTTCCCGAGAGCTTCGCGCCGGAAATCAGCGACGTAGCCTACACCGGTTACGCCGACTTGAACACACGCCTTGAAGGCACACCGTTGACACTGCTGGAGGCGCTGCTGTCACCTACCCGGACGTATGCGCCCGTGCTGATACCGCTGCTACGCGATATTCGCAGCATGTCGGCGAGACCCATCTCCGCCATCTTCCACATCACCGGTGGCGGTCAGCTCAAGCCGCTGAGCTTCGGTCAGGGCGTGCGCTACGTGAAAGACAACCTCTTTCCGCTCCCCCCCCTCTTTCGCTACCTCCAAACCACACAAGGCTTGAGTCTCGAGGAAATGGCGCGGGTCTACAACTTGGGACATCGGCTAGAGGTGGCCTGTGAACCCGACTTCGCCCCTGAGGTTATCGAACGTGCAGCGGATCTAGGCGTTGAAGCGCGCATCGTAGGGCATATCGGAGCGTACTACGATGGTCGCAGCAGCATGCGGCTAGAGCACGCGGGCGAGGTCGTTGAGCGTTCGGCTTAGTCCTTGCTCCGACACCTAAGCGCCCCTAGCGACATCCGCTCAAAAGTAAAAAGCCACACGCTGCCAGAGATTCTCTGCAGACGTGTGGCGAATGTTGACCGGCCCGCAGAGAGGCCGCGTCTCAGCTCAGACTATGGGTCTAACACCCGCCCCGGGCATTGCGGCCTGCGCCGGCGCTCGGTAAGGGTATCGTCCTTTCTGAACACGTTCCGGCATCTCGATGATGCCCAAACGCTTGAAAAGCCGAATCATAAGGTAGCCAGGGTCTACTTCGAACCAACGCACGGCAAAGTTGGGTGCCATGCCGAAGCGATGGTGATTGTTCTGAAAAAGTTCGCCGAACGTTACAAAGTCGAAGAAGAGGGAGTTGCGCGATTGGTCGCCATTGTTGTAGTTAGCATAGCCGTAACGATGGCCGCACCAGTTCACGATAGCGCCATGAACCGGACCCATCACAAAGTGAATAGGCAACAGCAACCACAGCCACCACTTATCCGCAAACGCGGCGTACACACCAGCATAGAGTACACACCAAAGAATACGCATCGTCCAGCTTTGTCCAAGGCGGTCGAGCATGGGCCACGAGGGATATCCGCCGTCAAAACGCGCCTCGGGAGACCGACGATTGTAGGCGTAATCGTCGTAGCGCGCTTTTGTTGAAAGCATCATCGACATCGGATTGGAATAACCCACGGGTGAATGCGGATCTTGCTCCGTGTCAATGAACGCGTGGTGTTCGCGATGAAGGATGGCGTACCCCCTAGGATTAAGGAACGAGGAACCCTGGGTTACGTAGGTGACTAAGTAAAAAAAACGCTCCCACCCCTTGGACATCGAAAACATGCGGTGCGCGCCGTATCGATGCAGAAAGAAAGTCTGCGAAAACACTGACCCTAGCCAGTGTGCCGCAAAGAACGTTAGAATGATGATGGTTCCCGTTGTCCACATAGTTACTTGTTCCTTATCTCGAGGCGTAGGGCCATCGCAACCCTAAGCAAGTGCTACGCTTACCTTCTGCCAAGTTGTGACGCGGGTGTCACTTGGTACAAGTTACTCATGCTTCCCGGCGGCCCGCGCCTCATTCTTTGACGAGCTATCCACTGGCGTCAAAGATACCGCCTCCATCTCCCCACGACAGTATCGCACGATATGACCTACTGCGCTTCGTCCGGGGGCAACGAAACCGCGGAAAGCGTATGGATCACCCCATTGGTGCAAGGAAGGTCCGTCGCGACCACCGGTGCCCCACCCACGGTGACCGACGTCTCCGTCGTGGACACGGGCAAGACAGTGCCTGCAACGGTCGTAAAAGATTTCTCCGTCGCGACCTTCACGCTCGTGTAGGTGCCCTCAACGACATGATGCTTAAGGATGCGCTGAAGCGTCGGCCGACTTTCCGGAAGCAATAGTGCGTTCAGGGTGCCCTCGGGAAGCGCGGCGAAGGCCTCGTCGTTAGGCGCGAAAATCGTAAATGGTCCGGGGGCCCGCAGCGTATCCGCCATAAGTGCGGCCTGGATCAGACCCGCCAGCGTGGAAAACTTCCCATCAGCAATCACCGTATCGACGCAATCCGCGCTCGCCTCGGGCAGTTCGATATTCTCTACTTCAACAGGCACCTCGGCCTTGTCCGGAACATAAACGGGCTCTGGGGCCTTCTTTTCACCACACGCTACGAGCGAGAAAGCAGCGCCGAGTATCAAGCTCGTACGCATCATTAAGTTCTTCTGAATCAACATGATATCTCCAAAACCGCACCAGCGCGAAACGCCGTTGCTCAGGTTCTCCATAACTCGCCGCGACTTTAACTCAACCGAGGGGCATCAGGCCAGAACCAATGGCCCCGACCCCATAGAAAGCAACTGAGTCTTGTGTCGGCTAACCGCCGAACTAGAGCGCGAAGCCCGCGGGTTCGGTCGACGACCGGCGTTGGCGCAACGTTTCGCGTCTTAGACCTCTTTAAGCACGTGCGTTCAGGCGCCTTGCCGGCCACACGTGGCTAGTAGCGACTGCAGGGCCGGCACTAATGCAAGACCACTCCTGAGTGCGCCTCCGCCCGTTCCATCGTCCAGCCAGTCTCCACACACACCCAATCGGGAAACGCTTTCCCAGAGCGCGCCCCGCATTAACGGCTCGGTGGTGAACGCGTAGCGCCAACGGTGCAGCGGACGCGCCGCCCCCGCGACGGGCGCTAGAGTTCGGGAATTAGCTGCGATCACGTCGCTATAGTGCCCGTCGGGAACCACGGGCTTGTGCCCGAATGCTTGCTGCTGGTGCCAGGCCGATGCGATCGATTCCAGGACTGTCGCGGCATCTTGGCCAAAATGCACTTGGCTCCAGTGGGGCGGGGCGTGAATCACGAAACCATCATCGGCGTTTAGGCGCGTTCCAAGCGTTAAGCGCTGCGGCTTGTCAGCAGTTGCGACGGAACCCGCGGCATGAACGGCTTGGTCGGGAGGCCGCTGCGCCAGGAGCGCTGTTAGCACTGGCTGCCAGGTGGATGCGCGAGCCGGCCATGCATCCAGCCATGTTTGCAGCGCGCCCAAGCCAGCACGTTTCACGGCAGTTGCGCCTGCGGCGAAGAGAGGCGCCCGCTCAGCGGGCGCCAGCAAGGCAACCGCCTGGGGTTCCGGAAGGGCCAGTATCAGTGCGTCGAAAGGACCCGCCCGTTCAACGTGGGCTTCGTCGCCAGTCGAACGCAGCGTAAGATACCATCGGCTATCGATGTCGCGCTCAATGGCCTCGACGCGTCGCTGATACCGGACATCGAGATCCGCCGCCAGAACATCGATGAACCCGGCCAAGTGACCATCAGCCGCCCCGTAGGCCCGCGCATCCTGCGCTGCTGGCGACTGACTCTCTGGCGCAAGCATCCGCAACGGGCCCGAATCGGCTTCTACGTTGAGCCCCGCGACGATGCCGAGCTGGGACTCGACAGCGCGCCAAAGGGCGGCATTTCCCAAGAGACTCGGCGCGCCGATGGCGACACGGCGTCCGGTATAAAGTGATCTCAGCGCGCAGCGGCCTCCCGGCCCACGGCTTTTCTCAAACACCGTGACCTCGCAAACCGACTGTCGACTCAGCCAACGCGCGCAAGCAAGTCCGGCGAGCCCCGCGCCGACAACGGCCACCCTGACGCTTTCAAACTTATCTAGCGGTTGAATCATAGGTAAGCGTTTAGGAGGTCCGGCGGACGCTAAAAGTCTACTCCAGAGTGCTAGCGGGGGTTGGGGTCCGACGCGCAGCCCTAGGCCATCTTTCCGAAGTGCCGTGGGGGAGCCGTGCTCGGGATTCACGCCCGAACACTGAGCGGCTTTGATACAAAACCCCTCTGAACCGTTACAATCATAGGGCACTATTGTCGATCTAGTCGTCTTGTCGATCTAGTCGGTGGCGTGGGCGCCGAACTTACGGAAGACCTCCCACGCACGGGACGTTCTTGGACGGAATGCCTACGCGCGGCAATATCGAGAGCGACCTCTCGCACGCCAAGGGCGTGCACGCTCGCGGCGATGACTTAGCGTAGACCCCCACTCACGCAGACGCGGCGACAGATACCGCCAAACATGAAGCGGCTCGACGATCGGCAGATACGGCACCGAGACGCCTAGCGCAGAGACCCTCCCTTCGCTTCAGGAGGCGTGACCATCAAGCCAACGCTACCTTACAGGGCCACAAAACATCATGCAGAATAAAGTCCCAGCTAGGCATCTTTTGCCATCGCTTTTTTCCCGGAACTCTTGGGGCGTGAAAGCCAGGTACGTTGTGCGTTCGACACCCCCTGCGCGGAGAATACGCTTAAAGCCAGCGGAAGATGCGTCTCAGGCGTTGCGTAGCGTCGCGCCCGAGACCCACCTAGCGCGCCTGCTCAAACGCATCGCACTGAAGGCAGCGCTGCTCTTGCTTGGCTTACTCAGCGGCAGTTTACAACCCCGCACCACCTCAGCGACGCCCGTCGCAAGCGCCTATCGGGCGCCGGATGTTGGCGGCCCGCAGCGTTTTCGCTTTAGCGAACGCCCGATCAAAGTTGTGGTGGTCGCTGGGTCAATAGGAGCGTTTCGAGGCGCATCCTATGCGCGGCACATCGCCCGGCGCTGTCATGCGGTTGAGGTCGCGAACTTGTCCGCGACCGGCCTAGGAGCAAGCGCGCTTCGACAACGCTTTGTGGCCTTCGATCGGAAACTCTACGGGGCTGCGCGCGAACCTGAGCGCTGGCTTCTGTTCGCAGGGGGACTGAACTCCATCAGCAATGCGCCCAAGACGATCCTAGACGCGGTTAATCTTTTTCACTACGCCCACGAACGCGGCTACCAGGTGGCGGCGATGACACCCACGCCCTGGGGCTCTCTTCGCGACCCACGCTTCCGAGGCAAGTCCGGGGCCGACTATGTTGCATCCACCCAGGCCATCGTTGATTTTTACCGCGGCAAGCATACCCCCGCGGAAGCACTCGGCACCTACCTCGACCGACGCACCTGCCAGGCTGAAGTTTCAAGCTTTGCCCCCACCGAACTCCCCGACTTGACGATTGACTTGTGGCATTCGCCCCTGCGTGCCCAGGAGGCGGAAGATGTCACGGACCGTTGGCTCTGGGGGCGCTTGCTTGCGGACCGCCAAATACGTTCAGATCTCAAGGCAGCCACAGATCGAGCCGCGTTTCGCGAAAAGGTGCTCAAGGCTCACCGACAACGCTCTCTGAACTTCATGGAGGCACGCTACCGCGGCTTCGACCATATCCATCCGAATGCCGATGGGCATCAGGTGATTTTCCAGCAGGCGTGCAAAACCCTGCCTAAAGATTGGCGGTGTGATTGCCTCACTCCCTTCTAGGGCCCATCCTTCCGAACGATCAGGCCTTCGCAGAAAAGCGGACTGCGCCCATTCCCCCTGTGACTCACCATGCGCCTTCTCGAAACAACCGCCGACCCAAAACGGGCGACTGACCTGACCCTACTTCTCGAGGCGGCGGGCGTCGAAACGTTTTACGAAACGTCGCAAGACGGTACTACGCATCGCGTTTATTACCTCAACGAGTTGCAAAAAGATCTTGCCCGGGACGTGTTCACAGCGTTTCAGAATGATCCGAAGGCACCTGAGATTCGGTCCGCTATCCGCGAGCAACGGCGTAGGACGCGCGGGAATCGGGGAGGCGAAACCGGTTCAGGCGAACCACCGATCGAAGCGCAGAAGCGTAAACGCAACCCCAGCATTCGGCCTATCGCACCTGAAAGCTCACCGATACGAATGCCGGGCTCACTCAGACCTGCCCCGACATCCGAGCCGCCGAATCCGGACCGGTCTGGTCTCGACCGTTCAAATCCCGATCTGCCGAACAAGGCGTCTCGGCGCGCACCGCCTGCCCCGCGGCGCGGAATGCCTCGCATCGTAATGATTCGCCTGGGCCCCCTGACAATCGCGCTCATTGCTCTATGCTTGGCCGTAGGTTTCTGGACGAGTTTCGGCAGCGAACTCGGGTCAGTAGCGCCTCTACTACTCAGCGCTCCGGCGGCTGAAGGTGGGAGCTTTAACTCCCTTGGTGAGGTTTTGACGAGCGGCGAGGTCTGGCGCCTGTTGACGCCCATTCTGGTTCACTTTGGCATCCTCCACCTCCTGCTCAATATGCTCTGGCTTAAAGACTTAGGCAGTTTAGTGGAGAGCGTGCGTGGACCGGTCACGTTGGCCGTCCTGGTGATTTCGATTGGAGTCATTTCCAACGTAGTGCAGTTTCTGACAAGTGGCAGCGCCAACTTTGGCGGCATGTCTGGCGTCATCTACGGCCTGCTCGGCTTTGCTTGGATATCGGGCCGCATCCACCCCAAAGGCGGCCTTTTTGTGCCCAAGTTCATCATGATCTTCATGATGCTCTGGTTTGTTGTCTGTTTTACAGGTCTCGTTGGCAATGTAGCCAACGCAGCTCATGCAGCGGGCCTACTCTCGGGCCTGGCCTTCGGGGCAGCGAACGCGCTACGCCTGCGCTGGGCCTAAACGCACTCGAGACACCTCTTGAGTGCGCCCGTCGGCGACCGAAAGCCCCCTAAGTGAAGGGCGGCGTCTGACCCAGGCGCTCGGCGCTTAGTACGCCGAGGAAAGACTCTGAGTCTGGCCGCCAACCGGGCGCGACGGAGAGAAGGCGTGGGAAGCGGCAAAGCCCGCGCCCATCAGGATCTTCCTGCCTGAGCAAAAACCAGATGTTTCGCGGACAGCGCACTTAGGACGGCAGAGCAGCAACCTGAAGCTGGAGTGCATTAGAGGCGAGCGGCACGGGCGCGGAGCGCGTGGTCTGCGAGAACGAGGGCCACCATCGCTTCAGCCATCGGGACGAAACGTGGAAGCAGGCAGGGGTCGTGGCGGCCTTTGGTCTGCACCTCCGCCTCTCGGCCTGCTGAATCAATCGTGGGTTGCGCGCGTGGCAATGAACTGGTCGGCTTCACCGCCGCCCGCAGTACGATCGGCTCGCCGCTGGAGATGCCGCCGAGCATCCCGCCGTGGCGATTACTTGCAAAGTGGACGGCGGGCGCCCCGGCGCGCCTCGGCAAGGCATGTGCCGCAGAAACATCTGGATACATGAGGTCATTGTTTTCCGAACCGCGCAACCGCGCGCAATCAAAGCCGATACCATACTCAACGCCCAATACTGCAGGCAGTGAAAATAGTGCTTTTGCGAGATCAGCTTTGAGTTTGTCGAAAACCGGCTCGCCAAGGCCGGCGGGAACCGCGCGCGCCGTCACTTCTGCAACGCCACCGATCGAATCCTGCGCCTTGCGCATCGCCTGAATCAGGTCGATCATTTTCGGCACAAGCGCGTGATCCGGGCAGCGCACTATATTTGGCGACCCATCAGGGAGGCTTTCGACGTCTTCTAAGCGCACCGGTCCATGGATCGCCGCGCGGAGGTCACCAATTTGAACAACGTAACCCACGACGTCCGTGCCAAATAACGCCGATAAAAGCTTTTTCGCGATGGCACCCGCAGCGACGCGCGCTGTCGTCTCGCGGGCACTGGAGCGGCCTCCGCCGCGGTGGTCGCGAAAGCCGAAGCGCGCGTCCAGCGTATAGTCCGCATGCCCCGGACGGTAGACGCTTTCGAGATTACCGTAGTCTTTGCTCTTCGCATCGGCATTCCGAATGAGCACCGCGATAGGCGCGCCGGTCGTCTTCCCACCAAAAACCCCGGAAAGAATCTCCGGCACATCTGACTCCTGGCGCTGAGTGACAACCTTGCTTTGCCCGGGCCTGCGGCGCTCAAGATCTACGCTTAGGTCTGCTTCGCTAAGCTCAAGCCCCGACGGACAGCCGTCGACGATCACAACGTTGCCTGGTCCGTGGCTCTCGCCAGCGGTGGTAACGCGAAATAACGTGCCGAAAGTACTACCCGCCATCAGGACGCCTCGCCCGAAGGCAGGATGTCTCAGCTTCCGGCGGAGCGCCAGCGCACATAGCCGACGAAGAACGGCCCCATCTGTGCGATGAACTCGGAAGTCTGACGGGTGTGGCGCATGGTCTGCACGACATGAGACAGCGGATGCAGATCTTTGCCGATAAGCCCGATCACGAACTCGTTATCTCTCGCGTCAATTCCGTGACACGCTAGGCGAACGTCGGTCGCCAGGTTTTGTGCGCCGTAGGCTCGGCCAATAATGCCGTGTTCCATCAAGATTTTGCCCTGCTCCGCCTTATCTAGCTTTTCGAAAGCCCCGTGCCTGCGAAGCGGATACCAGACAGCCCAGGGCGCCTCCTCCTTGAGCACAGTCTCGATGGGCCGGTCGAGAATCGTCCAGGGCAAGTTCGGCTCGTGACCCGAACCGTAACTGCGGCCGATCATCGTGAAATCTGGTCGCAACCTGGCTTTCGTGCCGAGTGCCTGCCGGACGCAAGGCCGAACTTGACGAACGAAGTGGCTCGGGTCGAGCGACCAGGTCAGAACCGCAAAGCTCTCCGGATCATTGACATCGTCGTACACAACGCCCGCTAGACCGGCGTCCTCAAAGGCGGACGCAAGGTCAGCAGCGCAACTGTGTGTGCCTGGCGCCTGCTCGCGGAATACGAGCAGCTGCATGAACAGCCGTTGGTTGATGGACTGGCGCTCGCCATCGCGGCTGGCGCCGTGCTCCAATACATCGATGGTCGGCAGCTCATGGTGCATGCGGACGATGATACCGACTTCACTCGTCGACCGCCACCCCCCCTTTTCAGGGTCCGAACGCGCCGACCTGCCATCACGCCACCCGAGGGATGGATGCGCTGTCTAACGCCCGTCGCCTAAGCGATGACTTTAAAGGCTTTGCCGTATTGAATCAGTAGCTTGACTGCACGATCGATATCTTCCTCGCTATGCCCCAGGGTCACATTGAGACGCAGCCGTTCTTCGCCCTGCTTAACGCCAGGGTAGGTAATCGGCACCATCATGATGCCGTGTTCGAGCAAAGCTACGTGCAAGAAAAGCGCCTTACGCTCATCACGCACCATGATCGGCATGATGTGCGTATTGCTCTGAGCAAGGTCAAATCCCGCAGCGAGTAGTCGGCTGCGCATGTAATCCGCACGCGATTGAAGCGCATTCACCAAAGCTGGCCCCTCTGCTTCAAGCATGCCCAAGATCGTATCGGCGGCGGCAATTAGCGGGGCCGGCAAGCTAGCGCTGAAGAGAAAGGAGCGAGCGCTATGCTTGACGTGGTCAACCACCTGCTCGGAACCGAGCAAGATACCGCCTATTCCACCGAACGTCTTTGAGAAGGTGGAGATAACGACGGGCACGCGGCCTTGCAGACCGTACTTTTCAAGAATGCCTCGCCCACCATGCCCCAGCGTGCCCGTTCCGTGAGCGTCGTCGCAAAGCACAGCTGCGCCGTATGCGTCGCAAACATCGAGTAGCTCCTCGAGGTTAGCTTCATCGCCGTCTAGCGAGTAGATGCCTTCCAGCAGAACCAAGGCATTTTTGCGCTCTTTTGTGCGCAGGCAGCGCGCGAGCGACTTGGGGCTGTTGTGGTTAAAAAAACGCAGTTCTGCTTGAGAACCCGGCGTGCCTGCGGCCATAAATGAACCGTCGAGAATGCACGCGTGACTGTAACTATCCAGTATAAGCGAGGTGTCTCGGTCGGCGAGCGCCATGATGGTTCCCACCATGGCTTGATAGCCCGTCGTAAATACGAGACAGCGCTCGAAACCAAACCACGCAGCCAAGCGCCGCTCCAGGGCAACGTGGGCATCGGTCGTGGCCTGCACCCGTGACGAACCCAGACCCGTACCATATCGGTCAATAGCCGACTTAGCCGCTTCTCGGACAGCAGGGTGATTGGTTAGCCCGAGGTAGTCATTTGAGGAGAAATTGACGACGGGCTTGCCCGCAATCGTGGTGTGGAGCCCTCCGCTCTCAAACTCGCGAAAATAGGGGTAGACTTGGCGACTTTGAGCCTCACGGACCCGCTCGAGAGCCGATTGCGCTTTCTCCTCAATCCACAACATCGGCGCGCAGCCTAGCACGCAACGCGGCGCGCACGGCTTTTGAATGACGTGATGGCGAGCGCTCCGGCTGTCGACAGGTAGAAACAGGGGTGAGTGCGGCGGGGCACAGGCGCAGGAAGTGCCTACTTTGAGCTGAGCTAATCGCTAGGTTGCCCCCGGAGAACGCAAAAGCGTTGCCGCCGCCAAGCCCTGAATATCCATTGAGACGATCAGGATGACATCGGGCGCGTCCCGCTCAACGCTACCGCGCCCCGCCCCACCGGTTTCAGCGCCCCCCTCTCGCGGCACGCTCGCTTCAGAGAGAGGCGGCGCCTGCCAGCTGCCGCCCGCAAACAAAGAGAGCGCTACGAGCCAGTTAAATCCGGCGCTGACCGCAAAGCATTCACCCCACACGGCACCGGGGACACACACCCGGGCACCGCGACCTAGAACCGCGCGCACCGCACGCAGCTCCGCGGCGAAGACCGCCCCTTCGGTGAGACTACCACCGAGCAGCACGACATCGACGTCATGAGGCGCGATCGCAGCCTCGGCCAACGCTGCGGCAATGGCTCGTTCCAACGCCCGTTCCGGGTACACCATACGCCGCGAATGGCCTGGGCTTTCGAAACGCAGCGCCGTAGCCAAATGAAAACCGAGCGCTGGAACCTCGGCGCCGCATACGCGTGCGCCCGCCTCAGGGCCTTCGTCTTGGCTTAGCGCTAAAAAGACCGAACCTTCGCCGTAGCGCTCGGGAAACCCCGAAAGACTCAGTGCTTTAGCGCGTGCGGCTTGTGCATCCAGCGCCTGGCACATGCCAAGCGATAGGGTCTCGGAAACGCCGACGAGCATGCAATCCGCCTCGCCGGCGCTGAGCTTGCGCGCCGCATGCGTCAATGCACTTGCGCCCGAGCAGCGGCCATCGACGGCAGTAATGTTCGGACCGCTCAAACCATACCAAATGGCGACTTGACCCGCGGCAGCATTGGCAACCGTATTCGGAAAGCGATTCGGATTAATGAACCGGGGCTCCTCCATTTCGGCTACCCGATGAAGCTCTTCTATCGATTCGAGCGCGCCAAAGGCACTACCCCAGGCCACACCGAACCGGTCTGGATAACGCGCCGCCAGCTCGCCCAGCCCGGACTCCTGCAGCGCACCCTGCACAGCGACAAGCGTCAGGCGGGTCAGACGATCGAATGTGCGCAAGCCCTTGGATCCAAGGAAAGGTTCGGCGCGAAAGCCCCAAAGCAAGTGCGGCTCAATATGCTCAAATAGTGCACCCGCGAAGGCGCGGACGTCCCCCAAGGGGGGTGGCGTGGGCGTGATGGCACCCGCCCCATCAGGGACCAGACCTGGCCATACGCTCTCGCGAGCCGCCAACGCGGGCTCCCCCCCGTCAGGAGCGATCTCTACCGAGAACAGCGGCGCATATTGCCGTTGACTGTCACTTAGCCACTGGCTCGGCCGCATACCGGCCCACCCCACCACTCCGAAGCCCAGGATACGCTGCGCGGTCATGGCCTCAGCCCCCCTGAGACGCCCTCGGGCGCATCGTCCTCGCGAGCACCTTCAGGAACCGCGATGCCAGCCGACGCACTATACCTTCCAGAGGCAGGCGCATCCGGCTGAAGCACGACATCTTCGGCATTTATCAGAGGCAAGACCGCATTGTAGCCGCCAAATGCGAGCGAGTTGTTCAGCACGACCCGCAGCCGTGTTGAGTGTGCAGTGCGCTTCAATACGTCGATCTCCAAAGCGGGATCCGTTTCTTCGAGGTTCACAGTGCCGGGAACAACACCGGTGCGCAACGCCTGCACGCATGCCACCGCCTCGATCGCGCTGGCAGCGCCCATGGCGTGTCCAATAGCGCCCTTAAGTGAGGAGACCAGGGGCACATGCGTTCCGAAAACAGCGCGCAAGACCTGCGCCTCGACTGCATCGTTGGCCTCGGTACCGGTGCCGTGTGCGCAAAAATAATCGACGGCGTCCGGCGCGAGGCCGGTTGCACTCAGAGCACGTAGAAGCGCCGCCCGGCTACCGGCGCCTTCGGGATGGGGACGCGTAATGTGAAACGCGTCGCATGTGAGCCCAAGCACGCCAAGCTGAGCCAAGGGTTGCCCACCACGACGTACCACGCTCGCGGCGGATTCGAGCACAAAGAACGCGGCCCCCTCGCCAATCATTAAGCCTTTGCGCTGGGCATCGAAGGGCTGGCAGCGCTGCGGGGCGATCGCACCTAAACGAGCAAAGCCTGCATACTGGAGGCGCTCTATGACCTCGCTTGCCCCCGCAATGACAAGGTCAGCGTGCCCCGTGCGTATCAACTCCGCTCCCAGCCCGAGCGCATAGTTCCCCGCAGCGCAAGCGCCCGGAACGGTATGAATGGGTCCCTCGCACCCCGCGGACCGAGCGACGAGGGCGGGGAGCGTGACCGACCCAAACGGGACGACCGCCCCGGGCGCCACGCCGGCTGCGTTCCCGTGGAACCAAGCCCGATGCACTGCACCTAAGCGGTCGCCCTCGCCCATCGACGTGCCCACGACGACCGCACGACGTTCCGGCGCCGGCGTCTGCGCGTTGGGGTGCCCGGCTTGTTCAAGCGCCTGGCGCGTCGCCGCAAGCGCATAACCCGCGGCCCTTCCGACCTGCCGTTGCTCACTTCGTGTGAGCCAAGGCTCCCAGGGCACCCCCTTGACCTCGCAGGCCTGATCCCGCTCAATGCCATCGGTCGAAAATCGGGTGACCTGGCCCTGACCACTTTCGCCTCGGCACAAAGCCTGCCACCAGCTCTCGACATCGCTTCCGAGTGCGCTGACAATCCCCATCCCGGTCACGTAGACCGCTTCCATCGCACGCCGCTCCTAGTCCGAGCGACCCCAAAAGGCAAGAGCGTGGTCGCGGCTCGCGCCTTGACACTTCACCCTACGGAAACGTAAAGAGCGGCCTCATGGCGGAAAATCTCGCGACAACGCTGGTGACCGCCCTCCTCGACTTACCCGAGCGGGAGGGGCGAGGCTTTACGTGCGTGAGGCGAGATGGCAGCGAGAAGTCTCTTTCCTGGCGTGAACTGAAGGCCGCCGCGCGCGCCACCGGAAAAATACTCAAGACGTCACTTGGCGTGGTGCCAGGTGACCGAGTGGTGGTGGTTCTACCCGAGCCTGATGACTTCGTAGTCGCGTTTTTTGGCTGCGTCCTCGCGGGCGCGGTCCCCGTGCCGCTCGCCAACAAAGCGCCTTTTCGCGCAGCGGCGGCCTACCGCGATCATCTCGCACATATCTTGCGAGCATCCGGGGCTAAGCTGATCCTTACGGACCGTCAGTGCGCCGAGGCCGCGGAGCTATCGCTTCTTGACGCGGAACTCGGGCGCGACACGTCTGAGCCGACTTCCCGGTCACCCATGAGCACCGCAGCAACGGCACGCGTGACCGTTGCTGATGTAGACACGCTCGGCGCACAGTTGGGCCAGATATCCGCTGCGGGCGACTTCGACCAGCCTGCGCTGCCTAGCCCAGACGACCTGTGCTTCCTTCAGTTTACGTCCGGCAGCACGTCTGAGCCGAAGGGCGTGAGGGTGTTGCATCGCAATCTCGTCGCGAACGCGCGGGCTTTTTTGGGCCCCGCTGGCCTCGACCGCACCGATGCAGACCTGGGCTTGAGCTGGCTGCCGCTCTACCACGACATGGGACTGATTGGCTTTGTCCTGGGCCCTGTCATCTGTGATATCTCGGTTGTCTTGATTGCGACCGAACGTTTTGCAAAGCTCCCGCGATCCTGGCTGGAGGAGATCAGTGCTCGCGGCGCTACGATCACATTTGCGCCCAACTTTGCGTACCGACTGGTCACGCGGCGCGTGCGCGAACGAGATCTAGAGCGACTTAACCTCCGCAGCTTGCGCATCGCAGGCTGCGGTGCCGAACCGATTCAGGCTGAAACGCTTGTAAGTTTCGCTGAACGCTTTGCTCCGTGTGGCTTCAACCCGATAGCATTCGCCCCCTGCTACGGCATGGCCGAAAGCACTCTGGCAATATCGTTCACTCGGCCAAACGATCCATTGGCGTTCGAATGGGTTGACACCAAGCAGCTGGCCCAAGGTCAAGCCGTTGTGTCGCAGTCTGCGCAAAGACCCGAAGCAACAACTCCAGGCACCCATGTGCAGCCAGTCCAGTCGCAGATCGTCGATTGCGGTCAGCCGTTCCCGGGGCATGAGGTGCATGTCGTGCGAGAGGACGGTGCAGTGGCCGATGAGCGAGAGGTTGGCGAAGTCTGGGTGCGCGGCCCAAGCGTAGCGGACGGCTACGAGGGGCTCAGTAGCCCGGACACATTCGATCCAGACGGCTGGCTACACACCGGTGACCTTGGCTATTTCGCTGAGAATCATCTTTTTATCTGTGGACGCCTGAAGGACATGATTATCGTCAATGGATCCAATCATTTCCCTCAAGATATCGAATGGTTGGTGGCGGGCGTAGAGGGCGTACGGGAAGGCGGCGTCGTGGCCTTCGGGTTGCCGGGAACCCAGGGCGATGAAATCGTTGTGGTTGCCGAAACACGCGCCAGCGACGCCGGGCGCGTGCGCGACGAAGCCGCACGACGTGTGGCTGCGGAGATGGGCGTTCAGCCCTCCGTGGTAGCGGCCGTGCCTCCCGGCACAATACCCAAGACATCTAGCGGAAAAATACAACGCAGGCGGACCCGCCAGCTCTATCAAAACGGTGCGCTCTCCGAGCATGGTACCGCGACCGAAACGCCGAGCTAGCCGGCCGCGCACCCTCCCTGCGCGCTCACTTTTAGGAGTTATACGCACCGGCCTTCCTCAGATAGCTGAGGGTGAATCCGAATCATACTTCGGCGCCAAAGCCGCCCGATGCCAGCGTGAGAAGCGCTCACGGGTCTCGGCCTAAAGCGAGTCTACCTGCCTCTTGGGGCTCCCCGACCCGTGTATCAAAACCCGTCTGACCAGAGGCGCGTTTGACCTGGGTCTGGGCTTAGCGTCAGGCTGGGCTATAGTCGGCGCGCTCGCAGAGGTAAGCCCGGACCATAGACGAAACCTCCGCGCTAGGAGGCCTTCCCTTAGGGAACGCGCGAAAGCGCGGTCTGTGGCTTCGACGGGAACGACGTGCCTGGTTTTTACACCAGCCACAGGATACCCCCTTATCGAGCAACCTAGTAAACGGCCTCGACGAACGACCGCCGTACCCCGACAGAACGCAAACGCCCGAGCGCTGATCCGGGCGCCGCAGGAGGCCGATGGACACCGACGAACTTTTGATACTCTTCCGAGAACTCGCCAGCGAGATCGCCGAAAAGGACTGCTCGAGCATTCCGGCCGACGCGCAGGTAACGCAGCTGGGGATCGACTCCCTCGGTTTGATGGAACTTGTGGGTACGCTTGAGCGTGAGCTTGCGATCCGGCTTCCGGAGGCGGAGCTTGCGGAAGTTCGCACCGTCAACGACCTTTTGCGCGTCGCGGCACAGCAACTTAAGGAGCGCCGCACGGGCTAAACGCCAGAGGCTTCGAGCGCTACCCGAAAAACCGTTAAGCATTTGACATAAAACGTCTTTCCTGCGATTTACAGGCAAGCTGACTCCGAGCGGAGGCCGACGTAAATGGGCGCGAGACTGGCGCCCTCGAGTCTATACCCGTACCCTTAGAGCCGGCGAGACCGAAGCCGACAGGCCGATGACGGGTCGACTTGCAACGGTGTGGCCGCCAGCGGCGTAGAACCTGCAAGGGAGTCCTTGAGGCCCGGTGGCGAAGGAGCAGGTCGTCACCGAGCGAACGTAGCCGCAGGCTCTTGCCAGCGGGGTGACTTTTAGATTGAAGGCCGTGGTCAAGCCGAAGTGACGAGGATACAGAATGGATATCAACGAGCTTCGCGAAGAAATCCGTCAGATTATCGCTGAGGTAAGCGAGGTGGACATCATTCCCGACGCCACCTCGTTCGGCGAGCTTGGAATCGACAGCATGATGGCGATTGAGATCGTTGCCGAGGTGGAGCGCAAGTACAAGCTTTCTATCCCCGAAGACGAGCTTCAAGAGCTCACGGATCTGGACCGCGTCGTCGAAAAGGTAACCTCGCGCATCGCAGCCTAGACTCGGGCCTGCCGTGTGCTTGGTGGGTCGAGCGCATGTGGTTGAGGCGCCGCAGGCTTAGCGTTCGATACGCACCGCTTCGACGCGGCGCAGCTCGACCGCTTGTTCACGCGTTAAGGCCACGTAAACAGGCAAACCCGTATCTTCTACGGCTAAACGGAGGAAGCGCCGCTCGTGACGACAGGCAGCAAGATACCGGTTGAGGGTTGCGATAAGCTGGATGAGAGACACCTCATAATCTTCGGGCTGTTTAGCTGAATCGGACGTTCGGGGAACGGTCGCATGCCAGCTATCGGCCAACAAAACGACCTGCCCCCCTGGTTCGATCCAAGCGACATCTAGCCCAGCCAGAGGCATTGCAAATCCCCTGAGGTGATTGATGCACTGCGCTAGAGTTCCGCAGGCCGCTTCTTTCTCGATAACCAGCGCCCGGTCCGCTAGTTGGCGCGTCAACGCCACGCTTGCACCAGGGTCATCCTCGGCCAGGTAATAGGTGCGCAGCAGATCGTCCTGCGTGTCCTCCGCGCCGGGATTTGCAAGGGCCGCGCACAGCGCGTCAAACCGTTCGTCAGGCAGCGCCGCCAGGAGTCCCGCGGCGCGCAGCGCGCGCGCGTACACCACGCGCCGACTTAACCTTTCCGAGAAGCCATCGGCCGGGTAATCGTCCACCGAATGCCGCGCGGCCTCCAACTGATCATGCGACGAGAGCACGGCCGATGCCGGTGGATCGGGTGGCTGGGAAGCCTCGGACGGTGGCGACGGAAAAGACACGGCGTTGCCTACAGGATGCCTGACCTTGTGACGTCGACGCAACGAGGGAGTTCAACCGCAGCGCTGAGCCTCCGTCCCGTCGCCGACGCAGCCTTGCTTTGCCGCAGACAAGGCACCATCCTGCGGGATCACGTGACGTTACATGGTCATCTTCAGGGACTGGCTCCTTCCGAAACGAAGCTCCTTGAGCGGCTCTATCGGCGGAAGGTGCCCACCCAATCGCTTTTCCCGACGGAGCTTGCGCGACCGCTCTGCGATATTTCTCACCAAATACGGCGTCAGGTCGGACTCTTGGTAGACCGTAGCGGAACGGTTACCCACGTCATCGTCGGTGACAGCACCAAACTTTTCATCCCGGATCTCGGCCGCGTCCGCGCGGGTGCCAGCCGCTTTCGCGGCCTTCGTCTGCTCCACACCCATCTCCATCAAGAGCCGATCAGCCGAGACGATCTTGTCGACCTGACCCGGCTTCGCCTTGACTTAGTAGCGGCGCTGCTTGTCGCAACCGATGGATTGCCCTTTCGCGTCTACTACGCGCACAACGTCCCCAATCGCGAGGGCCTTCCGTACGTTACTGTCGGCCCGATACCCTTCAGCCACCTCGACCTCGATGTTGGCCTTCTGATTCGGGAGCTCGAGACGGACTTTGCGCGTGAGGCAAAGCGCTATCCCCGCAGGACGCCGGAGGGCCGGGCGATTCTCGTCCACGTGTCGAATAAGCGCGATGCACATGAGACCGAGGCGTCTCTCATCGAACTTAAGGAACTGGCGCGGACAGCCGGCCTGGAAGTCGTGGACACTATCACACAGGTGCGACCACAGGTTGACCCTCGTTATGTGGTCGGCCGAGGCAAGCTAGATGACATTACCCTGCGCGCAATGCAGCTCGACGCTGATGTCCTGGTCATTGATCGTGAAGTCAGCGCGGCCCAGAGCACTGCTCTCGCCGAGGTTTCCGAACTCAAAATAATTGACCGTACCCAGCTCATTCTCGACATCTTTGCCATGCGCGCCGAGAGTCGCGTCGGCAAGGTCCAGGTCGAGCTCGCCCAGATGAAGTACCTGCTTCCGCGCCTCGGAACGCGGGATGACGCGCTTTCGCGACTGACCGGCGGCATTGGCGGGCGCGGCCCAGGCGAAACCAAGCTAGAGATAGGGCGGCGGAGGGCGCGCGAACGGGTACATCGGCTCGAAGCCGAGCTGAAAACTCTCGCCAAGACGCGACGACAAATGCGGGGGCGGCGCCGGCGACGCGAGGTGCCCCACATTGCCATCGTGGGCTACACAAACGCGGGCAAGAGCACGTTGCTCAATACGCTTACGCAGGCAGATGTGTTGGCAGAAGACAAACTCTTTGCAACGCTGGACCCACGTTCGAAACGCCTCAGACTACCAAGAGAGCGCGAGGTCGTTATTTCAGATACCGTGGGCTTCATTCGACACTTGCCGAAAGACTTATTCGGGGCTTTTCGGTCCACCTTTGAAGCTGCTCAGGAAGCTACTTTATTGCTGGAGGTGATCGACGCCTCTGATCCGGAGCTTGAGACCTACGTCACGACCACCGCCAAGTTATTGACCGAGCTTGAACTCGACCACGTTGAAAAACTGACCGTCTACAACAAAGCGGACAAACTGAGCGAGGCTCAGCGCGAAGGACTGCGCACGCGGGGACTGGTTGTCTCAGCGCCCGACCCGGCGACCCTGAGACCCCTGCTCGAAGCCATGGAAGCCTGCCTAGACATCGCGTTGACCGCCAGCGATGCCTCTGCGAACAGCACTGCTATCGCGGAGGAGGATGCCATTGACCGCGAGCCGCCAGACTACGGCACGCGAGACAACGCAGCCGCAGATGGCTTAGGGTAAAGCGGACATGGGATAAACAGGCGCGGTTCTTGGGCATGGACCGCTGACTGGGCCCGCGGAATTTGCGGGGTGCGCGGGGATCATGGCACGCCGGCGCGCGGCGCTAGATCGCCCCCCCCCGCAACCCTCCGCCCGACGGGCTCCTGCCTGAATGAAAGCAATATATTCGCAAGAATCTAACATAGTACTGTCGAGGAACGACCTTAAGCCAAAGCCGAGTACCCCCGATTCCCCGATCCCGCGCGGTCGATTTACACGCCCAGGGTTGTCATCTGCGATCCCTGCCTTGGTTCACCCGGCGCTAGCGCTGTCGAGGTTTGATAGCGATAGATCCGGTTTCGTCTACCACTGCAAGTACGTAGTTCCCGGCACCGTATTTAGCGTCTAGGCGCGCTAGCCGGGGGGCGAGCCGTGCGCGCATACCCTCCGGCGTCAGTCGAACGGGCGCAAGCCCTGCAGCCTTTCGCGCCGCTTGAACTTGTCGATATACATCGATAACAGGATCGGGAGGCGAGGCCGGGTACGAAGGCTCGATGACATCAATATCGAGCTCAATCCCTTGCTCCGTGTCGCGTGCTCTCTCCCCCGGCTCGCTCCGGGAGTCCGCACCTGCCCTGCGTCCCGCGGTGCCTCCGGTCGGGGCGAGGCGCTTTCGCGCGCGCTTGACGTCGCGCTCGAAGGTGCCGTCTTCAATTTGGCGGCTGATGCGGCTCCACTTGGAAAATAGCGTCTGATAGCGGCGCGCGAGCTGCCGGATGCGAAAATTGACCGCCGTGTTGGTGACGCGACGATCAAGCAAGTGCTGCAAGAGTCGCTCGAACTGCTGGCGTGGCACCGCGGGCTCCAGCCGCTCCACGCCTTGAAAGTACATGTCGTAACGCGCCGTCAATGCCTTGAGCTGTAGCTCGCCGCGCTTGAGTAACGCCTCCGCCGTCTCGGGAGCATTCTCCACAACTCTTAAAGTTAACCGATTTTTCGCAAGCGAACCAAGCGCTGAGACGCTCGACTCGCGCTGCTTGCCTAAGTCTTCGGCAAGCATACTGCGTGCTTGGACAAGGCCCATGCGTCAGGAACGATTCAAGAGTTCGTACTTTATCGAACCTTGGAAGGCGCGCCTACGGCCGCATCCTTGCTCTCAAGAACCGCGTTGGTCTTCGGGCCGTCTGGGTCTAACGTGTCCTCCGGCGGGGGCGCGGGCTCACCGGCACGCGCGCCTAGTGCCGGACTCTCGTGGAGAACCGGGGTTCCGTCTTCTGAGATATCCGTCTCCGTGTCGTCACCGAGTTCTTCGGATGGCGCGTCATCCACCGCATTCGTGCCGGACACACCTTCAGCGGCCGGAGCCGGTGCCAACGCATCCGGCGCGGCATTCAGGTCGGACGCCGGTTCATCGTCGTCGCTAAAGAAATCATCGTCGAACACGGAACCTTCATCGACATCAGGACAGCCGTCGTCATCCTCGACGCCATCGAAGTCTTCCGGGAGCATCGGGCAACGGTCCAAATGATCGGGAATGCCGTCTCCATCCTGATCACGCGTCTTCGGCTGGTAGGTCACCTGCATCAGCCCTTGAAGCGCCGGCACTCCCGGTGCGACGGAAAGCCCCGTACCGAAGCCCGCGCCAAATAGCCAGTCTCCTTTTTCCGCGCGCAGCGCAAAAAACACCTCAAGCGGTGTTCTGTCTGACCTTGCAAAGGGCGCGCCCGCGTCCACGGACCCCCGAAGCTCGGCGATGGCGCGCAACCAAGACACCTCCATACCGCGGTGCGCCAGCGCTAGGACGTAACGCAGCTCATCACGAAAGCGCAGACCCGCAAAGGTAGTTGGTTCGTAGCGGTGCAGCCAGCTCAGCTCAAGCGCCGCCTCCAGAACCAACAAGTTGTACTCCTGAACCAGCCCAAGCTCGCTCTGCACCGAACCCGCCGACGCGAAGTCCGCATCGAAGCCTGTCGGCAGCCACAGTCGTGAACTTAACGCCAGTGCGTATCCTGCTGCCTTGGTATCGGGCGAAGTCGCCGCCTGAGCCTGATAAAGCAGCGTGGTTACCCCCAACTGCGTATCGCCCAACGCAAATGCGCGTGGGTCGCGCATACCTGACGTTCCCGGCGCCGCAAACGGCTCCAGTGCGGCGAAACCCGCGCCCGTACTCTGCCCAAGCACCCCCGTCACCCGAAGACTCACGCTGGTACGGGCCCCTAAACCGAAAGCACCCCCCATCGTCGTTGTATGGCGCCAATCGAGCAGATTGCGGCGTACACCGTCCACTGCGACGCGAATGGGCGCCTTGGCCCAGGCATCGGTGAGTTCAAGCCGATAGTTTCCGTGGCCAAGCGGTCGGCTACCGGGAGTTGTCAAGTAGCCGAAGCGGCCGCCCTGCCAGTCGACAGGGCCGGGGTTCAGGCGCGTTGTCACGACCAAAGGCGCACCGGCGCCTTGCGCCTGTGCCGCATGCAGCGGCACCCCGGCCCCCAGCAACGAAAGCGTCAAATGCCACGCGGCAAGTGCGTATGGACGCCGGGTGCGGCGCATACGACCACGACTAACGCGGTAGAATGGTGCCAATCGAGGCCTGGGCGCGCCGCCCGATGCCGGCCAGCCATGTGCGTTTTCGTGAACCACCTGGCGCGGACCTTAGCGCAAAGTCAGGGGCTGGGATACCGACGGCACACACACGGGCGTGCACCAGCCACCAGCGCTTCGCCCGCGGACACTCGAGCGAAGGGTGACGAGGAAACGTCGACTTCTTAACCCACGTCACGACGCCGACTCGGCTGCCGAACCAGACATTGGCAACGGCGCATCAGCGCTTCAACAGCTCAAGCGCAACATCGTGGTCACTAAAAGGCAGCTCGGCTGAGCCGATGAGTTGAATGGTTTCGTGACCCTTTCCCGCAATGAGAATGGCGTCTTGAGCGTGCGCGTTCCCGATAGCCCAAGCGATGGCCGCGGCGCGGTCAGGCTCGCGGCGCACAGACTTGGGCCTTTCGGGAGCTTTGGCAATACCGGCGAAAATCTCAGATATAATGACGTCCGGATGCTCGCTACGGGGATTATCACTGGTGAGCACGACCTCATCTGCCAGCTCCGCGGCAATGGCACCCATCTGCGGCCGCTTACCGCGATCACGATCACCACCGCATCCGAAAACCAGCCACACGCGCCCGCGCGTGCTTTCGCGTACGGCCTGGAGAGCCGCCGCAAGCGCGTCTGGCGTGTGTGCATAGTCCACAAATACAGCAGGCCCGCTCGCGACGTCCGCCGCTATATCTGCGCCGACACGCTGAAGCCGACCAGGCGGCAAAACTGGCCCCTGAGCGCGAGAACAAGCGCTGATGACCGCACTGGCGAGTTCGGACCATGGCGTGCCAAGTGTCAGGTGAGCGCCGATTGCGACGCCCCAGTTGGCCAGATTGTGGCGACCCAAAGGCGCGGCCTCAACGGTCAGGGTGTTGCCGAACGCGCTTAAGTTGGCCCGGGCGCTACCGGGCACTCTGCCGAACGTAAGCGTAGCCTGCAAGGCGGGGTCGGTGCTCACGGTTAGCGCGTCTGGATGCTTCTTTGCGAGAAGCCGGCCATGTTCCGTGTCGATACAAATCACGCGGGCGGTGGGCGCAAGCTCGGAAAAAAGCCGCGCTTTCGCCGCGAAGTAGGCATCAACGGTCTTGTGATAGTCGAGATGGTCGCGGCCAAGCCCCGTGAAGCCGGCTACCGCAAAACGCAGCCCGTCTACCCGGTGTTGGCCAAGGCCGTGACTCGAAACTTCCATCGCAAGGTGCTGCGCACCGGCTGCCACGGCTCCCGCCGCAAAGCGGCTTATTGCGGGCGCCTCCGGGGTCGTGAAGGGCGATGCCTGCGGGGCGCAACCCGGCACGTGATGGGCAATCGTAGACCACGTCGCACAAGCATGTCCGAGCGCTCGCGCGAGCACCGCATAAGCCCACACCGTAGTCGTTTTACCGTTCGTGCCCGTCACGCCGAAAAGCGTGAGGGCTTGGCTAGGCGCACCGTAGACCGTTTCGGCCAGAGGGCCAATGGCGCGCCGTGGCGCACTCAGTTCAAGCCAGGGCATACCCGCTGCACACGCCGGCAACGGAGGCGCGCATGCCACGGCGACCGCACCGCGAGCAATCGCCTCGACCACGAAGTCACGACCGTCGCGCGTGCCCGGCAACGCGACGAAAAGCATGCCCGGTAGCACTGCCCGAGAATCACTTTCCACCCCAGAGACGCGAACATCGCGAAGCGAATGATGCGCCACGACCCCGGGCAGGGACAGGAGACTTCCAAGCGACACCCCTTGCCCTACGCCCTCAGTGCTTTGCTGCTCGCCCATAGGCCCTCATCTACTTCATTGCGGCGCCACCGGTGCCGCAGCCGGACTAACCGGCACACGCCCTAAACTTGAGACCACCTCGGATGTGGACGCGTCGGAGGGGTCAATGCCACGCGCGCCCCCTAGGGCCCCGGACCGATGCGCGTGGCGCGCCACCACGCCGTAGGGCTCCAGCGTCAGGCGGACGCGATCGCCTTTTTCCACGATAGTGTGAGCCTCCGGGTCTTGCTGAATAACGATACCGCTACCTTCAACTTGAGGCAGCAACCCTGCCCGCGCGAGCCGCGTCACCGCGTCTTTGACCCCAAGTGCTGTCAGCGACGGCACTCGGGCCGCGCCTGCGGGCACGGGCTCGGCAGATCGCGGCGTTTCCCTGGGTTGGCCCTCCGCTTTTACCCGCGAGCGCACCTCACTGAGCTTCGCAATCAGCGAGCGCGTCCCGGTCGCTGGCACCCCAAGGCGCCGCAGTGCGGCATCCGTGACGCGACGAAATACAGGGGCCGCGAGCACGCCGCCAGCGTGCACCGCCATGGGCTCGTCGATCACGACTGCCATGGCGATGCGCGGTGATTCGAGAGGTGCAAACCCAACGAACGAGGCTATCCACTTGTCACGCTCGTAGCCACGGCCGGTGAGTTTCGCCTTCTGGGCCGTGCCGGTCTTGCCGGCTGCTAGGTGATGCTCAAGCGAGGCCTCAGAACCCGTTCCCGAAGCGCCGGTCACCGCCGTCAACATCTCGGCGACAAGGCGCGCACTACGACTCGGCAGAACGCTGCGGCGTACTGTGGGCGCGAAGGTCTTGACTTCACGACCAGAAGCGCTTGTGATGCGCTTGACAAGTCGAGGCTCCATGAGGTTCCCGCCATTGGCTAAGGCTGCAGTGGCGAGCGCCAGTTGCAGCACAGTCACGCTCATGCCTTGGCCAAAGGCTATCGTCGCTGCGTCCATCTCGAACCACCCGTCGTAGTGGGTGAGCTGGCCTTCTGTCTCTGCGGGCAGCGGAACCCCCGTCAGCGCGCCGAAACCAAAGCGCCTAAGCGCGTTGTAGAGCTTATCTTTTCCGAGCAGGCGCCCAACCTTGGCGGTACCTATATTGCTTGAGTAGGTGAGAATTTCCGCGGGCTTAAGCAAGCCATGTGGGTGGGTGTCGTGAATCTGCTGGTCCGCCACCACCATGCGCCCGCCCTCACAGTCGATAAGGTCCGAGGGCCGCAGCACGCGCGCGGCGAGCGCGGCAGCCACGGTAAAGGGCTTCAAGGTCGATCCCGGCTCAAAGCGGTCGGTGACCGCTCGATTGCGCCGCGACTCCGCCGCGGCGTGGCCGGGTTCATTGGGATTGAAGGTAGGATAATTGGCTAGGGCTAGGATCTCACCGGTGGCGGGATCTATCGCAACCAGCGATCCCGCGCGCGCTTCCGACGCCCGAACCGTCCGGAACAGTTCCTGTTCGGCACGGTGTTGGATTGCGCGGTCGAGGGTCAACATAAGGTCGTCTCCTTCCGCCGCTCGGTCATCGAGCAAGCGCTCGGAGAACACAACGTTGCCATCGCGGTCACGAATAGCTGGCGCGGCCAAAATCGATCCGCGCAGCGATGCTTCGAAGTGCCGCTCCAAGCCTTCTTTGCCTACACCGTCAATATCCGCAAAACCGAGCACGTGGGAGGCGAGCTCTCGATGTGGGTAGAAGCGTCGCGCTTCTCGCGTTAGGTAAACACCAGGCAGATCGAGTGCTTGAAGTGCCTCTGCCTCCTTGGGTTGAATATGCCGCTTGATCCACACGAAGAGCTTGTCACGGTTAAGTCGGTTACTTACGAGATCGGGCGCCAACCCGAGTAGCGCGGCAAGTGGCTCACCGACGCTTGCCAATGGCACTTCCCGCCGCTTGAGCTCCCTGGGATTTGCCCAGACGCTGTAGATCTCGACAGACACAGCGAGTTCAACGCCGTGGCGGTCGCGAATGGTTCCGCGCTTTGGCGCCAGTTGCAGGTGCTTCAAGTACTGCGCCTCCGCGAGTTCGGCAAGCATGGGGGAGCGCACCTGCTGAAGCACGTAGGCGCGATAGATCAGGAGCGCCGCGGCACATGCAACTACGCCCCCGAGCAATAGAAGCCGGAACCGCATCCAGCGTTGACGCGCCGCGGCGCGTGCCGCGGCGGCAGCTTTCGTCGGCCGTGACGCCGCACCAGCATCCCTAGAGACCGTTTCAGGCGCCCCGGATACCGCTGCAGATCTCGTCGTGTAGCCCTTATTAGGCCGCGGCGTCTGCCTCATCTCACCCCGCCAGCCCGACTCGCGAAACGCGTTTCGCGGTCGAGGGTCACTAGCTGATCGTGGCTGGGGTGCACGAGGCGCAGCCGTTGCTCGGCTAAACGTTCGATGCGTTCAGCTTGACGCAAGACTCCCGCTTCTACGCTGAGCAAACGCAACTCCTCGAGCAGTTCACGTTGCTCTTTGCGGGCAGCGCCGACCTCGTAACCAAGCCGAATGGTTTCGAAGCGCACTGTCAAGTGCACGATGAAAGCGAGGGCTGCCGCCACCACCGCGAAGGTCCACAAGACAACGAAACGCGAACGTAACATCTAGAGGTCCTCCTCTCTTTTCTCAACCTGATTGAGCAATGCTGCACCCGTCGTGCGCGCGCTCACATCCGCCGTGCGCGTCGCCACGCGCAGCTTGGCGCTACGGGCGCGCGGGTTTTCCAAGCGCTCCGCATCACTGGCCACCACGGGCCGCCGCGTCAGCGCTTGCCACAAGGTGACATTGCGAAACGTCCACTTCACCATGCGGTCCTCAAGCGAGTGAAACGTGATGACCGCCAGTCGACCATCGGGCGCGAGCAGCGCGCGCACGTCCGCCAACATGCGTTGCAGGGCGCCTAGCTCATCGTTGACGGCGATGCGTAGCGCTTGAAAGGTGCGTGTCGCAGGGTCGATGCGCGAGTGTCCCCAACCTCCGATGGACATGACAGCTTCGCGCAAGTCGAGCGTTGTCCGCAGGCGACCAGCGGCGAGCGCTTCAAGAATGGCCCGCGCAATGCGCCGGGAGCGCCGTTCTTCGCCGTAGTGATAGATGACGTCGGCCAACGTTGTCTCGTCCTGACGGCGAAGCCAGTCTGCGAGGGTATCGCTAGTGCGATCCATGCGCATATCGAGGGGGCCCGCATGGCGAAAGCTGAAACCCCGCTCGGGCGAATCGAGTTGCGGGGACGAGACACCAACATCTGCAAGCACGCCGTGGAAAGGCCCGCCCAGTTCAGCCGTCAGTGCGGACAGTTCACCAAAATTGCCTTCGACAACACGAAGGCGTCCTCCCTGTTGCGCTGCCAACAACTGGCCGGCAAGCACAGCTTCGGGGTCGCGGTCGAGCGCCACCACGCTCACGTTTGGCGCACTCGCCAACAACGCCCGCGTGTGGCCCCCGCGCCCAAAGGTAAGGTCAAGAAAGCGCCCCCCTGCTGCAACGTCTAACCCACGCATGCATTCATTGAGCAAGACAGGGGCGTGCCCACGATTGACCGCACCCGTCGCGGCCTTGCGCGGCTGAGACGGGTGCGCTCCCGCATCGCGATCGTCCATCGTCATACGCCAAGCTCCGCGAGGCGGGCAAGTAGCCTGGCTTTGCGCTCGGGCTCGTCGATTACTGCTTGCGTCAGCGCCGAGAAGCGCTCCGGCGACCACAGCTCGATAAAACGCCCCATGCCGGCGAAGAGGATTTCGCCATCGATGCCCGCATGCGCGCGCATGGTTGCCGGCAACACCAGCCTCCCGTGACGGTCCGGCGCAAACTCCATTGCACCCGACACAATGCAGCGCTGTAGCAGTCGCACATCTGGATCGAGGTGTGGCAAGGCAGCCAGTCGCGCTTCGAAGCGGCGCCACTCTGCCACCGGATAAGCGACCAAGCAGGGATCGAGCGCTGTTGTGATGACAATGGAGCACGCGTCGGGCGCCGTGCTCAGTGCGGTGGTGGCTGCGTCGCCGGGTGCTTGCGGACTGTGCTTGGGCGAGACCTTCCGGCTCGCAGCACTTGGTGCCAAGGCGGCTTCGGAGTCCCGTGGGGTAAAAGTGCCGCTCTCCGCGGCGCTCACGTGTCCGTAGAGCGTTTCGCGAAAGCGTGCCGGCAAGGAGGTGCGCCCCTTGCTGTCGATGCTGTGCTGAAACCGGCCGCAAAACACCCATTGCTCCCCACTCGAGACCGTAGCGTCGCCGGGCTCACCCCGTACTGGGCCGCAGCGCCCGGATGCCGGGAGCGCGCGCGACTCGCGGTCCCCGCACGGCGCAGTCTCTCTGTGGATTGCGCCCGACGCAGCTCACTCGAGTGATCCACTGCTTACCACGAAATGCCACCAATCTTCCCCTTTGATCCACGGATAAGTCATTAGCGTCCGCTCACACGTCCGAACGTCCCAGCCCCCGACGAGCCGGCTGCACACCGTGCCCATGGTGCAACATATTGACTTCAGTGAAATTTGACCGTGTCACTCGGCGATATCGCGAGGAACTTGGCCTTTCCGGGCAGCCTGCCGGATAGAAGATCTCTTTTCTCAGATAGGCACCGGCGCTGGCCGTTTTCTTGGCTCCGTACCAACCGAAGACCCACGTGCCTAACATGATGCCGGGGCCTCCCTCGGCACGTGTGCAGATAAACGAAGGGACCTCGGTCCTAGTGCGATGGACAGGCCTGCAGCTGAGGGAGGCTCAGCAGCAGCGCCGGGGCCCCAGCCCGTGCCCAGGCCGCAAGAGCAGGAGCGTCGAAATCTCGGGCGGCACGCAAATCCACCAGTGCGACGCTCGGCGCAGCCGCGAGTGCCGCCGGGTCGGCAGCCGAAGGCGGCACTAGGACCGGCAAACGTTCGCCTCCCGTAATGGCCGTCGAAACGAGCGCGAGCTGGCTCGCCTCCGCGAGTACGGGCAAGGCGAAACCCGCAAGTCGGCGCTGAACAGCAGGCGACGGTGGCGCACCGGGTGCGAGATAGAGCGCGCTCACAGCGGGTGCGGCCTGGCGGCCTTCGTCCTCACCGAGCTCAAGCACTAAACTGTAGGCTCGGGCACGTGCTTCAGCGGCGATTGCTTTAGGCGAAACCGTCGCAGCGCCGGCAGGTGCTGCAAGCACCCAGCCAGCCACATCGAAACGCTCGCTCGCTTCGATGGCGGCGCGCAGCGCGGTCCCCGAGGTGTAGGCTGGCAGCGCCAAAAGCAGCAGGGGCCGCGCGGAGGCCCGGTCAACACCGAGCACGTGCCAGAATGCTAAAGCGGGATCCGAAAGGGGCGCTGTCGGACGCATCTCCTCCCCCTTGACCCCTGAATCAACATCCGCCGCCACATCTCGCAACCGAGCACGAAACATACGCGGCTCTTGCTGCAGAGATGGCTGGGCGGGGTATGTACCGAGCCAGCGCACGAAGACGGACATCTCGGCAATCGCCTTTAGGACCGATGACGCTTCGGGGTCCGTGCCGAGACTCCCCTCAAAGTCCGCGTAAAAAACGTATTCCCAGGGCCGGTGGCGACGCGGACGGGACTCGAGCTTGGTTAAGCTCAAGTTGGCTTCTGAGAATACCTCAAGGGCTCCAAGCAACGCCGCCGGCTTGTGCTTAAGCGCAAAAACGATAGACGTTTTTGGGGCTGCCCCCTCAGGCGGCGGCATCGGCTCCCGCGCGACAAGCACCATGCGCGTGGTGTTGTTGCGCGTGTCGGCAATGTCCGTCTCGCGAATCGCCAACCCGTGGAGGTCTGCGGCACTCGCGCTGGCGATAGCCGCAACGCTCGGGTCGCCAAGCGCGCGGACCTTCTCTGCCGCGAGAGCCGTATCCACGAACGATTCGGCGGCAGCATAGGGCAAACTGGCCTCCAGGTACTTGGCACATTGGGCTAGCGCTTGCGGGTGAGACAGGATTCGGCGCACCTGGGATAGGTCGACGCTTTCATCCAGCGTCAGCAGGCAATGGCTCACCGGTTGTAATACCTCGCCAATAACGAAAAGCTTGGATTCGAGCAGCAGATCGTAGGCTTCGTTGATGGAACCTGCGGTAGAGTTTTCGATTGGCAAAAGGGCCGCATCGGCATCACCCGCTTCGACCGCTTGGAGCATCGCGCCAAAACTCGCCGAAGCCTGCACCTTGGGCGGCAAGGCAAAACCCGCCGCGATACGACTTGCGGCAATGTAGCTGTACGCACCAGGAGCGCCCTGATAGAGCAGCACACGAGGCGCGAAGGTATCACCCAGCGCGACGCGAAAGTGATGACTTTGGACGAGGAGCGAGTGCTCAATGATGCGCGAGACCAAGTCTTTCACATAGTGAGCGGGCAGACCCTGCTGCGCCGCGCGCTCGAGCAAGCGTGCGAGCAGGCGCGCTTCACGTTTCCGGTCTCGCAGCATCCAACCGCTCTGGCGCTTGAGCGCCCCGATTTGGGCCACGACCTGGTCTCGCCGCGCAAGCAAGTCGACGAGCTGGTCATCCAGCCTGTCGAGTTCCGCCCGATAGTCTTCCAGTCCTTCCGCCACACTCCTCCAGCCTTACCACCACCGACCCCTCGCCCACAGGTGGAGCAGCATAGACCGCTTCGCCGGCCTCGGAAAGGTGACGCTCCTTCGATTAACGTCGCAACCCGTATGCCCCCTCCCGTAGCGATGAATGCTCGGCGGCTCCGGCTACTACTCGGTGGGCGCAGACCGTGCGAAGAAAAAGCGCTTGCGCCGTTAGGGCGCTAGGCTTGACACGTGGCAAGTGAGCGTGAGCGATTAAACTGGCTCGAGCAGACCTACGGGGAGAATGGCCCGGGGCTCGTGGGCATTGGCGACGATGGCGCCTACCTCACCCTCGACGCGCCGCATCTAGTGGCGAGCGTCGATGCAGCGATTGAAAGCGTCCACTTTCGGCAAACCTGGCTGGACTGGGACGCGGTAGCTTTTCGCGCAGTACAAGCTGCTCTCTCCGATTTGGCGGCTATGGGCGCATCGCCCGCGGCCATTTTGAGTTCTGCGTCACTTCCGCCGAACTTCAGCGAGGCTGCGTTCGCAGCGCTGGCACGTGGTACCGCCAGAAGCGCAAAACACAGCGGAGCCCGCCTCATCGGTGGCAACTTAAGTTCGGGCCCTCACGTGGAACTGCACACAACGGTTATTGGGCATGTGCCCAAGGCAGAAGCGCTTCTGACGCGACGCGGCGCTAGCCCCGGCGACACGGTCTGGGTCACGGGCCCCCTCGGCGCCGCGGCCCTCGGGTTGCGCGTGCTGGAGCACCTGCTGCCATCGCGGCATGCCGATGAAGATCCTTTTTGCCACCACCCTCAACCGCAGCGCGGAGAACAATCGGACTCTGCCGCCATTCCCGAAGTGCCGCACGGACAGGCGCGCGTACCCATCCCCAACGATGGGTATGCCAGATCACAAATAGAGACCTGCCTCGCGTCGAGCGGCATACCTGAACGTTTGCGGTGGCTCGCGCGCGCGTGCGTCGCGCGCTGGCAAACGCCTTCGGCACGCATCGAGGCAGGTCTCGCGCTGCGACTCTGCGCCAGCGCTGCCATCGATCTCTCTGACGGCCTGTCTTCGGATGCAGCGGCTCTCGCGCGAGCGAGCGGGATCATGCTCCTCGTCGATCAACCACTGCCCGCACCGACCTTTGCTCGCACGACAGGGGCTTCAGTCCGGACCGCGACCGCCGGACTTTGTGCGTCATTGGCAGCCGAACTGGGGGCCGATTGGACTCACCTTCAGGCACACGGTGGCGAAGACTACGAGCTTTTATTTACCCTGCCGCCGGATACGGAACCGCCGTGCGCCGCGTTTCGCATCGGCCGGTGCTTACCCGGCCCCGCCACCGTCAACTTTATCGAACCACGACTGAGACAAACTCGTCCGTTAGGTTTCGACCACTTCCTCTGAGCAGGCCTCCTCGCTCCAAGACAACGACCTTTTCGTTCCTTTTATACGATTCACCGGACCTTCGGGGCGTGGAATCTCACCATGGAAAGTGCGTGGGGGGTGCGGGGAACAGGTAGAGACACAACAATAAGGGTTTGGTTTCCCCCGGTGGAATCTTAGGCCACCTTGTGACGGATAGCTGGGAGGGGCTTTGCGGACTTCACCCTGCAGACTTCACCCTGGGAAAGACCGCCGTATGCTCCGCCTCACTTACGTGAGTGAGGTGCGCGACGCGCACATCGAAAAAAAGCCGCTACGCTTCTACCGTAAGCGTGCATTCGACTTTCACAACTTCATGTTCATAGTCTCTCTATCATGAGTCTGGAACCAAAAAACAAACGCCGGCCAAAATGCTTTTTTTCCCTAACCTCCCCGGGAGCTGCCGTGAGCCATCGACACGGATTCTGGGCTTGTGCGCGATGACGCCGCTTTGTGCCTGCACTATTGCGTGCACACAAGAAGTCGAATCCGGCGGCGAACCTGACCTAAAGACCAGCCAAGGCATGGACACACAGGACACGGTCGTTGTCCTCGATGGTTGGCCAGAAGGCGATGTCGCTTGCGAGGCTCAGAGCGATGAGGGTTGGCGCTATGGCCTTAAGGTTGTGAGCGCTACCGCTCGGAAGCGGCCGAATCAGCGCCACCTCTACATGCAAAATCCAGAGACTGGCGACGTATGGCAACTGATAGCTTCCCGCGTAAAAAAACCACAAAATTCGATCGTTTACAATGTGGATTTCTCACCGATTGGGAGGCCGCGCTCGACGCGACGCATTGACGTGTATCGTGCTTCCATTTGGAAGCCTTTTTCTGGATTTACGCGCGGCATCAAGTACGTCCAATCAGACACGTCTACTACCTCACCCAGGGTTGTACATACGGTGTTATCACAAGCAGACGAGCATTGCTTTCTTCCTCGTTTATGAGAACCCTTGGTTGCCATTTTCCAGGGAAACATGTTTGACGCACATACCCAATATTTTTCGGGCATGAACCCCGCACCCTCTCCCCCACTGTACCGTCAGAAAAGTGGTCTAAAGCTGCGCGCGGGGCCCCAACGCCCACTTGCTTCTTTCCGCAGCGTTTTTGCTTTATGGACCCCCTGAACGGTTACGCGACTGCTTGCTCGCCCCAACGCCTTTGTCTTAAAAATTTCTAACGCACGCACTCGACATTTCGACATCCGCGTTCACACTTTACTTCCATGACCATTTACGCACCTGTACGCGCTTCGGTCCAATCGATTTCGCGGATCATGCGAAGTCACACCAGCCAGATAAATACAAAGACGCGATACAGCTTATGGACCATGATGGCCCTTTGCGCCTGCACCTTCTCATGTGCTCAAGATATCGAAACCCATCCTGAAACCTTCCTAAAGACAACCCTATCTAATGTCACCGAGATAGACAAATGGCCAGCAGGCCAAGTTACGGATGTTGGAGTTAGCGATGACGGTTGGCGTTTCGGCCTTAAGCCCCTAGTACAGTGGAGAACATTGTTCAATCGAGCACCAAGATAACGCATAGTCTACATACAACCCAACCCCCCTGATGGCAAAACGCTGGCGATTAAAGCGGTTCGATTTTTAGAGACAATGCGCTACGGTGGAGAACTAGATTCCACGCGCGACATCGTCGTAGAGCCTATCAAAGTTTTTGGTTATTCATGTATCGGATACCAGGTCCTAATTGGACCTGCTGAAGGAGAGCGCCTGGCAATAGAGCGCCAGGCACAGGGGGGATGCTTCTTGTGATCACGCCTACGCTCCCTGTCTCTTGGCGCAACCCTGCGGGCACAGCCGAATCAATTGTCCTCGGCCACGACAGCCCCCACTATCCTCCCCACTATCCTAGGGAGCTTTTGGTTGGCTCGTACCTCGCCGACCTTAACAGCCACTGACGCGCTCAACGAGTCCGCTCAAGTCGATAGGTGTTACCCGACGATACCCCCCTGCCCGCTCTCGCTTTGCGATCCGCTGGCCTCCCACGAGGCTCTAGACACTCCAAGCGCGCACGCTCGCCACTGCGGCCGCTGGGCCGCCGAACCATAGGTCACGCCACAAGGTGGCTGACGCGCTCAACCCAGCGAGAGACACAACGCGACTGGGTCGGCGCCTTGTGGGACCGTCTCGCACTGCGCTAGTCGCTGCTCTTTTAGCCACCAGGTGCCAGCCGGGAGACAGACGCCCTTGAGTCCCCGCTGCATTTCAGATCGAGCTTTCCTATAGGCGGTGCGCCAGGCATTGAGGACGGCGGACGCCGTACGCATCAGGTCCTTGCACCTCGCGACCAACGCAGGCTTGATGCGCTGAAAAGTGTCGTAGCGACTCGGCGCTAACGTTTTGGATTGCGAAGTTCCGAGCTGCTGTGCGCATTGCTGGCTCAGTTCAGGGCTACGGGGCCGCTCCAAGTGTGACTGGCGGGCAAGCCGGGCTCGCCCAAGCACTTTGCAGCCGCTGAAGCGGCGCGCCTCCGCCAACGCCGACTCCTGTGCCTCCACTTCGTCTAGTGCGCCTTTTAGAATCTCCCCCATAAAGCGCGCAGCCTCGTTTCGGTGTTCCGCTCCGTATAAGGAATGAGGCCGATAGAGCGTGATGCGATAGGTCGCCTGAGGGGGCAGCGTGCGCAAAGTCTTAACGGGCCTCGGCACAGTTTCCTCCACGCCCCCACGCGCCAGAACTTCGGCAAGCATCGCTCCCGTGGTGATGAGACCGGGCCACTCATCGTGGCGCTCGACAAGGCGTGCCTTCACAGGATTTGCAAGCAGATAGGCTAGCTCCGCGGTGGCAGCCGCCTGGCCGAGAATCATCAGGGCATTGTAGGGCTGGCGGTCGAACACCTCTCCCTCAATGTCGGGATAGTGAGACTTTACCACACGGGCTAGATTACGGTTTAGCGTATGCATAAACTTCGGCAGCAGCCCAGAGGTATCGGTGAGCCACAGGTGGTAATGGTTTGACATGAAAACTACGGCGTGAAGTTCGATATCAAAGGTGTCGGCTGCACACGCAAGGACGTACTTGAAGTCACGTACCAGCGCGGCCGTGGGGGTGAAGTGGAAGCGCCGCTCGGTGCAACGCCGCGCCACCACATACGATGTTCCAGGAAGGATGCGCCTCGGAAGAGTCATGTCGCCTCCTTCGGCCACCTCCCGTTACCGGTTGCGGGGCTTGAAGCTCCTAGGGAGCGTTGGGTTCTTGGGTTCTTGGGTCCATCATCTTGATACAGCGCACTTCAAATTGAGCTTCGTTTCCTCGCGCATCGCCGCAGGGTTCATGCCCACGCCTCCGAGCTTCGGCGCTTGCGCGTCGTCCAGTACACGGTCGCGGACGCGCTCACACAACCCGCCTCGGTTGAAGGCAGAGCCTTGCAACACTTTGCATGTTTCCTAGACGCAGCGGGGTTTTAGGGCTCCGAGCAGCGCCAGCTGGGGTCGACGGATACCGCTCTGCGCGCCCCGCCAAACACGCGCGCTGCGCGTCACGCTAGTCCATGCGTCGCAGCCGAGAATCCAACGATTCGGAAGGTAGGCAGCCTTGGCTCACTCCTTGCGGTGCCCTTAAGCGCGGAGCGAAAGGAGACGAGCAGCTTCGCCTCCTCTTCACGCACTAGACCCCGGTTGTTTCGGGAGCAGGAGATTATCATGGGCACCCTTCTTTTTTCACTATTCGGCCTCGTGACCGGAGTCATTGTCATCGTGTTTGTTGCCGGAGCTCTGCGCCGTCGGCGCGCAAACAATAGGCAAGCAACGCAATCTGACAGCACGTCCGGACCATCAACAGCTACGCCCTAAATCCGCAGCAGCACGCACTGCGCTTGGCTAGGGCGGCACCCACTGGCGGCGCCAAAAACCGCGCATTCACGGATCTCTGAGGGAGCAAGGCCCACGGCCGCCGCCTCCGCCGGAGCAGTATCGTTCGAGCGGACACCATCCAATCGGACTCGACAAAGGAAAGCACAGAAGGAACAGTTATGGCATCGAACACATCGGTTATCTCGCTCGCGTCGTCCGAGGCACAGGCGGCAGGCATCGTCACAGACCTGCAGAACGCGGGCTTCTCCAACAGTGATATCTCTGCTTTGCTACCGGATAAGCGAGCAACACGGGACTTCGCTCACGAAAACAGTACCAAAGCCCCAGAGGGCGCTATCGGTGGTGTGGGCGCGGGCGGCGCAGTCGGCGGTACGCTCGGGCTTCTCGCAGGGGTTGGAGCACTGGCCATTCCTGGCGTAGGCCCCTTTATCGCCGCAGGGCCTATCATGGCGGCGCTCAGCGGTGCCGCCGCGGGTGCAGCCGTCGGCGGCATCGCGGGCGCCCTCATCGGGATGGGGATTCCTGAAATCGAAGCTAAACAATATGAGGAGAAGGTCAAAGGTGGCCGCATCCTGCTCTCTGTTCACGTCGACGACAGCGATAAGCGGTCTCAGGCTAAGAAGATTCTAGCGAACGCGGGCGCCGATGATGTGGTGACTGTCGGCGAACAGGGCGTACCCGAAGCGCCACACGCCCAACACGCTGCGTCCCGTTAGCGCAGAGCTGGGGTCGGTTGGCGCGAAAGAGGATCGACGGTGGGTGGCGTTCTCGGGATCACGCAGTGCTGCTCGTGAAACCCACCTTCCATCTCAGCCCAAGCCCACCTCTCCGTCCCATATCTACGCCCTATCTTTCAGATTTAATGCTCACATGCTGGAAAACACGTTGCTGCGCAGCTACCGCGATCGCAGCGCGTCTTAAAGTATTACTACTGCGCGCACTGGACTTACTAATCTCTTCTCATAAACTCCAAGCGTGAATAGCACCTACTTTGCGACCATGCGCCATTTAGCTACACAATCTGCAACCGCGCAACGAGCTAACCACTCAACACCTTTATCTAGACAGATTTACCTGTGGTTAATGGCCGTTCTTTGCGTTTGCAACTTCTCCTGTGTGCAAGGCATCGAATCCGGCGATGATCCGGAGTTTCACGGCAAAAGCGATGACTCAATCTGGCTATTAACACCTGAAGCAGAGCCACACGAGACTCGGCCACTCTCACCTTACATCATAGATGAATTTGAAGGATGGCCCAATGGCTTCACCTGTGTAGCCGTTGCCGAAAATGGTTGGTGGTACGCACTTGAAGCCCCAAGTTTGTCAAACCTCTCTGGTTTACGGTTCTCTTTGAGTCGTGATTTAATTATGTTCGACCCATTAACATCGACAGGATATAGGATCCAAGTCCCGAGGGTGGGCCTTTCAACATTTGCTACTTATCTATATTCTAAGCGAAAGGTTAAGGTCACGCTGGGCGCCCTGAACTATATTGGTCGGGCTTCAGCTAGCAAGCGGTATGTTTGGTACGAGCACGAAATGGATACTCCGAGCGGTGACATCGTTTTAAACAGAGCTGTCGCCGAATGCCAAAGGTAGTTAGGGGGCTCAAGGGTGTACACAGTTAAGCGAGCTGCATGCGCGGCTTAAGGGTCTGTGCTCGTGCACCCACGTAGGCAAGAACCTAGTCGTGCACCCTCTTTTGACAAGGCCGCTTTTTGACGAGGCCGCTTTTTGACAAGGCCGCTTTTTGACAAGGCCGCGCAGCCGGCTCAAGTGCTTCATCGAATACGCATGCGTGGACCCGAAGCGCACAACGCCTGCGCTTTGGGCATGGGCGTATTGGAGTCGTGCCCGACGCAGACCGATTCCGGACAGGACTTATTCCGAGTCAGTTAAGGGTAAGGGCTACGCGAGCAGGGTGACGACGGTTGTCAAGACGCACGGTGCGCAGAGCGCCCATGTCCTTGCTAGCCGCACTCTGCACGCGCTTGAAGCGGCGCAGTTTGTCTAAGTAGGGCGGCTCGCCTAGCTCCACTTGTACCGGAGGATCACTCACCAAGAGCCGTACACTGTGACCGTGGATGTGAATCTCTTGCAGGGGTGTGGAGCGGCGCAAGCCGACACGCGCATAGTCTGCCAGTAGCGCGGCAAGGCGGTCAGCGAATGCCTGGCGGGCCTCTTGTAACGGAACCGCGGAGCCACTGGCACGTCCCGATGCGGCAAGGGGCGACGTTCCAGCCGCAACGAGCGATGTCGTGCCGGTTCGCTCTGCGGCGCCCCTTGAATCGGCCCGAGGCTCAGCCGATGGATCTTCTAAACCTGAGTCTAGCTCGAAGAGGCCATCGGGAGCACCGGTGACGAAGGGAATATCGAAGCGCTCGTCCAAGCTGAAACCAGCCAGCAATGCGCCATCGTCAGCCATGAGCTGCGGTAGACCTTGAACAACGAGGTAGGCAAGTGGGGTACGCTCCTCGATAATGATATCGAGACCGTTTGGCAGGCGTCGCCGTGCCTGCGCCTTACGAATCCAAGGGTGCTGCAGTACGGCCTCCTCCACCACTGCGCCGTCAATCGCGAAGAGGTTCTGGCCAAGCGCGACGCCGCCCGCCTGCACTACCGTGGCTTCGCTCAGGCGTTCACAGCCCTCGACCCTTATGTCGGAGAGCGCGAATACGGGAGCGCGCCGCATAAAGCCTTCTAGCCATTCGCCCGCTTGCCACAGGCCAACGCCCAGTCCTATCACCGCCGCAGCGCATCCAGCGATAAGCGCAAGCTTCACACCAAAACCAACCGGCCAGCGGCGCCCCTCTCGTTCCTGCGCACCTGAAGCCTGCGGTTGTCTCGCTGCCTGGCTTGCGCGCCGGGCATTCACGCCTGACGGTGCAATCATCCTCGACCCAATCCCCAGCTGCGGCGCCGTTGTCAAAGGCGGTGCGGTACGATCCGCCGTCGACCGAGCAACCGAACGTGGCCGGTGCACGACGCTAGGGCCGCGTGCGTGATCTAAGCGCGCACGCGTTGCCTGCTTAACGTTACGCCTGGGTTTCGCTCTGCTTAACACCGAGCCTTAACTTCCTCTGTGGCCGCCTCAACCAAACCCTCACGCGGCCTCACTCGCGCCCCTCAGCGCGGCAGCCTAGCAGGATGCGAGGGCATCCTGTCACATAACGCCGAGGCGAGTTCGCGTGCAACCTTGGAGATTGAACCCGCGCCTAAGCACACCAATACCTCACCCGGTGCCACTTTGGCCAGCACATGTTCTGTTAAATGTTCAATGGGGCCGACGTGCTGCACATCACGATGACCACTACGGCTAATCCGGGCAGCAAGCGCGCTTGCGTCAATACCGGGCATAGGCGCTTCGCCCGCGGGGTAGATGTCCGTCAGCAGCAAGCTATCCGCCCCATCAAATGCCACCGCGAAGGCATCGAAAAGGGCAGCCGTGCGCGTGTAACGGTGGGGCTGAAAAGCGGCAACGATGCGCTGACCGGGGAAGGCCGCCCGAGCGGCGCGTAGCGTGTGCTCAATCTCAGTCGGATGATGACCGTAGTCGTCTACGACCGCGACGGGCGCGTCCGGCGGCGTCAGCAGTGTAAACCGCCGGGCCACGCCGCCGAAGTTTGCAAGCGCCGTGAGCGCGACCTCGCGGTCGATATTCAGCTCCCGCGCGACCGCGAGCGCAGCCAGGGCATTAAGGACCTGGTGGCGTCCGGGCATCGCCACCTGGCCGGACATCCGCTCACCATCCACCTCAAATTCAAAGTGCGAGCTGAGCCCGCGCGCTTCCACGTCGCAGAGGCGAATATCCGCCTGCGGGCTTTCGCCGTAGGTGACCAGGCGCCGCTGAATCTGCGGCATGATCTCGCGCAGAGGCGGGTTGTCGCTGCAAGCGATGATGGTGCCGAAGAAAGGCACACGGTTGCAAAAGGTGACGAAGGCTTCTTTCAGCGCGGCATAGGAGCCGTAGTGCTCCAGGTGCTCTTCGTCGATATTGGTCACAACGGCGATGCACGGCGTCAAACGCAAGAACGAGCCGTCAGACTCGTCTGCTTCCGCAACGAGCCAACCGCTCTCTCCCCGCACCCCGCCACTACCGAGCGCATTGAGACGCCCACCGATGACCACCGTCGGATCGAACTTGGCTTCACGGAGGATGGTTGCCACCAGCGAGGTTGTGCTCGTTTTCCCATGGGCTCCGGCAATTGCGATGCCGTCCTTTAGGCGCATCAACTGCGCCAGCATTTCCGCTCGGGGAATCACGGGAACGCCCGCCTGCCGCGCCGTTTCAAGTTCGACGTTGTCTGACGCGATCGCCGACGAGTAGACCACCACATCTGCGCCCGTCACCTGCGCAGCCGCATGGCCCGCGAAACAGTGCACGCCCCGGCTTTCGAGATTCGCGGTGACATCGCTGAGTGCCCTATCTGAGCCGCTGACGCGAAAGCCGTCCGCCGCCAACACCTCGGCGATACCGCTCATCCCCGAACCGCCGACGCCAACAAAATGGATGTGCTTAATTTTCGAGCGGAACACGAGCAAGAGCCTAGCCGCAATCGCGCAGCTATGCCCAGAACCCTGCGACTCAATCTCGTGTCCGTCGACCTAGGCTCGGCCCGATGCAGCTCTCAGCTCGGTTCGCGCCGACGATCCCGCATGCATTCAAGGACGGGTCCGGCTCTAACCATCTCAGCCTTACACAGCCAGGCTTATCCCGGGCCCCCACCGGACGAATACGATCCGATTCGCAACAGACCTACGTTCGCTTCTCGCACATCTTGCGCGCACTTCATCCAGGCCGGGTCCCGCCGGGCGCCGTCTCTCCGTCGTGCCGGGCTTCCGGTCAGATTCCGCCTATTTCTTCCGCTACTTGTGGTCGGCGGCGTAAACCTTGTAAAGGATGTCGGCAATCGTTGCAGCCGCGTGCGGGCGAGCGAGCACGCGCATCTGGTGGGCGCGCCTGTCGAGCGTTTGCGCACTAGGGGTGCGGCCACTGCCCGCGCCTAAAAGCTCGGCGAAGGCGTGTACCGCCACCGGGGTCGCGAGGTCTGAATCGGATATCATCAGCGCTGCGCCATCGCGGCCGTAGTGCGCTGCGTTGGCGCGCTGATGGTCCGACGCGGCGTGGGGGTAAGGTACCACGAGGGCAGGAATGCCCAGGGCCGACAGTTCCGCCAACGTCAGCGCGCCGCCGCGACACAGCGCAACGTCCACGTCGTCGTACAAAGCGCCGGGCTCGCCGACGAAACCAAAGACATCCGCGTGCAGCCCCGCTTCAGCATAAGCACGCGTTACTGCATCAACCTCGCCTCGCCCTACTTGATGGCGAACCTCGACATCGAAGCGGCGCAGCACTTCTGGCGCATGCCGGTTGAGCGAGCGAGCGCCCTGGGAACCCCCGAGCACCAGCACACGGGGGCGCCGTACGCCCGGAATCCGGTTTGAGAATGGCGCCTGCGACTCACGTGCTGCCTCACGGGCAAACGCGTTGGAAAAGTAGGCACGCAAGGGGCTTCCCAGAATCCGCGCCCGTCGCCTCAGACGCAGCGGCAGCTCCAGGGGCAGCCCGGCAAAAAGCGCATCAGCATTGAGCGACAACAGGCGATTGCCTGCTCCGAGCACTGCGTTCTGTTCGAGCAGCACACTGGGAATGCCTTCGAGCGCGGCGGCGCAGAGCAGCGGCACGGCCGAGTAGCCCCCGAGCCCGACGACCACCGCGGGACGGTCTTGACCACGCAACAACGTGCGCGCTTCGCTAACGCCCGACCGAAGCGCACGCGCGGCACGCACAGCACCGCCGACGCCAGCGCCGCGAAAAGGAAGGACCGCAAACGTCGTGAGCTCTTCACCGAGTTCGGGCAGCAGCCGGGCTTCGATGCCGCGTTCCGCGCCCGCGAAGACAACCCTCAATCCGCATTTGCTCCGCAACCGCTCAGCCAGCGCAAGACCAGGGAAAAGATGGCCGCCCGTGCCACCACCGGTCAGCAGTATCGTTGTCACGCTCACGAACGCGCGCTTCCTCGCAGAGGTGCCAAAGATGTCGATAGTGCGCTCTGTTCAATGCGCGCGGTTGCGCGCGGCGCGCTTGCCGTGCGGTGGGCTTGCAACGCGCCGCTGCGCGTGTGTGCGCGGGAGACCGCGAGGATGATCCCAACCGCTACACAGTCAACAAGCAGTGCCGAACCACCGTAGGATACGAAGGGCAGAACCAACCCCTTGGTCGGCAGGACCCCCATGGCGACCGCGAGGTTCGTCATGCCCTGGGCCGTCAGCAGGAAGGTCGCCCCGGCAGCAAGCAGGAGCGCAAACTCGGACGGCGCGAAGTAAGCGACACGCAGCCCGCGCCAGAGAATGACTAAGTAGGCCCCGATGAGTAGGATAATCCCGATCAAGCCCAGCTCTTCGCCAATAATGGCGCTGATAAAATCCGTGTGCGCTTCGGGGAGAAACAGAAGCTTTTGCTTGCTATCGCCGAGACCAACGCCGGTGACACCACCCGCACCGAACGACATCAGCGATTCGGCAATTTGATAGCCCGTGCCGTAGCGATGCTCGAAGGGTTCAAGAAACGCCTCAATCCGCCGCATACGGTAGGGCGAAAAGGCCACGAGCGCCCAAGCGATAGGCACCAGCGCCGCGGCACCACCGAGAAGGTAAGCCGGTCTGCCGCCCGCCACCAGTAAGAGCACGAAAGCTAAGAGCCCAAGAATGACGGCGGAGCCAAAATCCGGCTGCTTAAGACACAAGAGCATCAGCAGGCCCGTGACAAGCATGTGTGGCAGAAAACCTACACTAAAGGTGCGAATCTTGAGCCGCTTCTGTGAGAGCGATGTCGCAAGCCACAGCACGAGCGCGAGCTTAGTCGCTTCTGCGGGCTGCACGTTAACTGGTCCGAGTGAAATCCAGCGAGCCGCGCCGCCCGCCGAACGACCAAAGCCCAATATAACCGCCAGCAAAAGAAGCGCAGACCCGATAACGGCCGGCCAAGCGAGCCTGCGATACCAGCTTAGTGGCACCTGTGCTGCCGCGAGCATCAGGGTCAGCCCCGCGCCGGCGAAAAGCCCCTGGCGGATAAGGTAAAAGCGACTATCGCCGAAGTTCTTTTGCGCCCAGATGGCGCTCGCGCTGTAGACCATCACCACACCAAAGGTCACCAACGCAATGACGGTCGCCGCGAGCACTGAGTCGAAACCGAACGTGTTTCTACGCTCTGTGCCAAGTGCCCCCCCGTCGCGCACGTCAGCGTCGTGTACGTGAGCACTGGGACCCGCGGGCGGGCTCTGCTGCGCGTCGGCCGCGGGGCGATCGAAGGCGTGCGGCGCCACTGCGTGCTGCCTTAGCGACATGATGACCCAGCCTAGCTGAAAACGATCGCGCTGTCCCAAAAACCCCGGGCTCGACGCGCATCCGGGCCCCGCGTGTGCGGCTCGGAGCCTGAGCCGCACACGCGGCGACGCCAAGACCCCTCACGCGTCTTAGAGCGACTGACTCCGGTGCATGTCGAGCCACGCGTGGGCAGCCGCCTCGAAAGCGCTACCTCGTGCTTCAAAAGTGTTGAACGCGTCGAAACTAGCGCAGGCAGGTGCCAGCAGCACAGTCGCAGACGAAATCGTCGCAAGCGAAGCATCCTCTGCCGCAGCCTCGGCGGCCTCAACCGTGGCTGTTGCCAGGTCGGAGGCGCGCAGAAACGGCAGCGCATTCGCCTCAAGTGCGGCGGCTAGGCGCGGTGCCGCGTTTCCCACGAGGACAGTGCGTTGGGCATGTGCCCTAAGCGCGGCGATGAGCGGAGCGTAACTGCCGCCCTTCTCGCTGCCGCCTACGAGCACCGTGAGCGCGCCCCTACCGGCCACCGCTTGGATGGCCGCCACCGCAGCGCCTACGTTTGTGGCCTTTGAATCGTTGATGAAACGCACGCTCGCAGCCTCACCCACGGTTGCTAAGCGATGTGGCAGCGGCCGAAAGGCAGCAATGCCTGCACGAATCGCCTCAACGCTGAGACCGAAGTGCCGCGCGACCCGAACGGCGCACGCCGCGTTGATGCGGTCATGGCCTACAAAGAAGCATCCGTGACCCGTTTCAAGCGCATCGAGGTCACGGCCCGAGGCCGTATGCAAGGGACGCCCAGACGCACGCGCCAACGCAACCGCCGCGGGATCAGCCCCGCTCACAACGGCTTCTACCCCGCTCGGCAGCGCGAGCAGTGCCTGAAGCTTGGCTCGACCGTAGCCGGAAAGCGTGTGATGGCGCGCGAGGTGGTCCTCACTGAAGCTTGTCAGCACCGCAGCGTCAGCGCGCACGGCCGGTGCGTATTCGAGTTGGTAGGACGATGCTTCTATCACCGCGACGGCGGCCGGGTCTTCCCGGTGCGCAAAGGACCACAGGGCCATCGTAGGTATGCCCAAATTGCCGCCGACAAAGGCTGGTGTGGCGCCAGCCTTAACTATCGCGCCGAGCAATGCGGTGACCGTACTCTTTCCGTTGGTGCCAGTGACAAGCGCCACACGACCGAAAAAGGCGGCAAGTCCTAGCTCTAGGTCCGTGCTTAAGCGTGCCCCGCTCGCCATCACAGCCCGCATGCAGTGCGTCAGACTGACGCCCGGTGAAACCACCAGCAGCGTTTTCGCATTAAGGGCATCGAGCAGCTCACGTTCGGAGGCCAATGACCGCACAGCTAGCTGTGAACCGGATTCCGAACGCGTGTCGCTAGGCACGAAGGACGCCAGCACCTCCGCTCGGCTATCGAATGCCGCAAGCTCGATTAACCCCGCGTTTATCCGGGCACGCACGCGCTCAAAAAGGCTTACCTTGCCGTCGCTTGGGCCGGGCGCCACGACTGCGGTCGGCACATGCAAGCGTACCGAAGACCCGCCCGGCCGACTCTTTGGCACGCGCACTCCAAGGGCGTTGTCACGGTTTACGGCGGCGTGCTCGGGCAGCGCGACCTCGGGCCGCATGGGTAAAGCAGCGGGAAATCCGCCGAGGGCACCGAGCACCGCCCGTCCACTCAGGCCAATGCCCCAGACCACCACGCGCTCCGCCTGGGCGAGAAACGCCAGCACGTCGGACTCGTGCACGTCACCGGCGTGCCTGGAGCGCGGCAGTGCGGGCGAATGTACGGGCGGCAAGGAGCGAGGTTTCATCATGGGCACGCATGTCAACGAATCTTCAACGTCGCGAGCGCGCCAATGCCTAGCATGATGCTCACGATCCAGAAACGGACGATGACTTTAGGCTCAGCCCATCCCTTCTTTTCAAAGTGATGATGAATAGGTGCCATCAGCAGAATGCGCTTCCCGAACACGCGGTAGGAAAATACCTGCCCGATAACCGAAACGCTTTCGATGACAAAGATGCCGCCCAAGAAGATAGAAAGAACCTCGTTTTTGGTTGTGAGCGCCAAGGCACCGAGCCCGCCGCCGAGTGCGAGCGAACCCACGTCACCCATGAAAATTTGAGCCGGATAAGTATTGTACCAAAGAAAACCGAAACCCGCGCCGACCAGCGCCGCAGCAAAAATGGTCAGCTCGCTGGCGCTATCGATTGAAGGAATGTCCAGGTAGCGCGCCACATCGTTGCCGAAGATGGTGACACCAGCGAGGTAGGCTAGAACAAGGTACACCGCCGCGTTGATCATGACAGGGCCAATGGCGAGTCCGTCGAGACCATCGGTTAAATTAACTGCGTTGGAAGTCGCCACAAGCACTAGCGCGGCGAAGGCGACGTAGAGCGGCGGCGCAAGCGAGATGGGGTAGCGCTCGAAAGCCACAAATGGCAGCGCGAGCCGATGGCGCACGAGCAACCAATCCGCTGGCAGCCAGTCCGTATTCATGTAGGCGAAGGCGCCAATGCCGATGCCGAGCAAGCACTGCGCCGCCAGCTTTTGGAAAAAGCTGAGTCCGCCAGACGATTTGCGGCTCAGCTTGAGCGCGTCGTCCACAAAACCGATCGCACCAAATCCTAACGTGGCAGCCAACACGATCCAGACCAGCGCGTTCTCCGGGCGCGCCCAGAGCGCGGTGGTGAGCACGACCACGAAGAGCAGCAGCGCCCCCCCCATAGTGGGCGTCCCGCTTTTACTAAAGTGACTCTCCGGACCATCGCTGCGCACAACCTGACCGATTTGACGCGCCTGCAGTCGCCGAATGAACGCCGGGTAAAAAAGAAAGGTGAGCAGTAGCGCCGAGAGCGCCGCCGCCAGCGCCCGAAATGAGACGTAGCGAATGACGTTGAGGAAGGAAAACGGGCCTTGCCCTGCAAGCGGAAATAGGAATGCGTAGATCACTCGTTCATCGTCCCCATGAATCCCAGAGCCTGGCTGCCTACCGCGACTACCGCCACCCCGATGCCGCGGGTCGCAGGGATCCGCGGCTCGCGGGCAGACTAAAAAGGCAATGCCGAAGCATCATCCGGCAGGCTGACGCATTACGTCAACTAAGGCCTCAAGACCGTACGCACGGGCGCCTTGCACCAAAACGACCTCGGAACGTGCTGGGTCCGCGGCGCGTCGCTCAAGAAGTGCATGCGTCATGGAATTAAGGCTAGTAAAAATACGGTCTGCGGGCCGGGCAACCGCCGCAAAAGGCTCGCCAAGCAGCCAAGTTTCGCCGATTCTATGTGCGTCAAGGGTCGCGACGACACGCTGATGCAGCGTTTCGCTAGCCTCTCCGAGTTCCCCCATCGCCCCGAGCAACGCCAAGGTGGGCGCGCTCCGCGCTTCGCCAAGCTGAGCGAGTGCCTTAATGTTCGCACCGACTGCCAGCGGGCTTGCATTGTAGGTCGCATCAAGAATGAGCGAATGCCCACAAGTGATTAGCTCCATTCGCCCAGCACCCGGGGTGAAGTTCCGGCCCATACGCTCGAGCGCGAGCGGAAGGTCGAGGCCAAGGTAGGCACAAGCCAGTGCAGCGGCGGCAGTCGGCATGGCTACCGCCGCGTTGGGGTGACCCAGCTTGACCGCAAGACAACGGCCCCTAGCTGCGGTCTGCTGGTCGTGGAGTTCAATGAGGAGGGAGCCGTCCGGCCGAAGGACCGTGCTGGCCACGCGCATATCGCTGTGGCTGTCTGAGCCAAAGCTTGCGCTGGGCACCCGCAAAGAGCTGAGCCTGGGCCAAAGCCGCGCATCGTCCCTTGGCCCCAACGCAATCCCATCTGGTCCGAGCGAGTTCCACAAGCTGGCCTTTTCAAGCGTGAGCGCCAAATCCGAGGCGAACGCGCCACGATGTGCACCGAAAGCATTAAGCACGATGGCGATATCCGGCCGCGCCAGACGCCCGAGGCTTTCGATCTCGCCGGGACGATTCATGCCGATCTCAACCACCGCATAGCTGTGCTGGGGGTTGAGTCCGAGTAGGGTTAGAGGCACACCGAGGTGATTGTTGTAGTTGCCCTGGGCACCCCAGACTTGGGGGACCGAGCCGCTCTGCCCCTGCGCCTGCTCTCCGAGCACTGCAAGCGCAGGCTTAGGCGAAACACCGCCGCCCGCCGTCGCGTCCTCGTTCTCTGCAGACAAAGCAGCCACCATGAGGCGCGCCAAGGTCGTCTTGCCTGTCGAGGCGGTCAGCGCGATGAGCTTGCCCGGCCAACGCAAGCGATGCGCGGCGGCAAGTTGCCCCAGCGCTTGCACCACATCTTCAACGGCCAGCAAAGGCAGCCCGCCCGCACGGCCCTCCACCTCGGCGCTAGGCAGCGCCGCAACGGCAGCGGCGTCGACCATGATCGCGATGGCACCCCGCGAGCGAGCCTGCGCTGCGAAGGCCAGGCCATGGGCTCTTGTGCCGGGCAGCGCGACAAATAGCTGACCCGGCGCCACCGCGCGGGAGTCGATGTTGATGCCCGCAACGCGCTCTGGACCTGGGGGTGCGAGCCACTGGCCGCCGGTCAGCAACGCGAGTTCTTGGTTGCTGAATGAGGCCGTATTTGGCAGCAACTCCGCGACTGACCCGTGAGTCATCCGGCAAAGCGTAGATGCCGAGGGCCCCGCGCGCTAGCAAGCACTCACGATCCACTCCGCGCTACGTCACTCGCGGCCGCCCTGAGTCCTGCGATCCCACACACCCTGGGAGAAGGGCACTCAATACCCCGTTGGAACCGTGAAGCGTCGTGATAGCCCGTTGGCCGTCCGAAGCCCCGGCGAGGGAATGGCGTGAATTGCCGCGGCGTCCATGGACCGGAGGATGTCGCAGCGATGCCCGCCCCGCGAGCTCCCCGGGAGGCGTGCGAGGCGTGCGGTGACGGGCATCGGGAGATACGCATGCGCCGGCGGCATGTCGGCGCGCAACCTCGTCGTCTCGAGCGCTATCGAACCGAACAAGAGCGGGGCATCGTACATCGAAAGCGGGCACGCAAGACGGAAGGCCCCGCCTAACAACGCCGATGAGCGGCATTACACACCACGCACTTAATAGCGGATTGTAGCGGCCAGGCCTGTCTTTGTGGGCATGGCCTCGGGAGGAACAACGAGAACGCGACCTCCCTTCGCGGAAACGATCTCGCCGAGGTCATCAAGCAGATCATCCACATCCGGGGCGTCTAGTTGGGCCAACGCTATCGCTCCGGTAGCGAGGTCTAGCCGACCGGGATAGGCACGTCCGGATTCGAGCAGCAACGTATCGATACGCCCTTCAACTCCAGCACGCGCAGCCTCTGCGAGGTCTGAGATGCCTCGACCCTGCGACTGCGCATGGCCGAAACGCTCCGCATGCTCTGCTAGACTTGCCGCGTAGGCGGGTGCGAACGTCTCCCAGGCGCGCACTTCCAGATCTTTGTGCGAAAGCGCCTCGGGGTCGATACTAAGGCCAGGAGCGACCAGAAGACTATTCTGGCTCAGGCCACGAAAGTGACCCTGATACTCACCGAGACAGCAGAGCAGTAGAGGAAGCCCCGACGGCTTGCTAACGTGCTCAATGACGGCGCGGTCGACAGCGCGGAAAAACCGCTCGCGGTCGTTGTCTACTTCGTCCGCCTTGCCACCATGGCCATGGCGCATGGACGAACCCAGGCCCACGCCACCGTGGGAGGTCACGGTTTGGTGCTTCTCCGTCAGCTCATGACCGAGAGCTGCCGGGAGGTCTGTCGGGACGCTGCCTTCGAGGTCGAGCTCGTCGAGGTGGTGACGGTTGCCTTCGAAGACGCGCACCTTTCCCAAGGACAACGCCAAGACCTGATAGCGCCCCGTCGACTGAAAATAGCGCCGAAGCGGCTTGACGTGAAACGTATCGGCGACCACCGACAGGTCGGGCAGGCCGGTTGGCAGACGGAGCGCTTTGAACACGCCGGGCGCGCTAAATACAGCGAGACCATCAAGAGTGTGGTTCCAAAAGTCAGCGTCATCCGCTAGTTTCTGCATGGGCGCCAGCAACGTCTGGGCGTTTTCCGCCGAGACGCTTTGCGCCAGCGACGCCTGCAACGAGCCTAGCAGGTTACGAAAACGAATGGGATCCTGCTGGTTATCTGGGTGATGACGATGAGTCGCCTGGTAAAGAGACACGCAAGGGCCCGTTTGACCCGTGAGTTCCCCACGGATGATATCTTCTGTGACCAGCCTAAAGCTTCGAACCTGTTCGACCATACCTTCGGTGTGAGCGCTAAGCCGCCGTTCCGCAAGTCCTGACTCGTCTGGACTTGCGACTGCATGGACTTGCTTTGCGCATTTTCGAGCCTTGCGAGCGTATGACCCGCCAAGTCTCGCCGGTCGTCTTTGTGCAAGCGACCGGATGCAAGCGACCGGGGCCGACCTCAAGCCAAAGCCCGAGTCTCTACAGCTCATGGTCGCCCGCTGGCCGTACCGAGCATGCTGTGGACCTGCTCACTTACGTGAAGTGATGCCGTTCCGGCAAGTACGCAACCCAGTGCAATTAGCTAGTCAAAACAAACTGCTCTGGCTTAGTTTCGTAGCTTGGTGGATGGGGGTGTCTGCACGGCGAAGCCTGGAGCGTGAATATCAAAGCGAGCGGGCCGCAGCGGGAGAAGTTCGCGCGCGTCGCCCGCGCCAGCGAGACACAGCGCACCTCCGTTTCGTTGGCGCCGTGCTGGCGTGCGCTCTGGGGACGGGCGTAGCGTCTTCCGCGCAAGCGCAGTACGCCGCCACCGTCGAGGCTACGCCGCCAGCGGAAGTAGAAAGCGCAGGGTCTCGCGTCACCCGCCGCGATCTTGACGAACGGCTCCCTAAATCGGCACCGGAAGCGTTGCGCTTCGAGCCCGGCGTCGCGGTGCAGCAGACCGCCCACGGACAGGCATCGCCCTACGTGCGCGGCATGACCGGGCAGCAACTCATGCACCTCTTCGACGGGATTCGCCTCAACAACGGCATCTACCGTCGCGGCCCCAACCAGTACTTCTTCACGGTGGACAGCTATTCGCTGCAAAGCCTCGAAGTGCAGCGGGGGGCTGCCTCCACGCGCTGGGGCTCGGATGCTCTCGGCGGCGCCATTCTGGCCACGCCGCGACAGCCAGACTTCGCGCTGCAGCGCAGGGATGGCGCCCCCCCACTCGTGCCGCGCCTCTATCTACGCACCGGCAGCGCCGACAACGAGTACGGCGGGCGTATGGAAGTCGAGGCGGCCCCCACCAAGAACTTGGCGCTGCTCGGTGGCGGCGGCTACCGCGAGCTTGGCCTGCTGCGGGGTGGCGGCCTCGTCAGCAACGCGGGCAGGCCTACGCCGGACGTGCCTCGCTTGGCGGAGGACGGCAAGACCCAGCTCGGTACGGGCTTTCGGGAAGCCACCTACGACTTGCGCCTCGAAGGCCGCGTCAATGCGCGCCTGAGCTGGGCACTCGCCACCTACGGCTACATGCAGTTCGACTCACCGCGCACCGACCAATGCCCACCGACCGAGGCACCCGAGAGCGAGTGCCTCTCGACGGACCTGCTCTACCGCGCCCTCACCTACGGCGCGCTCACCGGGCGCAACCTAAACGCGGCGGTCGCACGCCTCGATGTGCGGCTCTCCTGGCAGCGCCACGAAGAAACGCAGACGCGAGACCGGCCGCGCTCCTTCGTACGCCTCGACTGGCAGGACGAAGTCGACACCTTTGGCATCAGCGCTGTCGCGGAAACGGCAAAGTTACCCGCCGCCCATGGCGCGCTGTGGGTGGAGTACGGCGCGGACCTCTACGTTGACCAGGTGCGCTCGAGCTCGGGTCGGAGGTTTACGGACATCGAGAATCGGCGCACCTTCTCCCGGGACCAGTATATCGATGGATCGAGCTACCTTAGCTCTGGGCTGTTTGCGAATGTGAACTACCGGCCGCGCCCCGACCTCACCTTCAGCGCGGGCGGTCGGGGCGCGCTGGTGCATGCGGCCGCCCCCGGCGACCCGGCCTCGGGTAGCGTGAGCGTTGCAGAGGTGTTCGGCGCAGCGGTTGGGCGGGCGGGCGTGACCTATCGCGCGCTCGCACCCTGGCAGCTCCACCTCAACGTCGACCAGGGCTTTCGCGCGCCTAACCTCGA
>SLQV01000154.1 GCA_007131285.1 Myxococcales bacterium
CAGGTTCAGGTGTTTGGCCTTTGGTGCTTGCGGCACTTACGCTGGCCCTTGGGGGGGGCGCGGTGGGCTGCATTGCAGACGTTGATGGCGGCCTCGGTGCGTTCGACGAGGAGGAGCTGCATAAACGTGGCGGTTCCTGTCCCGAATATGCCTATCCGTTTAAACAGCCGGTTCCGGTGACCAGTCGTTATGGGTTTCGGAATCACCCAATCTTGAGAATTCCTCGCCTGCACGCCGGCATAGACTTCGGGGCCACGGAAGGTACCCCTGTGCTTGCATTGGGGGACGGAAGGGTGCGTCTGCGGAAGGGTCGCGGGCTCGGCAATTTCATTGATCTCAAGCTGAAAAACGGGGACCGCCATACCATCCGCTATGCGCATCTTCAGAAGTTCGAGGTAAAGGACCGGCAAGACGTAAAGCAAGGTCAAGAGATCGGACGCGTCGGCAGCACAGGCTTAGCAACCGGCACGCATTTACACCTCGAGGTTCGCACGGGAGGAAATTTGGTGCCCATAAACCCAGAGCCGATGCTGCAGGCCAAGCCTCGAGCGCACGAGCAGTGCCGCTCTGCTAACGCGAGGGCCGTGCAGCGGCCCTCTGGCGGCAGGCTCCAAGCAGACGTTCTTGAGCGTTCCGACGCGGGTCGCGTTGGCGAACCAAGCTTGGGTCCCGCCGAGATTAACTGGAGGTACCCGAGCCAGAGCACGGTCGAACTGTATGCTAGCTATTTGGAGAACGCGGGTGTGGCACAAACGCGCTTCTACGCACACCGCGACAATCTCAGCGGCAATAATGGCAGCGGTCTGGTTGAGGTGTGTCGCTCAAGCTCTCGGTGTCGTTTGACTTTCGCTGATCTGGCGTCTCACACGCGCACTCGGAACGAATCAAGTGCAAAAGGAATTCATGTAGAGGTGCAGGGCCTAGATGCTTCTGGCCGTATGGTTGCTCGCGGCATTGCCGTGGTGCCCGACCCTTTCCAAGAACCTCTAGACCGAGGCCGCTTCTTTATGCGTAGACGTCTTCTGAATGCCGAAACGGACGTGCACGCGTTCGAGTACGGTATTGAGCGCACGTATCAAGACCGCGAGCCGCCTCTCTCTGTCTGTGCAACTGTGGGGGCTCAAGGGGAGTGCTGGCCGCTCGCTCACGCCGAGCGCGCGCCTACAAAGGACCTCGGGAATGGCATCCAGCGTGTATATCTTCGTTCACGCCTCACCATGCTCGGTTCACGCGTGTTCCGGGTCAGTAACCTTCCTGATCATCGTCGCGCCTGCAGCGGTCATAGTGCACCTGACTGTCACCAATCCGAAATCTTTATCAAATGAATTAGCGTGCACATGCACGAGCTCTCGCTTCAGCGCGCGCGATAATGCTCGCGAATGGTGGCTTCCACGACGTCGGCCGTGGCTTGGTCGCGATGGTGTGCGGCGGTACGTAGTCGGGATATTAAGCTCTGCCGCTGGGTGACGCCTTCGCTAGATGTGCCGTCCGCAAGGGGTAGACCGGGGTCGCAGGGCGCGGCGTCGCTGCGCAGGCTGCGTGCGATGGATGTGGCTTGCCGTACGCCACTTGCGCAGGCTGCTATCAGGAGAAGCGCTGGTAGCATGAAGGTCAGAAGCCGCGACCACTGACCGGCAGGTAACCAGTGCGCCATTCGCCGAGAGAGTAAAATGAGGCACAGCGCTAAGGAGCCCAGTACGAGTAGGTGCGGATGTTCCTGCCAAAGGCGTGTAGCGATCGCTGAACGATTCGACGCCTGCTCGCGCAGCTCTGTGCACAGGGGAATTTCGAGCAGGTCACGACGCACTGCATCGAGCTGTTCGGAGAGAGTGGCGCGTTCCAGCGTAGATAGGGCCTCGGCGCGGAGACCGTCGCCGATATCGCGATGGGTGCGTATATGCGCAAGTTCCACCGCGTTATCGTCGCTTCGAAAACGACTGGGTATCTGATTTGGGCTGCCCACATAGTGCGTGCGGCCGTCGTTGTCGGTGTAGCGGTAGACGCGCGCAGGCGTCGCTTGCGTCCCTACGTTTTGTCGCTCGCGCTTGGCGGCGCCAGGCTCGGCGCCGAGCAAAGCCGCCTGCTGCAGCCCCGCGAACGCCAAGAGCACGCAAAAGCATTTGGTGAGGAGTGCGGCCCTGCGCGCGTTGCTAAATCCACCGGCGTTCGGAGAAAGGTGCGTCAAGTATCTTCCAGGCTAGCCACATTGTTGACCTAACAGAAAGCGCTTTCGTTCCTTACGCATCGCACCCTTTTGGGATGCCATCGGTGCAACGCTGACCAACCGCACGGTTACACGGTGGCGCTGCCGTTCGCATCGTGTGCGCGGGGCCCTTGGGATTGGGCAGTGGAGAGCTGGGTGCTCATTTGCGTTGCTAGCGACGGTGACACTCGCTAAACCCGAGTACAATGTTGTGCTCTGCTCGTCTCAGTCGGCTGTTGACAGGCCTCTGGCTCACCCTGGCTTCGGTTGTTTTGCTGGAAGTGTTGGTTTCTGTGGCTCCCGGGCTGGCCCAGGCGCAGACGGGGGTGCCGCTTACACACTTCCAGTGGGCACCTACGCTGCGTGATGGTTTGGTGCTCTCTGACGCTCGCACGCCGGGCCACCTTGAGTGGGGTGTCTGGCTTGGCGCAGACTACGCCAACGACCTAGTGGTAGCGGAGGCGGTTCGGGGTGATGCGGGTTCGGAGTTTGGTGCGCTGGTGGCGCACCAGGTTCGAGGCGAGCTGGCCGCTTACTTAGGTATCGGAGAGCGTTGGCTATTGTTTGCGGGTCTGCCAGCCACCTTTTGGCGTCACGAGAACTTCCTTCAGGGTATTCCGGAGGGGCGCGGCACGTTTCCCGGTGACCCGAGGTTCGGGGCTCGCTTTCACTTCGTAGATGTTGCGGATGGCCTCTTTTCGGGTGCAGTCCAGTTAACGGGTACCATGCCGCTGGCGCATCTCCTCGATAATGATCAGCTCTACAGCGGCGAAGCCAATGCAACGTTGCATTCGCAGCTATTGTTCGCTCAACGCTTCGGTATTGTGACGCTAAGGCAAAACGTGGGTGCACTTGTTCGTGAGGAAACCTCACTTGCGAATCTTACAGCGAAACACGCGCTCACCTACGGACTCGGTGCCAGCGTTGACCTGCTTGACAACCACCTCGCCGTTTACGGCGAAGCGTACGGTTCGACGCATTTCGAAGATTTTGGAGAACGGGCCACCTCGCCGCTAGAGCTGCTCGCGGGCTTGCGAGGCTTTCTGCCCAACGGTCTGGTGCTTGGCGCCGGAGTAGGGGGTGGAGTACTTCGGGGGTATGGCTCGCCTGATGTGCGCGCCATCGTACAGGTGGGTTTCAGGCCTGTTGCTAGGGAAGAGGCGCCGGTTGAGGAAGCTCCCGAGCCTGCTCCCGAGCCCGCTAAGGAGCCGGTTGCACCGCCACCCCCCGTAGACACCGATGGAGACGGCATCCCGGATGACGTCGATGAGTGCCCGGAAGAGCCCGAGGACTTCGACGGATTTGAAGACGAAGATGGCTGTCCCGACCTCGACAATGACGGCGATGGCATTCCGGACGACGTAGATCAGTGTCCCGACCAACCCGAAGACTTCGACGGATTTGAAGACGAAGACGGCTGTCCCGACCTCGATAATGACCGAGATGCAGTGCCGGATGCCGAGGATAAATGTCCAATGACACCAGGCCCCGCCTCTAATGACGGCTGCCCGAAGTTCATCACGCTCAACGCGGATGAAGGACGGATTGAGTTGACGCAGCAGATATTCTTTGAAACCGGAAAGTCGACGCTCAAGGCAACCTCTTACCCTGTACTTGAGGAAATCGCAGCGTTACTCGCGGCGGACCCGAAACTGCGTTCAGTGCGCGTCGTCGGGTATACGGACTCGCGCGGGAACGCCCGGCGCAATCTAGACCTCTCGGTCGCGCGAGCGAGCTCAGTGCGCGACTGGATTCAAGGTCGGATATCCCAGGTGCCCGAGATAGCGAGTCGCCTAGCCATCACCGCGTGGGGCTGCGGTGAAGAACATCCGATCGCGGATAATCGGACAACGATCGGGCGCGAGCAGAATCGGCGCGTCGAGTTTGAGATCACCAACCCGCAGCCTGACCACCCCAAACTCGATTTGAGCGGCTGCCGCGCGGCACCGTGATAGCTGAAGCGGCAAATCCTGATACTTTAAGATGAGCCTGTGAGATAACGAGAGACGATATGCGTGAACAAGTCCTATCATTCGCTCTACGGCGGCGCGCTGTCCGGCCGATGCGCCGTGGCATGCAGCAGGCCTTATGGGCGGTATGTCTGAGTGGTATCTTCGCGGTCCTTCAGGGCCTGCCAGCAGGAGTTGCCGCTCAGCCAGACTGTACCTTCAACGCGACGGGTCGATTCGTTCCGAACCGTTATGCGCGGCTGGCTCAGGATGTCGGAGAGGGAGCAACCTCGATAACGGTTGACGCTGTTAGCGCACTGAGTGGGCGCATCGCCTGCGCCGGCGAAACGGCCGCGGAGGTGGCAGCACTACCTTTGCAAGCCGGCGATCAGGTATTGGTTTACCAAGCCCAAGATGTCGACGCGAGCATGCTCGACGCCGAGTCAAGCACCGTCGAAGTGGGGAATGCGGGACGCTACGCGCTCATTACAGTCGGCGAGGTGCTTGGAAATCGAATCGCCATCGATTCGCAGCTTCAGCCTGAAGGTATCGGTGCAAGTTTTTCGGCTGCTGCAGGCGTTCAGGTGGTGCGTGTGGCCCGCTTCGGCAACCTAACGCTCTCTCCCAACTCCGTGTGGGTAGCGCGGCCGTGGGACGGAAGTGTTGGCGGTATTTTGGCGGTATCCGTTGCAGGTACGCTCACGCTGGACGGCACGTTCGATGTCTCGCGCGCTGGATTTCGCGCAGGTCGCTCGCAGCCCTGCACGTCGCCTGTTGACGAAAGTCAACCCGTAACGTCGGACCGCGTGAGCGACGTGTGTCTAGCGGGTAGCGCAGGCGAGGGCATTGGCGGTTTTGGACAATCCACGGTTCTACCCCAGGGCCTGCTTGGGCGCCCGGCGTCATTCAACGGCGGCGGTGGGGCGAGTGCGGTGGCGGGAGGCGGCGGCGGCGGTGCTAACGTCGGTCCCAGCGGCGCGATGTATTCCGGTCTTGGACACCTCACGCTTTCCGACGCACTAAACTTGGATCCCGAGGCAGTAGCTGCCGCTGGCACCTCCCCGGGGGCCGGGGGGGGCCGAGGGGGCTATTCGCTCAGCAGGTCTCTGCAAGACCCAGAAACACAGGCCCCGGGCGAGTCGGCGTGGCTAGGAAACTTCAGGCAGGTTGCTGGCGGACTCGGCGGTCGCGCACTACCGCGATTTTCAGCAGCGCGCGCCTACTTCGGCGGCGGCGGTGGCGGTGGACACGCGTTTGCGCGAGCCAGTCAGGGCGGTGTCGGCGGTGGACTAGCGATCGTAGTAGCGGGTCGGATTGTGACGTCGGACGCAACTCCGCGCGGCCGGATTCTTGCCGAAGGAGGTGCGGGTCAAGGCGTCGCATTGGGCAGTAACAACGAAGATCTGGCCGGTGGTGGCGGCGGTGGCGGTGGCGGAAGTGTGGTGCTCTTGGCACCCGCGGCTGAGCTCCCCGATGGATTAGATCCCGAGGTGCTTGGAATCGACATACGAGCGGCCGGAGGCCGTGGCGGGTCGGTTACCATGGCCACGGGAAGCTCCGTTGCGGTTGGGCCGGGCGGTGGCGGTGGCGGCGGCGTCGTTTACAGCCTGGGGACACTGGATCCGTCTGTGATGCTGAGTGCGAACGGTGGCACAGCAGGCACACTGGTCGCCGCCCCTGGTGATTTTGCTGCCTTGCCTGCGAATGGAGCGACGAACGGTGGTGCGGGGGTGGAGCGAAGTGTCTCAGCGAGCTGCGCAACAATCGAAGCCTGTGTTCAACGGTTTGCGCTCGATGGTGCGTTGTTCTTGGAGGTTGGCTCTCCTCGACGAGATGCGACGGTCGCCACGGCCTTCGCTGGGCCGATACTTGGCACAAGTTTGCCCGGCGCGACAATCGAAGTAACTCTTGATGGTCAGGGGCTGGACGCAGTGGAGGCAGATGCCGAGGGTCGGTTCGCGCTGCCCCTAGCCGGATCACTTGGAGACGGCGTGCATGTCATTGAGGTTGCCGCGAGCCGTGATGGTTTTGGTCCAGTGCGTGTCACACGCACGCTGACGATAAAGTCAGCTGTCTTTGTTGAGATTACGTCTCCGGTTGTTGGAGAGGAACTTTTCGACGGCGACTTCGAAGTGCGAGGGCGTGGCGATGCAGGCGCAACCGTATCGCTCTTTGTCGAAGACGAGCCGGTTGGCCTTGCAACGGTTTCGGGAGACGGTGACTGGCGCGCTACGCTTCCGATTGATCGTGTCGACGGCGAGGTTGTTTTGCTCGCTGTGTTGCGTGACCAAGTCGGCAATGTTGCGGAAGCGCGAACGAATGTCGTATTCGCTCGGTCGTCGCCGCTTGCGGACTCTGACGGAGACGGCATACCCAACTCCGAGGAGCGTCCGCTGGGTATCGCAAGAGATCTAGATGGAGATGGTCGCACTGACGAGCTTGATCCGGATGATGATGGTGACGGTCTCGCGACATTGCTGGAACGCCAGGATGGCGCCATCTTCGGTAACGACGTCGACGGTGACGGCGTTCCCAACTGGTACGACGAGGACTCAGACGGCGATGGCATTCCCGATGCGGTTGAGGGGCGCGGCGACCGCGATGGTGACGGCATTCCGAACTACCTCGACCCGACTGACCTTCCACAGCAGGGAGGCCTGTCCGGCGGAGGGGGTGCATGTGCCCTTTCTCGGGACGCTTCCTCGCTGGGCGGCCTATTGGGCCTAGTCCTAGCGACGCTGTGGTTGCGTCGGCGACGGCGATGCACCTTGCGAGAGGCTTTGTGATGATTCGGCCTCTGCTTGTCGGGTGGTCGCGAGTCAGCCTTGCTTGTTACGTGCTGCTTGCGCTCGGGGTGCTCGCGCTATTACCACGATGTGGAGGCAGTAATTCCGTCGTGCCTAAGCCGCGACCTTTGCCACCTGGGGCGCATTTCGAGGGGGTGTGGTACTCGCCTACCTACGGCGAGCTGCATATTGTCGAGAACGGTGAGCGAGTCGCGGGCGTCTATTCTAAGGACGTTCGTCGCGGCGACATTGAAGGGCAGGCTGTCGGAGATCTTCTCCGTTACCGATGGACGGAAAAGAGAGAGCTGGTTGAGGGACACCCGGTTGTGTTGCGCGGGCGTGGATTCTTTCAGTTCACGGTTGGCGAAGATGGGCGAGATTACCTTCTCGGTGAGTGGGGCGACGATCGAGCGGAGAGTGGTGGAGGCGTATGGCGAGTTTACCGGTTGAAGGACCGTAAACCCGACCTCAACGCGTTCTCGCGTGCTCACGACAGTCACGAGTTTGGCGAGTCTGTTGGCTCGGATCTTTCATTTTCTGAAGGCGACCTCGTCGTGGACGAGTTTGTCGGTAACTAGGTAACGAGCCTGCGTGTATGGGTGAGGCATTTAAGGCTACGTTGCCGCTTTAATACGCATCAGCTTAAGGTTGAGCCGCTACAGTCCTGGGGTTCGCTGCTGTGTTTGCCGCGCGCCTTCAATCGCTCACGCATGCAGGCCGGGGTCCCGGCGCGCGCGTGGCTGCGGGGCCCGCGGGGGCACGGGCGCGCAGGCGCACCCTCCGGAGCCCCCCACAATTGGCAGCTCCGTACCCAATTGTGGGTCCCCCCGAGACC
>SLQV01000187.1 GCA_007131285.1 Myxococcales bacterium
GCAGGCGCACCCTCCGGAGCCCCCCACAATTGGGCACTGCGCGCAGCTCCGTACCCAATTGTGGGTCCCCCCGAGACCCACCGCGGGCCCCGCAGCCACGCGCTCGCCGGGACCCCCAGCCTTCATGCGTGAGCGATTGAAGGCGCGCGGCGAACACAGCAGCGAACCCGGGGCTACCGAGGCTCAATCTTAAACTGATGCGTATTAATGCGCTGAAACGAGAACTTGAGCTTGGCCGCCGACTGGGTGCGACGGCGAGCGGGTGCGGAGGCGGGATCCTGCCTGAAAGCGCTCAGGGTGTTCGTGAGAAGCGAACCCTGGGGCTGTCGCGGTTCAACATGAGGCGTAGCCGTTTTTTTGGGTGCCGAAAGCCCTAGCCGGTGGCCTCACTTGGTGCCCGATGGCTCACGCGCCCAGCTCGATTCCGAGCGTGCGGGCAACGGCCACAAACTCGCCCTTAAGGTCCACGCGATGGAGCCCGGAGGTAGCTTCGTTGAGCGGCACGGACACAATGTGGGTTCCGCGCAGCGCCACCATACAGTTGCTTTCGCCTGCCGCGCACAGTTCGGCGGCGCGGATGCCGAAGCGTGTCGCTAGGATGCGGTCCGCGGGTGAGGGCGAGCCGCCGCGCTGCAGGTGACCCAAAACAGTGACGCGCACCTCATGTGGAATCCGCGGAGCTAGCAGTTCGGCCAGCTCGTGACCCGCGCCAGCGAGGCGTGTAGGTGTGCCCACTGTAGCCCCCTGTAGCGTATTAACCGCACCCCCCTGCGGGTAAGCGCCTTCGCCAATGACGATGATAGAAAACGGCGCGCCTAAGCGCGTGCGCCGGCGCACCTGTGCGGCGACTCGCTCCACGTTATAGGGCAGCTCGGGCATGAGGATGACGTCTGCACCGCCAGCAATACCCGCATGCAAGGCGATGAAGCCTGCATGCCGGCCCATCACTTCAAGAATCATGACCCGCTGATGCGCCTCGGCGGTGCTGTGCAGCGTATCGATGGCCCAAGTGGCGGTGCCAACTGCTGTATCGAGGCCAAAGGTGCGGTCTGTCGCGCGTAGATCATTGTCGATGGTTTTAGGAATGCCTATGACGCGGACCCCCTGGAGCGCGAGCTTTTGGCCAATGCCCAGGGTGCCATCGCCTCCAATAAGGATCAGGCACGAAATGCCCTCGTCGGCGAGGCGCTTGACCACCCGCCTTGAGCGGTTGACGCTACGTTTTCCCTGCGGGTAGTCGAAGGGGTTTCCCCTATTCGACGTGCCGAGCACCGTTCCGCCTTTAGGTAGAATGCCGCGCACGCTTTCCCGATTGAGGGGCACTAGCGGCTGGCCTTCCACAAGTGACGTAAAGCCATCGCGGCTTCCAACGACCTCAACGCCCAAGGGCTCGCAGGCGCGGACAAACGCCCGTAGTACAGCGTTGAGGCCCGGCGCATCGCCGCCTCCGGTCAGAATGCATGCCCGCGGCCAAGAGGGTTTCCTGTCCTGTGCCTTAGCCTTCCCGCCCGTCTTAGCGCCAGGGCCAAGCGTGGGCTTGGTTGGACGCGCCTTCGTGTCTGGCTTGGCTGCAAGCCGTGGGCCGGTGCGGGAGGCGGCTCTGCCGCCCGATGGAGATGCTGCGGTATCGACGGAGGAGATCTGCGGTCCCGCAACGGAAGAGGCGTGAGAGGTTGCGGACTTCGCATTGTTGGAGCGGGTGGGGCGTTGTGTGTTCATGCGCTTCCTTGGTGGTAGCTGACGGCTCTACTGGGCCCATAGGCAGCCAGGACGGCTTGGTGGGAGTCGCAAATCAGCGGCGGTGGCAACAATGGGCAGTCGAATGATACGCGCATCGTCTGCCGCAACGCATCGGACTCATACCGCAGCGCTATGCAGCGTTGTTGCAGCGGCAACGTGTGCCTCGGCGAGCCAGAAGAGCGCACAGGCGGCCGCCACCGACGCATTGAGTGAGTCGATAGGCCGCGCCATCGGTAAAGCGATGCTCATATCGACGCGCGCGGCGGTCAAGGGCCGAAGGCCTTGGCCTTCATTGCCAACCACGAGCACCCGGCGTGCCGCCGTGCGTAGCTTGCTTGCGGACTGCAAGGGTTGGCCTTGCGCGCTCAATCCCAGCGTCCAGAAGTGGTGGTCCTTCAGCGTGACCAAGCTTTGGGCAAGGTTGGTCACCTGCACCACGGGCAAACGCAGTAAGGCGCCCGCCGAAGCGCGCATCGCAGCATCGCTGAGCGGCGCCTGATGGTCTCGGGTGACGAGTAGAGCGTTTGCTCCAAATGCCCAAGCGGAGCGTGCGATAGCGCCGAGATTATGAGGATCCTGGATCTGGTCGAGCGCTACAACAAGGCAGGGTGCTTGCCCTGCACTAAGCTCGGCGAGGCTGAGGTGCGGTAGCGCGCTGAGTTGAAAAACTAGGCCCTGGTGCTGCTCGTGGCCCACCCGTGCACTGAGCTCCGCGCTCGTCGACGGTGTGTTGATGCGCGTCAGACATGCACGTAACGAAGCGTCCACGGTTTCTTTGCCGCGGATGTGTGCGCGATTGCTGGCCTCGCCCTTTGCCCGACTCCGTCCCTTGTCGCGGGTATCGCCACGCGCCTTCTTGTTGCGACTCTCGCCTTCGTGGTTTGGCTGCGCGGCGAAGTTTGACGAGGCGAAGCGCGCCAGCACCGGTGCGGTCGCCCACAATGCCTCCGGCTCAAGTCCTGCCGCAAGCGCCATTTTCAGGGTATTCGGACCGGAGAATATGTGGGCGGCAGGCGCGGTTTTGCGCCGCCGTCGTGATTGAGGCGCTGCGTGGCCGGACGTCATCAAGTGCCTACCGGGATCGCGCGTGCATCGCCGGAACCGGCCCATGTTGCGGCATCGGAGGCCGGGGCGCGCTTCACGGTATTGATGAGGTTGGCATAGCGTGCTGCGGTGGCCACGGGGTCTGCGGCATCGCGGATCGGTCGACCCACGACGAGCACGCTGGCGCCCGCCGCAAGCGCGGCTTCCGGTGTCGCAACACGAACCTGGTCATCGGCAGTCTCCGCGCCGCTTGGGGTTTCTCGTATGCCTGGCGTGACAAGGCTTGGGCCTTGTCCGAGGGCGTGACGTAGTTGCGCGACCTCAAGCGGTGAGCACACAAGGCCGCCGCAACCCGCCTTGACCGCTAGCGAGCCCAAGTGAACCACCGCTGCCGCAGGGGATGCGTTCTGGCCGATCGCGGCCCAGGAACCAGCGCTGTGGGATGTCAGTACGGTCACGGCAAGGAGCGTAAGACCGTAGCCGTCGGCGCCGTTTGCCGCCGCCGCAAGGCCGTCCGGTCCAGCCAACGCGTGCACGGTGAGGTAGTCAGCCCCCAGGGTGCCCGCCGCGCGGGCCGCATGCTCCATTGTCTTTGGAATGTCGTGTACCTTGAGGTCGAGAAAAACGTCGGCGCCCCGCGTCTTGATGGCCTCAACCACGCGCGGGCCTGCGGCGATGAAGAGCTGCAGGCCCACTTTGAACAGTCCGACATGAGGCGTAAGCCGGTCCACCCACCTAAGCGCGGCGTCAAAGTCTGGTACGTCGAGAGCGAAGGCTAGGCGTGCGTTCGGGGTCTCAATGTCCATGCTGTGTCGCCAATTGGACCATAAGCGGGGCCGGTGCCAGGGCCTATAGGCCGTCAAGTCCCTTGAGCGGGTCGTCGCCGATGGCGGAATCACGTGCGCTGCGACCCGACGAGCGTCCTCTTTGCCGCGCGTTTGTGCTCCGTGCGGAACGTGTTGACGTCGAGGAACTCGCTGCTGAGTCTGTTGCGCGCTTTGCTCGGTTTTTCTGTAGCTCCGCGTCGCGTGCCGCCGCCTCCGCCGCCAGACGTGCTTCCTCTTTTTCCCGATTTAGGCGTTCAAGGCGTGCTTCCGCCTCTTCGGCTTGCTTTGCAGCGAGCTCGCGGGCCGCCTGTGCTTCCGCGGCGCGCAGTTCGAGTTCCGGCTGCACCACAAAAGACCAGGTGGCGTAGCCGCCGCCAGCGATAGCAACGAGTAGCCCGACAAGCACCATGGGATGCAGGCCCTTGCGGCGTTTGGCTTCGATCGCCGCAAGCTCTCGCTCGTGCTCGAGCAAACGCGCCTGTTCGGCCGCTCTGGCTGCAGCCTCAGCTTCCATGCGTACCCGCAGCTCCGCTTCTTCCTTCTCACGAGCCTTGCGTTCTGCTTCGTCTCGCAGCCGTTGCTCCTCTGCAAGCTTGGCTTCTTCAATGGCCCGAAGACGCGCCGCCTCCGCTTCGGCTGCTGCGCGAAGCCGAGCCTCTTCGGCAAGCCTGGCTTCCTCAAGGGCACAACGTTTGGCTTCCTCCTCGTCGCGCACGCGGGTTTCCTCAAGATTCATCAGCTCTTTGAGGTTAAAAAGCACCGAGGATTCGTGTCGTTCAGGCATAGATACGCGCTCTCTCCGCTATTTTAAGCTAACGGTGCGGCGCGGGGAGTGTCAACCAGCGCTTGCATCAGGGGCTGAACCTTCACGTCGCCGCCTCCGCCGAAACACCATGATCAGCAGGGCCGCCACGGCGGTGATGTGCAGTATTTGTGAAACGATAAGGGTTGTACGCAGCAAACCTGCGCTCCGTTCAGCAACGGCAAACGGCCCAACTTTTTCGATAAAAGTCCCGGTGCCTTCGCCCTGTGGCAGAGGCTCCACTTCGACGACAACATCGCTCGCGTCAAGGCCGGCCAGCGAAGCTGCGACGTAGACGCGGGCGCGCGCCTCAAGGTGTTCGGCTGCGCCGTCGGGAGTGGTTTGCAGCAAGAGCGCCGCGCTGCTCACCCGATCGTCTAGCCCTGTTGACGTCGCCACTTCGAGGCGCGCACTGACGACTGACGCAAAGCGCTCAAGCGCAGCCTCGATCTCCGCCCGCCGCTGGATCCGGCTACACTCGGTGGTCCGGCTGCCTCCGCCGAAGGCCGCGAGCAGCGATGAGCCAGCGCACAGACTTCTTTGCAGATCGTTTTCGGCAAAGAGCGCATCGACAAGACGCGCCGCGTATGGAGCCTGCTTTGTCCCAACCGTAAGCGCGCGCCTCTCGTCTCCAGGCGCGCCTTGGGCGCTTGCCTCGATGCCGAGGCTACGGAGCTGCCGTTGCAGACGCATCGCCGAGGGTTCAGGCACTTCGGCCACTACCTGCTCATCTGCACCACAGCCTTCTAGGCATGGCGCGGCACATGCGAGACCAAGTCCCCCGAGCAACACCCGCCACCGTGCCGGCCCCTGCTGGGAGCGATCCGCTTGGCGCGTACATATATCGGCCACCCTCATCACGCTCTTCCCTTCCTGCTGCTGCCGCTTGCTGGAAGCGCGTGGCCTACTCTTCCTCGAGCCTAGGGACAAGGCCGCGCCTAGCGGACCTTGAATGCGAAGCGCGCGCCCATACGGGGGGCCTCAAATGTCGGGAAGGGAATCAGATTCGTTTTGGTCTCGATGCAGCGCTTGAAGGCTTCTGATCCTTGTCGTGCGCTGGCACCTAGGACCTTTCCGCTGCCTGCAATGGCGAGGTCCACCTGAACCGTGGTGAGCTTGCCGCCTGAGGATAGTTCGCTGCCTACGCAACCGAGCAGTTTTTTGAGGTGTGCGTTCATGACTTTCGTCACTTCTGCACTCGTGAGGCGCGCCTGACCTCCGCCCTTCGAGACATCTCCCAGATCGACCGCTTGAGACATCGCATCTTCGTAACTGGCGCGGCCGTCGCTACTTGCCGGGACAGCGCGCCGCGCGGGTTTGCGCCGCGTTTTTGCGTTGCCTGTTGGGCGAACGGGCTCGTCGGGAAGCAAGCCGACTTCGCTTTCCACCACGATTTTCCCCGCTGCGTATAGCTCTTCGATCGATGTTGGACCTGCTTCATGCTCCGCCTCTGGGGCGGGGCGATTCAGCAACCAGACGCCTAGGGCAGCGACCAGACCGAGCAAGCCCACCGCAACGATGACAAGCTTGGCCCGCTGCATGAGCTTTTCGCGCTTGATGGCGCGCGCTTCCGCCGCCCGCTCTTTTTTCTGACGCTCTTTTCGCGCACGGTTTGCCGCGAGGGCGCCAAAATCTGGATGATCACCCAGTGACTGACGTCTGCTCGTCTCGGTGTCGACTAGAATGTGGTTGGCCAGGTATTCGCCAGCGATGACACGCTCGGCAAGCTCAGCTGCGCTGAAGGGGCCGTGGTCGAGACGGTCGCGTACCACAAGCCAGCAGGGGTTTGGGTCATTACGTAGACGTTCTACAATTTTAGAAATGTCGAACTTGCGTGAAGGCTGGAGGCCTCCGGCGACCTCGGAAACGCTAGCGTGCAACCCGGAGTCTAAACTGGCCGCAGCCTCTAGCCGCGGCAACGCGGATTGCACAGATACCGCAGCTGCTTTCTCCTCTGCGGTGTCGAGGCCAAGCCCTGCTCGCGCGAGTGCTTGGCGGAAACGTGTCATGTCGCTGAAGCGGTCTGCCGGGTTAGGCGCGAGTGCCTGCAGGATCACCGCTCCAAGCTCAGCGCTCACCTCGGGATGGTGCGTGCTCGCGTCCACCGCGTCCTGCTCCCCGGTAAGCATCAGCGCCAGCAACGAAGCGACACCGAAGACATCGCTTGCGGGCGTGGGACGCTGGCCGTTGACGATCTCCGGCGCAAGACCAGCGAGCGCCGAATCCGGTAGGCTGGTGGTTCCGTAGTGGCAGAGCGCTGCATGGGCGACGGCAAGGTCGCTGAGGCGTGCTTGCTTCGTTTGAGCATCCACCCAGACAAAATCACTGCGCACCATGCCATGGGCGACGTTTGCGGGGAGTTGCGCCAACCCCTGAGATAGCTTGTCGATCACCCTAGTGGCATGCTTGAGCGGCAAGCTTCCGCGATCTCGACCCGTGATGAGCGCCTGCGCCAGGGTCATGCCGCGCATGGGTTCGGACAGAACCCAGCGTTGCCCGCCGCTTCCGCGTGCGCTTCCCAGTGGGGTGACAAGACCGGGTGCGTTGTGCCGCGCCATGATCTTGAGCACAGCACGAAGCGTTTTGGTGCCCTCGGGGTCACGAAACCATTCGGCATTCGGAACGCGTACGCTCACAGGACGTTCGCCTTGGAGCTCTTTCGCCACCAAAATGAGGCCGAGGGCATCTTCTGCCAGAACCGATTCAATGCGGAAGCGCGAGGCGAGTACTTGGCCCACAAAGGGATTGGGCAACGTGGAAGCCTCACGGGGGCACATGCTATCGTCAAACCTACGAGATTTGAGCTGCGGCTGACAAGCCTTCCCGTCATTCTCAGGGACGTTCTCGCGGCCTGGTCGATTGTGCGGGGCGTTGTTTCGCATTCGGGCATCAAGGCCCAGAGAGCGAGAAGAGCGCAATGCCGCCAACAATCATGAAAGCGCCCAGCCAGCGCAACGGACTTGGGCGTTCGCCGAGTGTTAACCAGCCCAGCACAAGACTGAGTACGACGGAAACTTCACGACTCGCCACAACATAGCCGGCTAGTGCGCGCGTGAAGGCGACCAACACCAGCCCATACGCGAGATAGTACGCGAGGGCGATAGCGAGGATCCGCCAGGCATACTTGCGAAGTGCCGTACGTATGGCCGGGCGCTGGCGGGTCAGAAGGTAAGGGCTCATGAGCAGGCATGTTCCGCCGACCATCGCGATCATGAAACGCAAGGGCGAGAAATGGTTCAGCGCGACCTTATCAACCAGTGAGTA
>SLQV01000074.1 GCA_007131285.1 Myxococcales bacterium
ACGCAGAAAGCCGCGGGGAAATGGGCCTGGAGTAAGTATGGTGGGGTGGGTGGGTCCGCGCACGGAAGGCCCATTTCCCCGCGGCTTTCGTCCCCCAGGCTCACCCTGGGGATGGCTCAGGTCGCAGACCCGAGCCTGTGTTCTGATCACGCGGATCATTCAACGTGCTCCCGACGGAACGCGCTCGGGTAGGGTGGCGGGCAGCGGGGAAGTGAGGCATGTTCCGGGCCTTTTAGTGAGTTTGGTAAGCTGTTATGAACGCATCATTGACTGAGCCTGCGGATGCCCTTGCTATCGCGACGCTGCGTGGTCTCATCATGGATGGGGTCGAGGCGGCTAAATCAGGTCATCCGGGGGCCGCACTGGCGCTGGCACCCCTCGGTTGGACGCTTTTTCGTCACTTTTTGCGCTTTGACCCCTCCACGCCGGAGTGGCCTGGCCGCGACCGCTTCGTCCTTTCTTGTGGGCACGCGTCGATGCTGCAGTATGGCCTGCTGCACTTGAGCGGCTATGGGCTTGAACTCGATGCCATTCGGCGCTTTCGCCAACTCGGGTCACCGGCCGCCGGTCACCCTGAGTGGGGACACGTGCCGGGTGTGGAAACAACGACCGGACCGCTCGGACAAGGCGTGGCCAACGCCGTCGGCATGGCGCTTGCTCAACGACATCTGGCAGCGCGATTCAACCGAGAAGGGCATACCGTCATCGACGGCAACATCGTCGTCATCGCATCCGACGGTGACCTGATGGAAGGCATTACCTATGAGAGCTCAGCACTGGCAGGGCACCTGCGCCTCGCTTCACTCCTGGTATTTTGGGACGATAACCGCATCACCATCGACGGGACTACCGATAAATCCACCTCAGAAGATGTCTTGGCGCGCTTCCGTGCCCAAGGCTGGGCGACGCTTGATGTCGAAAACGGCGACGATTTAAGCGCGCTTCGCGCAGTGATAGATACCGCGAGCAGGCGCGATCGCCCCACGCTTGTCCGCGTGCGGACGCTCATCGGCTTCCCCGCACCCAACAAGCAGAACTCTCCCAGCGCACACGGGGCCCCTCTGGGCAGTGACGAAGTCGCCGCCACCAAGGCACTGATGGGCTGGAAGCACCCGCCTTTTTACGTGCCCGCTGAAGTCGCCGAGGAACGCGAGCAGCTTCGCTCTCAGGGACGTGCGCTGCGTGCCGCCTGGGCCGAGCGCCTGCGCGCCTATCGCACAGCTTTTCCTGAACTTGCCGCGGAGCTGTGCACGGCCTTTGGCATCGATAGTACCGGGCAGTCGAGCCCTAGCAAAGCCTCGCGCAGCTCCATCCACGACGCCGTGGAGCAAGCATCCGTCGACAGTACGGCGCCTCATCCGCTCGCAGACTTGGCGGCGACCACGGCCGCCTTGCTCGACGGCGAAGGCAAGCTTGCCACGCGTCAGAGCAGCGGGAAGGTTCTGGCGTTTCTCGCGGAGCGCTTGCCATCACTTGTAGGCGGCTCGGCGGACCTCGCCGCCTCGAATAACTCCTACCTCAAGGGTCAGGGCGATTTTGTGCCGACCGAGGGCCCGCAAGGCAGCAACCAAGGGGCGGTGCCCGGTACCGTACCGCGCAATATTTTTTGGGGGATTCGTGAACATGCCATGGGCGCAGCTTGCAATGGCATGGCGCTCTACGGCGGCGTGCGTCCTTTCGCCGCAACCTTCCTGATCTTCAGCGACTACATGCGGCCTGCCATTCGACTGGCGGCGTTGATGGGTTTGCCCGTAACGTATATATTTACCCACGACTCCATCGGCGTGGGTGAGGACGGCCCGACCCATCAGCCCGTTGAGCAGCTTGCCTCCCTACGCGCTATTCACGGCCTGACCGTGCTGCGCCCCGCCGATGCCCGCGAGACCGCGGGCGCTTGGTCCGTCGCGCTGACGAGCCCCGGCCCAGTCGCGCTAGTTCTCACCCGCCAAGCAATAGGCCCGGTCAACGGCAGCGCAGGCGCTTCGGTAGCGCGCGGGGCCTACGCTGTGTTCGAGAGCAATAAACCCTTGCAAGCCTTGTTACTCGCAACGGGCAGTGAAGTTGATATCGCCGTGGAAGCAGCGGCAACGCTCGACGCCGAAGGCATCGGCGTGCGCGTGGTCTCCATGCCCTCCTGGGAACGTTTCGAAGCCCAACCAGCACAGTACCGCCTCAGCGTGCTGCCACCAGCGGTGACCGTACGCGTCGCTATCGAAGCGGCCACGCCGTTTGGTTGGGCGCGCTATGTCGGCGAAGAGTCGGCCGTCGTCGGCATGCGCAGCTTCGGCGCGTCGGGCCCCGGCAGCGAACTCTTCGCCCATTTCGGTATCACGGCGGACGCCATCTGCGCCCGAGTTCGCGAACGCCTAGTCGCAGCCACGAGCAAGGCATCACCTTGAGTGTTGAGGCGCCACTCGCGTCGCCCGGCGCCCTCGAAGCAGCGACCGCGCGTGCGTCGGCGAACGCGCTTGCAGCGCCACTGACCGAGCTAGCCGTAGGCACCTCCGGGTGCGTGCAGGCCGTCAACGGCGAGCGCGGCCTGCGTTACCGCTTGCTCGAACTTGGTCTACTGCCAGGCACGGAACTCGCCGTCTTGCGTTGCGCCCCGGGAGGCGACCCGATCGAAATCGGCCTCCGCGGCTACGCACTCTCCCTGCGCCGAGACGAAGCCGCGACGGTGCTCGTCGTACCAAGTACGGCTTCAACGCACGGCGCTCAAGCCCCGGAGGAGACCTGAGTTCTCACCAGGCGCGCGCTTTCCACGAAAAGTCAGAGACTTTTAGTAAAACAACGCTAACGGCTTCCGCCGCTAGAATCTGAAGGCGGCAACGAGTAGGACTTCGGGGTGACCAGAGACCTCCTCGCCGCGCGGCCCCCGCGCATTGCCCTGCTGGGCAACCCCAACAGCGGCAAGACAACGCTCTTCAACTTGCTAAGCGGCTCAAATGAGCGCGTCTCCAACTACGCGGGTGTCACCGTTGAACGCGTCAGCGCGACACTGCAACTCGCAGGCATGCGCTGTGAGCTTGTCGATATTCCGGGCCTTTACAGTCTAGCTGCCCGCTCGCCGGAAGAGAGCATAGCGGTGCAGGAGGTGCTGGGGCATAAACCGGACCGAAACGTCCGCACGAGCCCCGCAGACAGCGCCACTGCGCCGCCTGGAGCCATGCAGCCGAACGCGGTTAAAGGAGCGCGGTCAGGCGGTCAAGCTGCCGCACGCAACGCCGAGGCCCGCTCTAGTGTCGCGGGCGCTCAGGCCACGGCACCCGCAGCGCTTGTTCTGGTTGTCCCCGCCCCTGCTCTGCGCCGCGGCCTTTATCTTGCGCTCCAGGCGTTGACGCTTCCCTACCCCGTCACCGTTGTCGTCACGCTTAACGACGAAGTGGAAGCAGCGGGGCTACGCGTCGATGCGAGCGCTCTGGCCGACGCGCTCGGCGTACCGGTGCTACTCAGCCAAGGACGCAAGGTAGATGCGCTTGCGCTCAAACGCGTTCTCGCATCGCTTGTCGCTTCCGAGCGCCCAGCACGCACGATGGACTGGCCCCAGGCCGCAGCCGAAGCAATCGCAAGGGTAAGCAAAGCAGCGACCGGGGCCGAGCCGGCGACCCACGAAGGTGCCGCTCTCATCGCACTGTTGTCCTGGAATGAATCCCAGCGCGCGCCTTTAGGCATGGACCCCAGCCTCTTCGCCGCAGCCGGGCAAGTGACGCTAAGTGCAGAGGCTCGTGGCCTGCCGTTGGCAGAGCGCATCATTGAAACCCTCTATGCGGAAGTCGACAGACTAGCCAGCCAGACGCTCGTACCGGGAGGCAAACCCTCACACACGGGTCTAAGGTTACGTGAGCGCCTCGATACCTGGCTCAAACAGCCTCTGCTGGGGTTCTTGAGCTTAGCGGCTGTCTTGCTCGGGCTCTTTCATTTACTCTTCACCGCGGCCGAGCCGGTGATGGGCCTCATCGAGACCGGTATCGGCGGGCTACAAACTTGGCTCGGCGCCGTGCTACCCCCGGGTTTTGTCGCCTCGCTGCTCATCGACGGTGTACTGGCAGGTGTCGGGAATGTTGTGGTTTTTGTGCCGCAAATCGCCCTGCTCTTCTTGCTGCTCGGCGCGCTTGAGGACACCGGCTACCTTGCACGTGTCGCCTTTCTGCTCGACCGACCGCTGCGCCGCTTCGGTCTCCAAGGCAAGGCGGTCGTGCCATTGCTCTCGGGCTTTGCTTGCGCGATTCCCGCCATCCTCGCGACGCGCACGCTGCCGCGCTTCCGCGACCGGCTGCTGACGATGCTTGCTATCCCCTACGTCGCGTGCGCGGCGCGCCTGCCTGTCTTCTTGGTGATTGCCGGCGTGCTCTTCAGTGACGCGCCTCCGCTGCTTGGCGTCAGTCGCGCAGCCTGGGCGCTTTTAGCGATGTACACGCTTTCAGTGAGCGCATCGCTAGCCGCGGCTTGGGTGTTCAGCAAGGTGCTCGCCGGCCGCAGCGATTCGCCCCTCTTGCTCGATCTGCCGCCGCTCCGCTGGCCCAAGGCGCGCAACCTATTACGCCTCGTCCGCTCACGCGTGAAGAGTTTTCTCAAAGATGCCGGCACCATCATTCTGGCACTCACTGTTATTCTCTGGGCGCTACTCTCTTTCCCCCAAGCGCCAGCACTGCCGGATGGAAGCGAAGCGAGTGCCGGCGAGCAGCTCCGCTACAGCGTGGGTGGCCGCGCGGGAATAGCCCTCGAACCGCTTTGGGAGCCCATGGGCGTAGATTGGCGCATTGGTCTCGGCATCATCTCCGCCTTCGCAGCGCGGGAAGTGTTCGTCTCGACCCTTGGTGTCGTATTTGGCCTGGAGAGCGCCGACGAGGACAGCGGCGCGCTCCGCAACCAGTTGAGCGACGCTCGCACTGGACGGGGCGCGCCCTTGCTCACAACAGCAAGCGGACTTGCCGTGATGGTCTTTTTTGTCCTTGCTTGTCAATGCATGAGCACGCTCGCCGTGGTGCGCCGCGAGAGCGGAACGGTGCGTTGGCCCATCATCATGTTCAGCTCGATGACGCTAATCGCTTACGCGGCGGCGTGCCTCACCTACTGGCTGTTGGCGCTCGTCACAGGGACATGATCTTGGCGCTTCGATGGGCACAGCTCTGGAAAAGACTGTTTATTTGCGCGCACCGCTCCGACTCCGGGCAACGGGGCGCAGAGGGCTCGCCTTCGGCTCGGCACCTTCGCGCCAGAAGCCCATACGCCGCACGAGCTTGACACGGCGGCGAGAGGGGCGCAGCGCTTGGGGATGGCTCGTCCCGTACGCAAGCTCGAACTCTGCTCCGCCTGCGGTCTCAGCACGGATGCGGCGCGGGCCTTTGAGGTCGTGAGGGAGGACGGTGCACTACGCGTCTTATGCTCGCCTGACTGTCAGCATGCGTTTGCCGGAAAGCGCGCGGCGGCGGCGCACGCGCCGGAAGTGCATGCGACGGCAACCGGAGATGTCGGATCTGGGGGCAACGCCGCGGCGCTTGAGCCCGCACCCGATCCAGCGCCCCCGGAAACGGGCGCGCGCCTGACGGGGTTGCGTCTCGTGGGTGAGCCCACACGTATAGGCGAAGTCGCGCCGCGCTTTCGTTGGCAGCCCCCGGAACTCGGCCATACGAGCAGCTCGATCTTTGGGCTCGGTTTTGCGGGGCTGTGTTGGCTCGGAGCGTGGGCGTGGGAGCCGAGTTTACTCTGGGGTGCGGGCCTGGTCGGTATCGGAACTGCCGTTTTGGCGTGGCAACGCCGGGCAGATTTGCCGCTCACGCTGCTGCCGAGAGAGGTGCGCGCGGGACAGACCCTAGCCTTTGCGTTGGTCGTGATCCTACTCGCTACCGCCATCGCAAACGCAGACTTCCGCGCGTGTGGGTTTGCGCTCCTGTTGCTCGGCGCGTTTTTGCTGACCTGGCAGGTTGCGCACGCACACTTGCTGCGTTTCTTTGAGCTATCCCGCTTTGAAACGGCGCATTTGCTGCCCGAAGCAAGCACAGTCGACCCCGCACCTCGCTGGCTTGGTCCCGGTACTCGAGTGCCGTTTGATGGACGGGTGGTCGGTGGCAGTGGACACATAAGGCCCTTGCCATGGCTAGGTATTGAGAGCCGCGTTGTCATCGGTAGCTCGGTCTTTTTCGGCAGTGTGGTACTCGCCGGCCGCGTCCAGGTAGTCCCGGCCAGCGAAACCAGGCATGCGCTTGTGTTTCCGAGACTATCGCTCGCCACGGCGCTGCATCGTGACGACGATGATCCGACACCAAGACGGATCAGAAGTGCCTGGAGCGTGCTCTTCATTTGTGCCCAGATCCTTGTGTGGGCCTGGCCATCAAGCGCTGCTTGGGAGAGCCGATTGCTAACGAGTGCTGCCGTGGGGATACTGTGGCCGACGCTCCATCCTGCGCTAGCGCCCCGGCTACTCGCTGGCGCACTGGGCACCTTGATGCAAATGAGCAGCCTCTACGTCACGTCCGCGGCGATGCTGCGGACGGCGGGACGCACGACGACGCTTTCACTCTTGCGGCTATCGCTCCTGTGTCGCCGGGGCGCTCGCCTGCGCGCCGCCTTACCCCTGGGCGGTGCAGACCCGCGCGAGTTGCTGGCCTACGCCCACGCCCTGGCCAGTGTGATGCCCAATCACGCCTACGCCAAGGCACTCTTCCGCTACCAGCGGGACGCGCGCGTTGCGGAGGAAAACCAAGCGCAGCGTGTTGAGTCCACATCTCTGGGTTTGTCCTCAGCCGGAAACCTCAGCACTGCAGGGGTTACGTTTTCGGATTCAGAGACCTCTGGTGCGGTTGGTTTGGATTCACCGCAGGCGGCTCCTAACCGAAAAAGCGGAAATCCCTACGGGGCCGCACCGAGCGCAGTGCATCTTGGCGCAGTGAGTGCGGCGCGGCAGAACCACGGCATTACGGGGCATGTGGGCACCGCGCGCGTGTGCTTGGGGACGCGTACGCTTTTGCTCAGCGAAGGCATTGCCATCGCTGGCGCAGAGCAAGAAGCGCGGCGCTGGGAACGCTTAGGCAGCTCGGTCCTGCTGATGGCAGTAGGTGGCCGACTGACGGGGCTCCTCGCGTTCGAACGCGAAGTACGGCCCTCTGCGCGTCCCACGATGGCGGATCTCAAAGATCTCGGCATAGATACGGTGCTACTTTCAGGTGAGCAGCGAGAGAGCACAGAAGCTCTCACCCAACCCTTGGGCTTGGGCTCGATTCGACCTGAACTTCCGGAGAGCGCCTTTGGCGATGCCATTGAGCGTCTCGGTTCCGATGGCAGCCACGTGGCCGCCGTCGCGAGCGGCGCATATCCCGCGGCGTTTGCTCAGAGCGCGTTGCCTTGGGTCATCAATGCGCCGCTGCCCCCCCCGGGCTTTGCAGGCTTGCTGGCTCGGGTAGATGACCTAAGAGCGCTGCCTGCCACGTTGCATGTGGCTCGTCTGCTCCGCCGCAAGGGCGAACCGCGGCTGGCCTGGTCTTTCGGGTTACGTGCGGTGTTGGTGCTGGCGACGGCGCTAGGTCTCACGGGCCCGATCGTGGTCGCGCTGGCCACGCTTGGTCTTGAACTTTTACTCTGGCACCACGTAAGCCGTGTTCTGCAGAAAGCAGATATGGCTCTAAGCCAGGTCTAAAACGATGAGCGAACCTGATCATATTGTAGTGATCAATGCGGGAAACACGCGTGTCACAGCCGCCGTGGTCTGCCTGAAGCCCTCCCCCCCCGCACTGATCACGGCGGTCAACGCACAGGAAAGCACGGGTCCCAACGGGTGCGCGAACCTGGCCGAAATGCTACGCGACACTGTTGGTGATGCGCGTCCGAGCGCCGCAGTCGTGGTCAACGTCCGGCCTGGCCTGGGCGCGCTTATCGAGACCGCGGTGGCGCAGGCGCTCGGGCTGGTCGCCTACCACGTTTCGGCTGCAGATCTTGGACCCCATCGCTATCGCACGCCGCTCACGCTTGGTCCGGACCGCGTCGCTAATGTGCTGGGCTACCGCGCTTACTGCGGGCTAGTACCCGGCATTGTTGTCGATGCTGGCACCGCCACGACCTTCGAGTGCATCGACGCCAGCGGCGCGTTTGTAGGAGGGCCGATTGCCGCCGGCCTAACGACTGCTCTGGAAGGCCTGCTTACCCGCGCCCCGGCCCTGCCAAGACCTGAACCGAAAGACTTGGCCGGGGCGACGCGCCTAGGCCAAGGATCGCTCGACGCCGTGGCAGCGGGCGCGCTACACGGTCACGTAGCCTTGATCTCAGGACTCGCGGACCGTCTAGCATCGGACCTACAGGCGCTAGCGCCCGCCGGACACGCTACAAGGAACCCTCAACATGCGAGGCCCCCTGATACTGCAAGCGTCTCAGCACCTGCACAGGCCGCGCGCCGCATTCTCTGCGGCGGCTTCGCCGCGACATTAGCGCCGTTCCTGGCCGATACCGGCTTCGAGCATGTGCCACACCTCACGCTAGTAGGTGCGGCGACTGTTCTCGGCCCAGCGCGGAAAGCAACGATGCTCTAGCCAGAAGGCACCGCCGGGTACGAGGGAAAGCGCAAAGGCCAGCAAGGCGCGGCGCGGCGCGAGCGGGTGGCGCAGCGTCGCCTCAATCATAGCGACGACAAAGACCACGAAGAGCAGCCCGTGCAGCATCCCAAAGACGCGCACTCCCAGTGGCCAGCCCGCACCATACTTGAGCGGCATGCCTACACCCACCAGCATTAGGTAAGACACCCCCTCCGCCAAGCTTACCAGCCGAAACCGCCCCAAAGGCCCCCGCCACCGTGTACCCATGGGCCGTCAAGGTACCTTACAAGCCGGTATAGCCCAACATAAAGAACGGAGGGCCGCCGAATCAGCAATGGGTGAAGGCCTTGCGTTCCCTGGGAGCCACACGGATCGAATATAACCGAGACACCTTTCTACTTCGCGCGGCAGATAGCGATTCTAGCGTGGTTCACTGGAGCGCAGGGATTGGTGTTAGGGCTCCGGGTCCGTAGGTCGTATATTGCGTTACCTCGCTGGATTTACGCTCATCGTCTCCGCTTTCAACCATTGCGCAGGCAGCGACGAAGAAGAGAGTTACAAAACAAACAAAGCATGCCGGTAGGAATAGTGTTTTCATGGTGCACGCGAAAGCACACACCGTGCCAATATATACACTCAGTCACGCAAACTACCTTGGGACCTGAATCATCCCCTCAAAGCGCTGGCGGATCGAAGGCCCCGGGGAAATGGGCCTTCCGTACTTACTCTAGGCCTGAGCCATCACCCAGGGTGAGCCTGGGGGACGAAAGCCGCGGGGAAATGGGCCTTCCGTGCGCGGACCCACCCACCCCACCATACTTACTCCAGGCCCATTTCCCCGGGGCTTTCTGCGTCTCGGAAAACAAGGGGATCGTTCAGCCTTGGGACGACTAAAGGGCTTCGGAGGTCGCGCGAAAACGCATTTTTGTGCGTGGATACGGGCTAGCGGACTCACTTCTGTGAGTCGCTCCTCACGCCACATACCGGTGCCTCATGACACCAGCATGCTGACAAGCGATTGCGCGTGCCGTTTAGGCGGCAACGAAGTCGCTGCCGTCTTCTACGGCGAGGTTGTCGAAGCGGGTGTAGTTGTCGAAGAAGCGGGCGCGGACGGTGCCCGTGGGGCCCGAGCGTTGTTTGCCGATGATGATTTCAGCGATGCCCTTTTCGGCGGATTCTTGGTTGTACACTTCATCCCGGTAGATGAACATGATGGTGTCGGCGTCCTGCTCGATGGCGCCGGATTCGCGCAAGTCGGAGAGCTGAGGGCGCTTGTCTTTGTTGCCGCGGGACTCGACGCCGCGGTTAAGCTGAGAGAGGGCGATGACCGGCAGGCTCAGCTCTTTGGCCAGCCCCTTGAGAAAGCGCGAAATCTCGGAGATCTCCTGTTCACGGCTGTCGGTGCGAGTGCCGGAGCGCATGAGCTGGAGGTAGTCGACGACGACGAGGCCGAGACCGTGTTCGGATTGCAGCCGGCGTGTTTTGGCGCGCAGCTCCATCACTGTGAGCCCCGGCGTATCATCGATCCACAGGGGAAACTCACTGAGGCCACCGGCCGCGGCGGCCAGTTTGGGCCAATCTTCGCGGGATAGGTGCCCGGTACGCATGCGGCCGCCGTCGACGCGAGCCTCTGCACAGAGCATACGTTTGACGAGCTGCTCCTTAGGCATCTCTAGCGAGAAGATGGCCACCCCGACCTTGCGTGCTTCGCAAGCATTGACCGCCACGTTCAGCGCAAATGCCGTTTTTCCCATGCCCGGCCTTCCGGCGATGATGATAAGATCACCGGGATGCATGCCCGCTGTTTTGGCATCCAGCGCGCTAAAACCCGAGGGCAAGCCTGTAATTCGGTCTTGGTGCTGGGCGGCCTCGTTGACCTGCTGAAAGGCCCGCAGCACGACATCTTTTATGTGCTCATAGGGCGACCGTGTCCGCTCCTTCGATACTTGGAAGATGGCCTTTTCCGCCGCATCGAGGAAGGATGTTGCTTCGCCGTAATCAGCGTAGCCTTTAGCTGCTACCTCATGGCAGGTGCTGATCAGGTTCCGTATCAGTGCCTTCTCACGCACGAGGTTGGCGTGAGCGCTGATATTTGCCACCGCAGGAATCGTGTTTGTCAGCTCAAGCAGGTAGTCGTCGCCGCCGACTGACTGCAGCTTGGACCGCTGTTCAAGCCAAACGCGTAAAGTGACGAGGTCGACCGGCTGGCCAGCGCGGTAAAGCTCCACCATGGCGCTAAACACCAGGCGGTGGGCTTCGGTGTAGAAGTCGTCGGCATCGAGGTTCTCGAGCACGACGTTAAGCGCGTCATTCTCTAAAAGAACGCCACCGATAACGGCGCGCTCCGCCTCATCGGCGTGGGGGGGAACTCGATAACGGGCGTCCACAACGCACTCTAACCTATCTGCCTGCTCCCTCCAGGAGCCCATGGCCTTTTCGATCCAACTCGGTTCCCGCCCTGGCCGAACCCGCTCCGAGGACCTGCAACCGTGACCCGGCCGCTGAGCGAGCCGTGCATCTAGTCTGGTGCCCGAGAAGCGCAACGCAAACGCAGGCGAACTGGCCCGCGCCCAACCCCAGACATAGACTTCGTTTGAAAGCTAGGCGGAGGCTGCGACATGCAGCGTGAACTTGCCCTCTACCTCGGGCGTTAGTGCCAAGCTCACTTCAAACGATCCCAGGGTGCGAATCTGGCCTTCCGGTAGAGTCACCTGTCGCTTGTTGACGGTGTAACCCTTGCTGGTAAGCAGCGTCGCTACCTCAGCAGTGGTGACCGAACCGTAGAGCCGGCCATGCTCGCCCGCCCGCTTGGTCAACGTCAGCTCCACCGATTCAAGCGCCGCCGCTATGCCCTCGGCCGAAGCGCGAACCTTAGCAGCGTGTCGCAACGCAGCCGCACGCTGCTCAGCGATACGCTTTACGTCACCGACCGTCGCTCGACTCGCACGCCCGGTAGGCAGCAGAAAATTACGTGCATAGCCCGGACGCACGCGCACGACCTCCCCCGGCTTGCCGAGATGCGGCACCGTATCGCGCAAAATGACCTGTACATGATTTGCCATATCCGAATCCTCGCTCTTGTACTCTGACGCTCTTGTGCTCTGAAATGGGCGGAAGTTAACGGGTACGTCAGTCTTCGGCTCCTAGTTTAGCATTGCTTCTTGCTGCGAGACGCGATGAGTCATCTCGCAGCACTGCCGTATCTTCTTCGATGCGTGCGGCGCTGGCCCCTTCACCTCGATCGCCAAGGATTCTACCAAGCCGAACCCTTGCACCGCGCGGGGGGGCTACTCGTTGGTGCAAATCGGAATCAGTGCGAGTCGCCTCGAGCGCTTGATCGCCCGGGTCAGGTCTCGCTGCTGCTTGGCCGACAGTCCGCTGACCCGCCTAGGCACAATCTTACCACGCTCGGAAATGAAGTACTTAAGCTGGTGCGGATCTTTGTAATCAAACGTAAAGTTGGGTTCGAGGGTGAACGCGGGAGCCCGCTTCTTGAGCCCCTTCTTTTTACGCAAGCCTAACGGATCAGCCTCGCGAAAGGACTCATGCACCATGCCTACTGCCACATCTTCATCGATAGCGTCATTCATAATCTTGCCTATTTCTTTCTTGGAGAGGTCGCTTGCGAAACACCCTTGGCTTTCGAGCGGCGCCATGTAGAGGCAGCGAGCGCTCGAGCGCGGGTGTAAACTGTGAAGGCAACGTTCCGACCGCTTCGTGAGCTGGGTGCGATTTCGACACGCATCCATTGAGCAGAGTCGCTTGCCCTTGCGTTCGGTTTCACGCGCTCATTTTTGGCAGAGCGCGTGGGATCGATCTTCCTTCAATTGCTGGCGCATTACTGGGCATGTACGGGTTTCGGCCACGCCCCCAACTTAGTACTACTGCAGGTCGGCGTCTTCCCCGTAGAAGTGGATCTCGTCGCCGTCTTCACCCTTTTCATAGTGGTCGTCGCGCTGCGAGCGCTGCTGCCTGGGTCGTGCCACCATGCCGAGCTTCTCTTCGATGGAGGGCTCGTCATCCGCCTCGTCTAGGTTCACTTCCTCAAACTTCACGGATTCGGGGTCAACGGTCAGCGCCTCAAGGTCGACGTCTTCCTCAAGCTTGACGGTCTGAAACCGGATGACCGAATCGGAAAGGCGCAGGTTGCGCTCCATTTCCGCGACAATGGGACCGGTCGAAGCATACTGTACGTAGACGTATACGCCGCGCTTGTTGCGGCCGATGGGGTAGGCCAGACGGCGCAATCCCCAGGTATCCACCTTAACCAAGGTGCCATTAAAGCGGGTAACCACTTCCTGGACGCGCTTGGCAACTTGATCGGCTTCACCCTGCTGCTGCAAGGCACGCAGAATGTAAACGGTCTCGTAGAGACGCGGTTTGGGTACTATCTCGAGAGCCATATCACACACACTCCTGGACTAAGGCCTTGCCTCTTGGGAACACGCGCGCTCGAAGCGCCTGCTCCGCATTGGACAAAGCGAGCTACCGATTGGTTTGCGACGTGCATTGCACAACGCCAAACATCGGGGGCGATTATCTAGCATGGGCCTCGACCCATGTCGATTCGCAGACGTGACGCAGGCGACGCGCTTTGCTGCGGGACCAGAACTAGGAACCGCGGATGATACGCCCTGGGCGTGCGTCAGCCCGGCAGAGAAACGAAGGCGTCCGAGCAGGATTTCAAGCTTATCTGCGCGGCCGAACAGCCTCTCATGAGGCGCCAAGTGCGGTCGGTCATTTCGATACCCGCTCTTCTTGGCTCACTCGACCCCTAGGTGAGGCAACGCATGAAGGATATTGGTTGCCTTGGGCAAGCCTACGTCGGCAAGGTGAAGGACAGCCTCGACGCCGCGCACACGGACCTCCTGCACACAATGCGACTCGCCGCGCGTGAAGGGCGCCAACACGTAGTTCGCGCCAGACAGGCCGGGCGGCGGGCGGCCAACGCCAACGCGTAGTCTTATGAAATCAGGGCTTTGCAGGTGATCTCCGATGGACCTTAGACCATTATGCCCGGCATAGCCGCCGCCCCGCTTGAAACGCAGCGCGCCGAGCGGCAGGTCGAGCTCGTCGTGAACGACCACCACGCGTTCGAGGGGAATCTTATAATAACGCGCCGCTTCACCTACGCTCTGGCCGCTGAGGTTCATGAAGGTGTGCGGCTTGAGCAGAGAAAAATGCTTACCCCCGCGATCGGCCTGGGCCAACACGCCCTGAAAAGCTTGGCGGCCGGTCACCAGACCTAGGCGTTCAGCGAGCGCGTCGACGAGCATGAACCCGACATTATGCCGGGTGGACTCGTACTTTTTGCCGGGGTTGCCGAGCCCTACGATTAGCCAACGCTCCACGTTCATGCACTCCCAGCACGCGTTCCGGCAACCCTGATCCTCAGCACGCTACGCCCGAAAGGCACCATTACGCGCGCCCAGCGCTCGCTTTCGAACGGAACCGCTCAGGGCAACTCTACACTATGCCCCGACCTGTCCGAAAGGCCTCCGCAGGACGCGCGGCGTGCCCAATCCCGTTGAAGCGATCGACTGGGACGCCTGCCGAACCGATGCCACCACGCACTGCGTGGCGCCTCCGCCTACTTCTTGCCTGCTGGCTTAGCCGCAGCCTTGCCCTCGCCCTCGCCCTCGGCTTCGGTCTTCGCCTTGCGCAGCTCCTTGGCCGTGACCTGGACAAGCTTGGTCGCCGACGGCAGCGTGACTTCAACGCCGTCTGCAAGCTTGAGGTCGGCCACGGTGAATACCGCACCGAGATCGAGATGGGCTACGTTCACGGTAATCACCGCCGGGACATCGAGGGGCTTAGCCTTGACTTGAACCGTGCGCGCCATTTTGCGCAAACCGCCACCGCGCTGGACGCCCACTGCGCGCCCTTCCACTTCGAAAGGCACGTGGGTAACCACGGCCCGGTCGGGGGAGACGCGGTAGAAATCCACGTGGATCAGTGCATCGGTAACGGGGTGGGTGGTCAGGTCCTTGACGACGGCGAGGGTGTCGCCACCCTGCAATTTTAGCTTGATCACGCTGTTACGCCGATAGGGAGACTTCAACGCCACCACCAACGGTTTCGGCTCTATCGTCAGCGAAACCGCGTCTCCACCGGGACCATAAAGCACGCCGGGGAGTTTGCCTGCCGCGCGGATCTTGCGCGCGTGGCCCTTGCCATGTTCCTGCCGAACCTCTGCACTGACTTCAAAACTTTCCATGACCTTTTCCTTTACTCTCAGGCGCTCCGCTAAGCGGCGCCCTACCATCTTCAAACCACTCCGGCTTCGAACCACTCCGGGCAGCGAAGCCCTAGACGAAAAGCGAAGAGACTGAATCGCTATTGTGGATGCGCTTAATCGCCTCTCCTAGGAGGCGCGCAACCGACAGCACTTCAAACTTCTCGCATGCCCGCCCGGCTTCGCCCAGCGGGATGGTGTCCGAGATAATCACTTTAGACAAGCAGGACGCGCGGATACGTTCAACCGCCGGCCCTGAAAGTACGCCGTGCGTAGCCATCGCGACGATATCGAGCGCGCCTCGCTCCTCGAGTGCGGCGGCGGCTTGGGTCAATGTGCCAGCGGTATCGATCATATCGTCAAGAATAATGCAGCGCCGGTCCTTCACCTCGCCGATGATATTCATCACTTCGCTGACGTTGGCTTTTTCCCGGCGCTTGTCGATAATCGCGATCTCCGCACCGAGGCGTTTGGCGTAGGCGCGCGTGCGCTCTACGCCGCCCGCGTCCGGCGATACCAACACGGGCAACTCTTCACCCAACCTCGGAATGAGGTAGTCGAGGAAGACAGGCATCGCGTAGAGATGGTCAAAGGGTGTGTTGAAAAAGCCTTGGATTTGGCCAGCATGCAGGTCCATCGATACCACACGGTCCACGCCCGCCGCCGAGATAAGGTCCGCGGTCAGCTTGGCAGTGATGGGCGTGCGGGGCGCCACCTTGCGGTCCTGGCGCGCGTAGCCGTAGTAGGGAATCACTGCCGTAATGGAGCCTGCCGACGCACGCTTAAGCGCGTCCACCATCACGAGCAATTCCATTAGGTTGTCATTGACCGGCGCGCAGGTCGGCTGGACCACGTAGACATCCACACCCCGGACGTTCTCCTGAATCTCGGTGAAGATCTCGCCATCCGAAAAGCGTGAAATACGCGAACGCGCCACGGGGAGCTCGAGGTACGCGGCGATCGCTTTAGCAAGCTGGGGGTTCGCCTGGCCGGAGAAAATACAAATCGATTTAAACATAGCGTTCTCGGTAAGAAGGGTGCTGGCGTTTGTGTACCCAGACGCGCGGCGTCCTGGTCGAGTCTAGGACTTCATCGGAGCGCGTCGACAGCCAACTCGCCCAGGTCCTCACAGAAGAGGGGATCCGACGACCAAGCCACCCGTTATAAGCACGCTCGCAAACGAGGTGCCGCGCGGGCGCGACCTAGCAGACCAGCCTGGCTTAAGCCACCGCTTGAGGTCGGGGTGGCCCGTCGGGCGGCAGGGCAGCGCAAAGTATTGGCTGGGGGCATAGGTCGGCGCTAACCTCGGCCCTCGGCAGGAATCTTCGAGCGCGACCAACCCATGACTGCTCCGTCTCGCGCCATCGCTAAAGTGGGTGCAACAGCACTTCATGCAGCGTTCGCTTTGCTGCCGTCGACGGCTTGGGCCGACAGCGCCGCGACGACCAGTCGCGAAGAGACTGCCGCTGGACGGCGTGCGAATCTTGTGACTCAGGCGAGCTCAGAGAGGCTCGATTCTGAGACATCATTCCCGTCACTCGCTGAGGCCATTCGCCGGGCGCAAGCGCGCGCACCCGAAGTCGCTCGCGCGCGGGGTGCACAGCGAGCGGGTGAGGCAAGGCGCGTGGGCGCGCGCTTCGCGCCGCTCGCAACCCCACCATTGAGCTCTTCCTGGACCGGGGCAACCAAGGCCAGACGCGTGATGTCGCGGTGGCGGGATATGTCTGGTTACCCCTTGAGCTGTCCGGCCAGCGGCGCAAACGCATCACTGAGGCTGAGTCTTTTATCGAATGGACGCAGGCGAACGCGGTCGCGGCGCAGGCTGCCGCGGCGGGGGAAGCCGTTGCACATTACGGCGCGTGTATGGTTGCGGCAGCGCGGGTCGAAAGTTTTACAGCGCTGCAGACCATCGCCGAGGAGCAGCATGCGTTCTTTCGCAAGCGCCACGATCAGGGCGATGCCACGCGCCAGGAGTGGAAGATTGCCGAATCCGAACTCGCGCGCGTGCAGGCTTTGTTCCAAGAGACCCAAGCAGACCTCGCTCGAGCCACTGCAGCGCTAGCGAGCCTACTTGGTGAACCTATCGGACCACCCCCCACGCGCGAAGCCTGGGGCGCCGGCCGTGCCCAGCCCATCGCCCAATGGAATACCGCGGCAACGTCCGCTGAGGGCGCCACTACGGGTTTCGTTGACGAGGCAACAGCTGCGGAAGCACCCGCGCTATCTAAGATGCTTGAACACGCGCCGCTGCTCCAAGCACTGCGTCAGGAGCGTGCTTTCTTCAAGGCCTCCGCCGCCCGCGCCCGGCGCACCGCGCAGGACCCGGTCAATTTCATTGTCTCTGCTGGCCGCGGCGATTTCGGCGAAACGCGACTCGGCGGCGGCCTGGCCTGGGCACTGCCCACCTTGCGCCGCGGTCAGGACGAAGCCGCCGTCCTTTTGGCGGAGGCCGGCCGAGCTGACTCGGTTCATGACGCGCTACTGCGCGCGCTAACGCTCAGACTTGGCGGCCTGCTCCGCGAACGCGCGGAGGTCGAGAAAGCACTCGACACCTTGGAGACGCTGGGCATCCCCGCCATTCGTGAGGCGCTTGCCGCCGCGATGGAGACGCAACGCGCGGGCAAAACCGAGTTCATCGTTGTGCTGACCGCGCAACGCAGTCGCTCAGAGCTCGAACTGCACCGGCTAACCCTACTGCTTCGAGATTGGTCGATTCTCGCGGATATCGCGACGCTAACCGGAAAAGCGCCCACACTATGAGCGAGTTAACCCACAAAGCACGGTCTCAAAGTGGCGAGCAGCCGGTACCGCTCTTTCCCACGGAACCAACCCCCAAAGGCGCAAAAACGGCGTCCGCTTCAGCACGGCGTCTGCCCCGCAGTATCATGGTGGCGGCGGGCGCCGGGCTTCTGGCAGTGTTGATGGGCCTCGCCATCTGGCTGACGCGGGACGAGGAAGCACTGGTCACCGAGGCAGAGCCGACTGTGCCTTTCGAGGACGGCGGTGACATCGTCGTCCCCGAAGCCTTCGCGAAAGTCATCGACTTCGCCTCTGAGGACGTTACGCAACGAACTCTGACGGCAGCCGTTCGGGCGGTGGGCACCGCCATCTTCGACCCCCACTACGAGCAGGTGGTAGGGACGCGCGTCGCGGGTATCGTGACCAAGCTTCTCCGCTTCGAGGGCGAGGCCGTGCGCAAGGGCGACGTGCTCGCGGAGATCACAAGCGCGGAGCTCGCCGACGCGCAGGCCACCGTCATCGTCGCCCGAGCCGCCCTCAAGGCCGCTGAGCGCAATCGTTTCCGCGAAGGCAACCTCGCGAAAGATCAGCTCACGACAGCCCGCGAGGTTGAGGAGGCGGAGCGTGAGCTTCAGGAGCAACGCGCCCGCCTCGAAGCGGGCGAACAGCGTGTCCGAGCTCTAGGCGCGACCACTCCGGGAACTAAAGGGACCTATCCGCTGGTGGCAGGCATCACGGGAACGGTCGTCGAGCGCCACATCAACCTAGGCCAGGCCGTTGATGCCAACCTCGAAGCGTTTCACATCGCCAACCTCGATCACCTTTGGGTGGAGATGCGCGTCCCGGAAAGCGGCCTTGTTAACATTCGCGATGGTGATGCCGTCGCGATAACGGGAATTGACGGAAGTGAAGCGGTTATTCACGGCCGCGTCGCCCACATCGGCAACCTCATCGACCCGGAAACGCGCACCGCGGATATCCGGGTAGAGGTGGACAACCAACCCGTGCCCGTCGCTGACGCACCAGCCGCAGGCGCCGCGCCGGAAGGGGACGTATCAGACGCCCCGACCAAGGCCGCACAACCACCGAAAGGTGCCGGAAAGAAGCCTGCGCTGAAGCATCTTCTGCGCGCTGGCCAAGCCGTAAAAGCCGAGATTCAAGCGACCGGCATTCATACGCCGGTAGCGACGGTACCCGAAGGCTCCATCGTCGATGTCGACGGAGAAAAATACGTCTTTCTTCACGTCGATTCTGAGGCGGATGGTGCGCAACGGGTGCGGCGCATGCCCGTTGAGCTTGGCACCTCCGATGGCACGTTTCGGGAGATACGCTCGGGGCTCAACATGGGTCAACGCGTGGTCACGTCCGGCGTTTTCGCACTGAAAAGCGAACTCTACCGCTAGATCTACCTATGGATGCGCGTCTCGCTCAAGGCCAATGCCGGCCAAACGTTCTCGACGCACACACCGCGCGGCCACCCAAGCCCGCGGCGGTGTTTGTCTATGGCCGCCTAGAGCCCGGCCGTAGGTGCCCAGCTCACTTAACCCTTCAGGCGCGGTTCTTATGCTGAGTTCCATCGTTGCGTTCTCCATTCGCTTCCGCGTGACGATGCTCGCCGGTCTTGGCGTGCTCTTCGGTGCGGGTTTCTGGGCAGCGAGCACGCTGCCCATCGACGCGTTGCCTGATGTGTCCACCATTCAGGTATCTCTGCTGACCAACGCGCCTGGCCTCTCCGCCGAGGAGGTCGAGCAGAAAATCACCATGCCGATGGAGATCGCCGTCAACGGTACGCCCGCCAGTACGACGTTGCGCAGCACGTCGCGCTCTGGTCTTTCGGCGGTGACGGTCGTCTTCGAGGATGGCACGGACGTGTGGTTCGCCCGCCAGCTTCTGCTGGAGCGTATTCGCGGTATCGCTTTGCCCGAATCCGCGAGCACACCGGAACTGGCACCGGTCAGCACCGGGCTCGGCGAAATCTACCAGTTCGTGGTGCGCTCGGAACAGCACTCACCGATGCAGCTACGCACGCTGCTGGACTGGGAGATCGTGCCGAAGCTGCGCGGCGTCCCCGGCGTGGTGGAAGTCAACACCATGGGTGGCGATCTCAAGCAGTATCAGGTGCACCTCAATCAGTCGGCGCTTGTCGCGCAGAAGCTAACGCTGCGCGACATCGCAGACGCACTTGAGGAAGCGAATCTCAGCGCCGGGGGCGGCTGGGTCGAACAGGGGCAGGAGTCTTTTACGATTCGCGGCGAGGGCATGCTGAAGAGCCAGGAGGATATCGGCAACGTCGTCGTGCGCACGGATGTGGAAGGAACCCCCGTGCAAATCAAGCATGTAGCCAACGTCAAAATCGGCGCGGCTCTGCCCTACGGCGTCATTACCTACAACGGTGAAGGTGAGGCGGTCACTGGTACCGTGATGATGCTGCTCGGCTCAAACAGTCGGGACGTGGTCACGGCTGTCGGCGCCAAGATGGAAGAGATTCGCGAAGAACTGCCGCCGGGCGTAACCGTCGACACGGTCTACGACCGCAAGGATTTCGTCGATCGCACCGTCGTGACCGTGCTCACCAACCTGGGCGAAGGCATCCTCGTCGTTGCGCTGCTGCTAGCGCTCTTTCTGGGGTCGATTCGCGGTGCGTTTGCGGTGGTCCTCGGCATTCCTGCTTCGATGTCTATCGCCTTGATTGGGATGCGCATCCTCGATGTACCCGGTGACCTCATGTCCCTTGGCGCCATCGATTTTGGCTTTCTCGTCGATGGGCCCATCGTCATCCTGGAGGGCATCATTGCGGCGACGGCTGGACGCGAGCTCGTGCGCTTCGCGCGCCGGCGCGAGTACATGCGCATCGCGCAGAAGACGGCGCGGCCGGTTGCCTTCGCCGTCGCCATCATCATGCTGGTGTACATCCCACTGCTCACGCTTGAAGGCGTCGAGGGCAAGATGTTCCGGCCTATGGCGCTGACGATGGCCTGCGCCCTCTTCGGTTCGCTTTGCTACGCGCTACTCTTCTTCCCGGCGGTGCTGGTGACCATGGTGCCGCCGGCGAAGGACCACGGCCCACGCTGGATGGAGGCGATAGTCCACACGTACGCGCGCTGTGCGCCCTTCTTCGTGAAGCGGCGCTGGACGTTTCTCAGCGCCTCGTTTGCGCTCTTTCTGGGCACCGCGTGGATCTTTTCGGGCCTGGGGGCGGAGTTCGTGCCGCGCATCTTTGAGGGAGATGCGGTACTTACGATTCGGCGTCCACCCAGCATTGGCCTAACGTCGGCGCGAGAACTCGACCTCGCCGTGCAACGCGAACTGCGGGCCTTTCCCGAAGTCCTCGCCTCACTTGGGATGACGGGGCGTGGCGAGGTGGCCATCGACCCGGTCGGTAGCGACAACACGGACATTCTGATCAAACTGAGCCCTCGCAAAGAGTGGACCTCGACGGATGACTTCGATGAGCTGTCGTTGCTCTTCAAAAACCGCATAGAGTCTGCGGTACCGAGCACCTTTGTCAGCGTCTCGCAGCCGATTGAGGACCGCACCAACGAGATGATCAGCGGTTCGCGCGCCGACGTTTCGGTGCAGCTCTTCGGCCCCGACGCCCTCGCGCTCGCCGCCTACGCGGACAGCCTCGGCGACCTCATCAAGTCTATCCCCGGCTCCGGCGACGTGCGCGTCGAGCGCATTCTCGGACAGCCCGTGATGCGCGTGGAAGTCGACCGTCAGCGGATGGCCTCCTACGGCGTGAGCGTCCGCGATGCGTTTTCCGTGCTGCAGGCCGCACGCCAGGGCTACCCGGTGGGTCAGATTTACGAAGATGCCCGCCGCTTCGACATGACGCTCATGGTACCGCCGTACGATGATTCGCTGGAGGCTCTAGGCGAGCTGTACGTGGCTACGCGGCGTGGTGAGAGCGTGCCGTTGCGGTCCGTTGCGAACCTCGAAAGCACCAGCGGCGTCACGGCGATTCGCCGAGAGAACCGCGAGCGCACCGTGCGCGTTGACGTCAACCTACGTGGTCGCGACCTCGTAAGCTGGGTCGCCGAAGCGAAGGCCAAGGTGGCAGAAGAGCTCACCCTAGTGTCCGGCTACCGGGTGACCTGGGGCGGCCAGTTCGAAAACTTTGAGCGCGCGCAGGCACGCCTCGCCATCGTCGTTCCCGTCGTGATTCTGATTATCCTGAGCATGCTGATGCTGATGTTCGGGAGTCCGCGCATCACCCTTGCGGTGTTCTTGACGGTGCCGCTCGCGGTGGTTGGCGGCATGTGGGGCCTGATGGCGCGGGGCTTGGCCTTCAGCTTCCCCGCCGCCGTGGGCTTTATTGCCTTGGGAGGTATCGCGGTGCTCAATGGTGTCGTCGTGGCCGACGAAGTGCGTTTGCGCATCGCCCGCGGCATCCCCCTCGACGACGCCATCACGGGTGGCGTCTCTCACATGGTCCGCGCGGTGCTCACCACTGCGGCCGTCGCTGCCTTCGGCTTCATGCCGATGGCGCTTGCCACCGGCGCCGGTGCCGAAGTTCAGCGGCCCCTCGCGACGGCAGTCGTCGCAGGCATGGTCTTCAGCGTCTTCGTCTCGCTCATCATCCTGCCGGGCCTACTGCGCATCCTGCTGTCCGGCATGAGCGCCGACGAAGCCGACCCCCTCAGCGGCACGATGGACTAGACCTCTTGGGCACCCTTCGAGGCCTGCGTTAGTCACACTGCGCTCGCGCGCTTTATCCGGGCGCTCACCAAAGCTTGCGTCTCGGCGCTAGTGGCCAGGAATGAAGACGGGGGCGGGAGCGTCCGGAGTGGAGCGGGCACAGGGGGTCCGCTCCACTCCGAACCCTGCCTTGGATAAGTGATTGTCTGCTCGAAAGAAGGTATGCTTGATGAAAAGTCGCGCCTAAAGAGGACGAGGTTTGTGCGCTCTGGGCGACGTCTCTTCCGTTGGCGACGGGGCAGCGCGCGCGGCTAGGCGAATCAGGCCGAGTACGTCATCAAGTCTGGTGCTAAGCGTTGGAGTGCCGTGCGGGAGCCCGAAGTACAGGTAGACGTTATCGGCACTGAGGCCTTCCGCACGCAGTGGTTGTCGGTTGCCGCGACTTTAGGCATCGCGCTGGACCGCGAAGGCGCAAGCCTACCTAAGGCGAGCGCGACGCCGAGGTGCCAGATACTGTCCGCCAGTTACTTTGGCGCACTTGGGCCGCTGCTCGCGTACGTAGCTTACGCCCGCAAGCTCGGTCATCTTTGCGCCGTCGACCTCGAAGAATTGCCCTGGACGCTTACCTCATGTGCAGATGCACCGCCGTCGACCTCGTCCGGGACCTCCGGGGACTATGCGCCCCATGCGGCACGCAAGCGCCGCGCCGCGGCTGACCTTGAACGGTTGGCACTGCTGGCGCGGCTCACGCAGGGGCGAGTGTGCCACGGACCTGATGCGCTGGTGCTTGAGCGTTTGCGCCAGGAGCGGCCGCGGGCGGAATGGCAGACGGTGCTCGTAAGCGCCGCCCCGGACAATACCGTAGTCCACCTACGCAGCGATGGTGAAGTGGACCTCTGGCAGAGGCCTCTCCTCGCGGCGGACAGCGGTGCGGCGATACGCACGCTGGCCGTCGCCGGTCACGCGCTGCACATCGAACTGAGTGACGGTACCGCACTAACCCTGCCACTCAAGGACGCGGAAAGGCCCTCAGGCTTGCCGCCAGCGCTGGATCCGCAGGTCCTCGGCAAACGCATTCGCGACTTGCGCAAGCAGACCGGTCTCACGCAGCAGGAGCTTGCGACCCGTGCAGGCCTACACCGGCCCAATCTCGCTCGGGTCGAAAACGGCCGCCACCATCCGAACAGCGACACCCTCACGCGCATCGCCGCAGGGCTTGGCGTGCCGCTTGCGGCCCTGAGCCAGACCTCTCAAGCCTCACCCTTTCACGCCGACCCTGGGTGCGAACCCTGAGCCTCCAGAGCGTGCCTCGCGGACGCCCTTGTTTCGGCCAATGACGTAAGCCGGCATGGGTGTGTGCAGTTGCGAGCCGCGTGGCTCTGGTTGAGGGCCTGATGTGCGCACGCCCACCGTCGAAAACCGGAGCGTACCTTGGGGAACGCGCGGGATGTTTGACGAGGCCGCACGGCCGGCTCAGGCCGTGAACCAGACACGCATGCGTTAGCCGGCGACTTCTTCGCCGCCGTCGACGTAAATCGTGTTGCCGTTGATCCAGGCCGCGGCGGGCATGGACAGGCTGACAATCGCTTTGGCGACATCCGTCGGGGTGGTGAGACGGCGGTAGGGGTTTCGCGCCGTGGCGTTCTCAATCATCTCGACGCTTCCGGGGATCTTGCGCAGCGCGGCGGTGTCGGTGACGCCGGCACAGATGGCGTTGGCGGTGATGCGCGCGGGCGCGAGCTCAACGGCGAGCTGGCGAATGTGCGCTTCAAGCGCTGCCTTGGCCGCGCTCACGGCGCCGTAACCCTGCCAGACCGATGTGCTACCGGACGAGGTCATCGCGAAAAGGCGCGCGCCGTCCTTAGCAAAAAGGTCATGACGGAGGATGTCTTGGGTCCAGTACACCAAGCTGTGGGCCATCACATCGAGGGTCATGTCGATGTTGGCTTTGTTGATCAGGCTATCTTCCCCGTTGCCCGTCCAGTAGGGCTTGAGCGTGCCGAAGGCGAGGGAGTGCAAGAGCACGCGG
>SLQV01000142.1:5000-23722 GCA_007131285.1 Myxococcales bacterium
ATAAGAATATGAAATTAATGGGAATAAGCCACGAGCGGCCTCAATAGCTTTTTCGACGGAGCCGCGATCTATCGGCGATCGCAGACCTTGATGTAGGCCCCATACGGCGGCGCTTGTATCAGTGGCCGCCTCGTCAGGGGCGCGGCCAGTCTCGGAGGGAACGTCACTTATCGATGCAGGGCCCGACCCGGCTGCGAGCGCGACAACGACTCTTCCGGGTAGGACGCTCGGACCTGGCTCGCGTCTTCGTGCTTGGTAGGCGAGAGTGTCGCGCAATGCGGCAAGGCAGTGCGGTCCGCCGTCGAAGGGGTCCACGCGCGGGACCAAGCGTAGGCCTTGACCGGTAAGGACCCTGTAGGCGCCTTCGGTACTTTTTCCGCGTGCTCCCAAGCATGCAATTGCAGCGTCGTTGAGCAGAAAGCCCGGCATCGGCGTTCTAGGGAATAAATCGACGATGAAGCTTTTGTCACGCTTAGAGAGGCGGTCAGCTTCCCGGTAGGACAAACCCGTTATCGGCGCCCCAATAGCGTCCCACAACGCATTGCTCCCGTGGGGCTCTAGCTGAGGCGCAAGTTCGGCAACAACCTCCGCCGGCATTTTGTCGACGTGGTGGGCCATCCACGTGAGGCGTAGCGCTGCCAGAGCTTGCGCGAGGCCGCGCCCACGAGCTTCAGGCCTTACGACAAGGCCCCCAAGCTCGGCGGGGCCCTGGCGAGACGCGCGCAACGTCAGGGTTGGGTAAACGAGACGGCGCTTGAGCGCGGGGCTGTACGCATCGACTTCCTCCTGCGAGAAGTAGACATAAGGAGCCTCTAGGGTGCCGAGTGGCGTGGTGACCATTGCACAGCCGTCGATGGTGCGCGCGCCTTGGTGCTCGGCAACGAAAATGAAACGTGAGGTCGCCTCGAGGCTTGGCCCCCGATGAAACGCTGTCCATGAGGCCGTGAGCCGCCCTGCCAACACGTTTTGGTCAAAGGGAAGGTTTGCGGAGTCGAGGTGCCTACTCAGCTCTAGGATGGCGTCGAGGTCCGACGGCAAAGCTGGACGCAGTAGGTAAAGCATATTGAACAGTCTGGCCGATTGTTCGCTCGCTCGCAGCCAATGCTGCGCGGCCACTCGCAAAAGAAGCGGCTTGCTAGAAGCAGCCCCGCTCGTTTCCCAGCAACGGGCGACGCAGACCGGAACGCAAACGCTCGGCCTATCATTCGAGCGTCAAGCCCAGACAACTGCCTTGGCAACCCAAGCGGACGCGCTTGCTTCCCACCCCCACAACCCTCCCTCCGCAAGCTCGGTACCGGAGAGGCCACCTGAAGGTGCGAGCGGCGACCATGCAGAAAATCCAAAGGAGGGCCCCTCCTCGTCGAATGTTTCTTGCTCAGCACGCGGCAAGAGACGCGCGCCTCGTTGTACCAGGCGCCGCTCTTCTTCAATCGCCGCTTCAGGCGCTTATCGCGGCAGCAGGCGGAACGCTGGCTGTAACGCGGCGCTCACCAGAACGCAGTTTTGTGTATTCGCTGGCCTTAACCAAGCGACGGGAGGCCAGGTCGCTTTCGACGTCTCGCGCCCAAGCACCGCGAGCACATTCGGGCCCGGCGGTCATTTCAAAGAGCTCAGCACCAAAGCCAGACCCGTAAGAGAACGCCGTCATCACCGTGCCGGGTGCCAAGCGGCGCAGTTGATCGGCCACCGATATCCAAAGGCTAGCGGTATATGCGTTCCCAATTTGCTTATTCCACGCAAGGCTCGGCTGAATCTTTTCCTCGAAAAACGCAGCTAACTGACCGTCACTAAGCGTGAAGGACTGCCCCAGCATCGCGACCGCCTTCTTCACCATCTTCGGAAATGGGACATGAAAGCAATGAGCGCCGTAGGCCATAAGACGCTCAAAAGGCTCCGAATCACCCGCTAGAAGCTGCGCGTAGCACGCAGCAGTCGCCCGCTGATAGCAGTCAAGCGAGAGCGGCCCCTCGACCAATGGAAATGCGCAGCCAACAGGCCGCCAAAAATCGAATGCCGGCTCGCTGTACGGGTAGGTGGCTCGCGCAATACTCGCAACGAGACCGTCTTCGACAACCATGGCCACCGCCCCGGCGCCCTGAGTCGGTTCACCAGGGTCGCCTTCCGCGTAGAGTGCCACGTCCGTCGCGATCACGAGGGCTGCTTTGCCTGGCTGCGCATTGGCGAGTTTCCACTCAACCGCTTGCCGCAGGGCGAGCGTGCCGCCGTAACAGGCGTGCTTGACTTCATATGAGCGAAGATTGCCACGCAGCCCAAGCTCGCTTGCGACCCAGGCACTCAACGGCCGGCTCATGTCGAGGGCGCTTTCCGAACCCACCGAGAGCAATCCAATATCGCTAACATCCCCCCGCCAGCGCCCTAAGGCACGCTTGGCGGCACCTACAGCGAGATCAACGACACCGTAACCCTCGGGGCACAGGGCCATCACATCACAGCCGAGTCCCAGGCGATACTTGTTGACGTCCGCCCCACGTAGTTGCGCGAGTTCAGACATCTCCATCGCGAGCGGCGGCAGCTGCACTCCGATTGAAGCAATGCCAACGGCGGCTTGGGGTTCAGACTGGCTCATGGTAGCTCCCAACGTGTTCAACCTGGTGCGTCGAGGCTCGACGCAGGCCGAGGGGTATATAACTTTCGCGTCGGACTAGCAATGCACTCGCGTGGGAGAATATGCTAGCCACCCACTCTAGGGAGAAGATCGCACGATTGATACGCGTGCTCCGCGGCGCCATTCGCGATCCATAGGTTTGATTCCCGCGCCAGATGGGTCCGTGAGCCTGGACGACTTTAAATGAATCCCGCCCAGACTCCGAGATCTATTCCGCGCTTTGCCCTCACCGGTGGCATTGGTTCCGGCAAGAGCTTCGTGCGTCAAGCGCTTGAAGCGCGCGGCGCGTTCACCCTCGATGCTGATGCTCTCTCGCGCACTGTGCTCGGACCAGGAGCGCCCGCCCTTGCTCACGTGGCAGCCCGCTTCGGCTCCAGCATTCTTGACGCGTATGGCTGCCTCGACCGCAAAGCGCTCGCTCGCTTGGTTTTTAGCCAACCGGACGCGCGCCGCGCACTGGAAGCGCTAGTGCACCCGAGAGTCCGCAAACTTGCGGCCCTGCGCTTTGCGCAGGCCAAAGCCTTCGCGATACCTTACTTGGTCTATGAGATACCGCTGCTTTTTGAGGCGGAACACATGCAACCATGGGACGGCATCATCACCACCTACTGCGCCTTTTCCGAACGTCTGCGCCGTCTGCTCCAGCGCGACGCGAGTGACGAAGCGAGCATTCGCGCACGCATGCGAGCCCAGGCACCTGAATTGCTCAAGGTGCAACGCAGCGATTGGGTCATCGATACAAACACCAGTGCAGCTCAACTCACTCAGCAACTCGACGAAATGCACGCGCTCTTGTGTCGGCAACGGCCCAAGCGAAGCGGCCGGGCTGAGCAAATACGGCAACTCGAACGCTAAGCACGCTGCGACGGACTCTCTTCGTGAGCGGCAGAGCATGCGTCAGGGTGCGCGACTGCCGCGGCCTTTGGGAAACATCAGTGTCGATGGATCCGCGGCCCCGCAGAACACAGGGACGATTGCCGGCTGCACGCAGCGCGCGTAGTCCATGACTATGGAACATAAGCAAGCGCGTCTCGTCGTCGGCCCAGCGCCGCTCAAAGCTAGCCTCGCGCACGCACTCGGTGTCGCTGAACCGGCAAGCGCAACTCACACTGAGGCCCGGGCTGCTGCGCTGTGGACCTGGTGGGTTGGTTCGACAACGGAGGCTGACGTGACGCACACCGCGCGCTTGGGACTCATTCGCGCAACGGTTCACGTGCTGCAGAGCACAGGCGCCGATATCCTTATTGTCTTCGATCTCGAAGCATCAGCTCAAGCGCGCCAAAGCTTGTGCCGGGCGGCGCGCGAACTCTTCATGCTCTTCGCGAGCGCTGCGCAAACACCGCGTGTCACTTTGCTCGCGCTGAACGTAGATGTTTCGCTTCACATGCAGGCTGAAGCGCCTTTACCCAAACCCGAGACGCAGGGCGACGCGCCTCGAAATGCCACGCCGGCGGTGCAACTGACGTGGATGGAAGCACTCTGGCGCAGCCCCGCCATGCAGTCGCAACTCAAAGTGATTCGCGTGGCGCCTTTCGCCGAGATCAGACCACACGTCGACGCTGGAATGCGCGAGGGGCTTCACGATTCAAGCGTATCGGTCCAATTGCGCCAACGACTGAACCGTCTCGCAACCTGGAGCACTCCGCCGGTCTATGTCGCGCTTGCGCAAACCCAAGCCCTGACATTGGCTGCGCGCCTGTGGTCGGAAGCGCCCGCCGGCACCTACCACCTATGCGCGGATCCACCCAAGCCCTGGTCCGTCGTAGAGCCCCTCCTCAAGCGCGATCTAGATAACGCCGCGTTTCGGCGCATCGAAGCACGCTACCGCGTGCGCCGCGCCCCCAGCACCGCCCAGACGCGGGGCGCTCTAGCCCGTCTTGGACTCAGACTACCCCACTCGAGCCTGCCTAAACTCGGCAATGCGTAGCACGAAACGTGCTTGCTTTGGCCCCGCACCCATTGATTCGTAGACTATTCACCCCCCGCTATAGTCATCGCCGGCACGCGGAAAGAAGGCGACATCAAGCTCGAACGGGTGTCGAGGTCTCCAGCGACTGCGTCGATGCTCTTTAGCAGCGCATCGAGGTTCAGCGAGACCGTCACTTCGGATACAGGGCAAACGACCGCGCCATTTTCAATCCAGAAGCCGGAGGCGCCGCGACTAAAATCGCCGGTAACAGCGTTAAAGCCAAAACCCATCATGTCGGTGACTAGAAGGCCCTTGGATGTCGCTGCCACAAGGTCATTCAGCGTGCCCTCGCCGGGCTCGAGACGGAAGTTCGTGACGCCGACGCCGACGCTCGCGCCCCCCCGCGAAGCATTCGCAGTCGAACGTTCGTGACCAAGCCGACGCGCTGCATAGCTATCGGTGAGATACGTCACGAGTTTGCCTCCATCGATCACTACGTTACGCATGGCAGGCACCCCCTCCCCGTCCCACGCCCTCGAGCCCGGGCCGCGCGCCACGAATGGATCGTCGACAATGGTGATCAACGGGCTGGCTACCTGCGTCCCGATGCGGTCGACGAGATAACTGGATTTACGCCAAATAGCGCTGCCGTTGACGCAAGAGGCCAGCAGCGAAAGCAGTGAGCGTGCCGCTTCCGGGTTAAAGATCACCGGCGCGGTCTGCGTGGGAACGCGGCGCGCTCCGAGCTTGGCTACGGTGCGTCTGGCGGCCTCTGCGCCGACGCTGGCCATCGGCGCCAAATCATCGAAGAAACGCGAGGCGTCCCAATGCGATCCCGCACGTTTTTTTCCACCTTCGTCGCTAATCACCGGCATCACTGCAACGCTTGCCTGTGACCCATAAGAAAGGCCAAAGAAGCCTTGACTGGTCGCAAGAGCGCTCAGGCCGCGCACGCGCGTGAAGGTGGCGCCATCACTGTTATCTACGCGCTTATCAAACTTCAACGCGCCGGATTCCGCCGCAATTGCGTGCGCGATACAGCTCGCACCATCGATTCCCGAAAGCGACGCATCATCCAAATCAAGCGCGGATGGGTCCGGGTTCGCCTCAAGCCATGCGGCCGGCGGTGCCCCCGCGTAGGGGTCCTCCTCGGCACAGGTGAGCAGTTCGAGCGCGTCGGCAACTAGGCGGCCTTGTCCTGCCTCACTCAAATCACTGCTCTGCGCCACCGCAACACGCTTGCCACGAAACACACGCAGGCCGAGCGCTCGCGAGCCCGCCTCCTCGAGTAGCTCGGGTGCTCCAAGCCGGACCTTCGCCGACAGATGGGCGCTCTCGCGATACACCACTTCTACCATGTCAGCGCCGCCCGCATGGGCCCGCGCCGTGATGCCTTGGCAGAGGCTTTGAATGCTAGTTTTGTTGTTCATAGCCATCACACGAAACTGCTCGAAAAGGCTAGCGCCGCAAGAAGTAGGGGCGAGTGGCCACTTGGCCAACGCGCTTCACAACTGCGTGCCACCCACCGTCATGGTTGAAATCTTGATCGTGGGGCAGCCCACGCCTACGGGAACGGACTGACCGTCCTTGCCACAGGTCCAAATGCCGTCGGAGAGCGCAAAATCTCGACCGAGCATTGAGACCCGGCCCATCGCCTCGGGGCCATTGCCGATAAGATTAACGCCCTTAAGCGGCGACGTGAGTTTGCCATCTTCAATAAGGTAGCCCTCGGTGAGCGAGAATACGAAATCACCGTTGGAGATGTCCACCTGGCCTCCGCCGAAATGGGAAGCGTAGATACCAAAACGCACGCTCTTTATGATGTCTTCCGGGTCATCTGGCCCAGCGAGCAGCAGCGTGTTGGTCATGCGCGGCATCGGATGTGCCTGGTAGCTTTCGCGCCGACCATTGCCCGTGAGCGGGCTACCAAGCGCACCGGCGGATTGCTTATCCTGCATATAACCGACGAGGACACCTCGCTCGATGAGCGTTGTCGACTCAGGCACCTGACCCTCATCGTCGATGTTGATGGTGCCTCGCGAAAAAGCGAAGCGTGCATCGTCGACCACAGTACAGAGTTCACTGGCTACCGACTGTCCAATGCGATCACTGTAGTTGCTCGTTTTCTTGCGATTGAAATCCGCTTCTAAGCCGTGTCCGACAGCTTCGTGCAGCAAAATACCACTGTCACCAGGCCCAAGAACAACGGGAAACTCACCCGCAGGCGCCTCACGCGCCGTCAGCATTACCGTTGCCTGTCGGACCGCCTCCTTGGCGTAGGCCTCAGGCGTATGCTCATCGAAAAAGTCGAGCCCGACGCGCCCGCCGCCGCCGGATGAACCGGATTGGCGCACAGCCCCCTCCTCCACAATCACGCGCACGCCCAGACGTACCAGTGGCTGACGGTCGGCAGCAAAGACTCCCGAGCTGGTCGCAATAAGTATCTCGCGCACCTCGTCACTCAGCGAAGCGTCCACCCGCACCACCCGCGCATCGGCAGCGCGCGCAGCCTGGTCCGCACGTTCGAGCAACACGCGCTTCTGCGCGAGGGGCAGGTCGACGGAAGGCACCGCGACCGGGTAGCGACTCGGAACCTCAATGCGAGGCTTGAGGGCAATCCTCCCGCTTTTTCCAGAGTTCGCTATTTGCGCCGCTGTCCGGCATGCGCGCGAGATAGCTTCGGGTGTCAGGTCCTCCACGAACGCGAGTCCCGTCGCATCGCCCTTCACCACACGAACGCCAACCCCCAACGCCACACTACGCGCAGCGTGCTTGAGCAGGCCATCCTCGAAGGCCAGCGCACCGCTTGCACCGTATTCGAAGAATAAATCGGCGTAATCGCCACCACGGCTTAACGCCTCCGAGAGCCAACGCTCGGCGCTAACCGGGTCCACCGCATAGGGCTGACCCATCGCGAAGGGCGCGTGATAGACCTCTGTCATGGCGAGAGCGTAGGCGTTCGCGCGGCAAGTTCCAAGACCGATGTTGCACGTCGCGCGAAAATGAGCACCCTGCAATCGACTCGTTGGCGCAGCTTGCCGCTTTCACGCCGGACCAACGCACGCTACGTGTGCAGAACGCGGGCTTACCCCGCACGATCCCGAGCTAATATGAGCAAACGCAACCTTTCACAAGACGTTCGACTTCTCGGCGACACGCTCGGACTTGTCATTAAGCGGCAGGCTGGAGCGTCACTCTTCGAAGCTGTCGAATCGATGCGCGGTGCCGCCAAACATGCTCGAAGCGCGCACTCGGATCCCGAACGCGAGCACGCCGCCAGCAAGCTGAGCCGCACAACAGGGCGCTTACGTGGCGCAGAGGCGCTCGATGTCAGCCGCGCCTTCACGCTTTACTTCCAGCTCATCAATCTCGCTGAGGACATTCAGCACAGCCGTGACCTACGTAAGCGCGCTCTCGCCCATGGAGAGGAGAGCCTGGCCGAGTCCTACTTTGCGCTGATCAGGACGCTCGCAGGGCAGGGGGTGACCGTTGGTGAGATGATCGCCTACATTCGTGACCTCGACATCTGCTTTGTCTTCACCGCTCACCCGACGGAAGCCCGCAGACGAACGACCGAACGTCTTTTGGCACAGGCCCGCGAGGTTCTCGAAGACCTCGACCGCCGAGAGCTTGTGCCAAACGAGACGCGCCGCGCGGAACGACGGCTCGAAGCCACGATCGAAGCACTGTGGCAGCACGCCGCGGAGCGGTCTAAGCGGCCCGACGTCCTCGATGAGGTGAAGGCTGGCCTCTGGTACATCCGGCACGTCTTGCTCGATGTCATTCCGCGGTTGCAGAGGCGGCTGCACCACGCGCTCTCCGAGGCCTACGGCCCCCTCGATGCGCTGGCAGTACCGCCGATTGTCCGCTTCGGTTCGTGGATGGGCTCAGACCGCGATGGCAACCCGTTCGTCACCGACGAAATCACCGCAAAAACCCTTGAGCTTCAACGATTTATTGCCATTGACCGCTATCTTAAAGACTTGGACGCGCTGATCGACCCGCTCGCGGCCGCTTCAGGACGCCTGCGCACACGTGATGCGCTCGATGCGGCGCGGGCGCGCGCTGTGGAGGCGTTACCGGAGCTGGCGCAAAGCGCCACCGCACGCAATCACGAAGAACCTTTGCGTCACATGATCACGCTGATGCGCGTACGGCTTGAGCGGACCCTCAGCGAAAGTGCCGGTGCTTACGCGTCCGCGAACGCGTTCACAGACGATCTGATCGCGCTGCGCGAGACACTGCTGGCAGCGGGTGCGCGGGCGTTGCCCAACGACTTACTTCTCGACCTCATCTACCGTACACGCGCCTTCGGCTTCTCGCTTGCCGCGCTGGACGTGCGCGAGGATTCCCGCGCGCATCATCGCGCTATCGCCGAGCTGCTCGGCGACCCTGACTACGCGACGCGCACTGACGCCGAGCGACTCGCCGCCCTGGAAATCCTCAAAGTACCGGAATCCTGGCAAGACCTTTCGCCGGAAACGAGCCGCGTGCTGAGCTGTTTTGCGTCCATAGCGAACTTACAGCGGCGCTTCGGGGCCTCGGCCATTCCCACCTACGCGATCTCGACGACGGAAAGCAGTGTCGACGTCATCGAGGTTTTGACGCTCGCCTCGCATTTCGGCATTCGAGACAGTCTCGATATTGTTCCCTTGCTGGAAGATCCTTCAACGCTGGCCCGAGCCCATGAGATTCTCGGATCACTCTATGCGCATCCCGCCTACGCGCAGCATCTTGCAGCGCGTGACCACGTGCAGGAGCTGCTCGTCGGCTACTCGGATTCGATGAAGCAGGGCGGCATGTTGGCGAGTCGCGTCCGCGTGCTCGAAGCGCAACGAGCCGCTGTGGCGCTCTCACGCGACAACGGCATCAACCTACGCATCTTTCACGGGCGAGGAGGTTCCGTCTCACGCGGCGGCGGACCAACCTACCGTGCTATCGACGCCATGCCCCGGGATACGATTACCGCAGCAGTTAAGTTTACCGAGCAGGGCGAAGTGCGTGCGTACCACTTCGCCGAATCTGACCTCGCGACTCGCTACATTGAGCAAACCGTCGGCGCGCAACTTAAGGCTTACCACGAGTCAAAACACGACCGTTTCGCGCCTTGGAAACAGGAATCTGCGCTGCTCGCCCGGCTCGCTGACACGAGCCTGCACGCATACCAGAACCTCATCAACGACCCGGAGGTGCTGGTCTACTTCGCGGAAGCCACCCCTTTAGAGCAAGTCACCAGTTTAAATATCGCGTCGCGGCCCTCGAAGCGCCGCGAGGGCACACTGCGTCTGACAGACCTGCGCGCAATTCCTTGGGTATTCGCCTGGGCACAATCCCGTCACGTCATTACGGGCTGGTACGGCGTCGGTGCCGCACTTGCATCCTTTGAGACTGAGGCCGACCGCGTATTTTTAAGGGAAGCCTACGCCCGTTCAGCGTTCTTTCGGGATATTATCGACAACGTGGCCATGACGCTTGCTAAGGCGGATATGGGCATCGCCGGTCGCTATGCCGCTCTGTGCGAAGACGAAGCGCTCGCGCGCCGCGTCTTCGAGCGTATTGCCGCAGCGTATCGAGAGACGTGTCTCGAAGTATTAAACCTAAGCGATTCAACCGCGCTCCTAGACCACGACCTTAGGCTTCAAGCTTCGATTCGGCGACGCAATCCCTACGTCGATCCCCTCTCGTATCTTCAACTCGAAGCTTTGCGTCGCCTCCGATCAGCCGACACGCCGGTGGATTTAGCGGAATGGAAGCGCGTCGGCCGCCTCACCGTGCATGGCATTGCTGCAGGAATGCGCAATACGGGCTAAGCGCGCACGCGCAGCCACAACGAGCCGTTTCCGCGCCCGATGCACAGGGAATGCTCAGAACGCAGAGGCGCACTTAGTACGAGGTCAACGCATGCACTTAATGACACCGTTCCTGAACATTGAGCACCGGGGTTGTGCAGAGCAACGAAGCCCAAGGGCAAAGGAGGCAGGGCTGCGCCGAGGTCGTGCCTTGACTCTGATCCTGGGGCTGGCGCTTCTCGGCGCTGAGGGCTGTGCGACAAGCGCCGCTCATGCGAGCCCTGCTATCACGACAGATAGCAACGCGGCCTTACGCCTCGCGCAGGACTTGGGCTCAGCCTTCGCCAACGTTTCAGAAAAGGTCGCGCCTGCTGTTGTCAGTATTCGGACCGAAACGCAGACTCAAAATACTCCGAGCATTCTAGATTTCTTTCGCGCCCCGGGCAGGGAAGGCAACGGCATCGCACGGGGCAATGGCTCGGGCGTCGTCATTCGAGCGGACGGTTTTATACTAACAAACAATCATGTGGTCGCAGGAGCCACGCGCATCGACGTTATTTTCGAGTCGGGCAATCAACGTTCGGCCACGGTCGTCGGTACCGACGAGGCCACCGACCTGGCGGTTATCAAAGTGAACGCGCCCACCCTACCATTCCTTGAATTCGGTGATTCGAGCGCAGCCCGGGTGGGGGAGTGGGTTCTTGCCATTGGTTCGCCCTTCGGCCTTGATTATACGGTCACGGCCGGTGTGCTGAGCGCTACCGGTCGTGGCGGTATCGGCGCAAACGAAATCGAGGACTATCTACAAACGGATGCGAGCATCAATCCGGGAAATTCTGGGGGACCACTGGTCAACTTGCGCGGCGAGATCCTCGGGATCAATACCATGATTGTAGGCCGAGGATCGGGCATCGGCTTTGCGGTACCGTCGAATATTGCCGCGATCGTTGCCACTCAACTCATCGAGCAGGGGGTCGTGCGCAGACCATGGATAGGCGTTGGGTTTCAGGAGCTTACCCCCGAACTAGCGCAAGCTTTCGGACTCAAGAGTACCAGCGGCGCCCTGGTGAGCGGTGTGGTTGAGGGCGGGCCGGCTGCTGCCGCGAAGATCAAACCGGGCGACGTCATCACAAGCGTGAACGCGACGCCCATCAGCGACGGACGCGACCTGCTTCGCCGGGTACTGATGGTGTCCGTCGGCGAAACGCTGACCGTTGGCATCATTCGCGAAGGCCGATCGATGTCGCTACGCCTCAAAACGACGGAACGCCCCGGACAACGGGCGCGCACCCCGGTGGCGGATCCGAGCGAGACGCCACGGCCGGGGGGGCATCGGGGAGCGGCGAGCCTCGGCCTCGAACTCGAGGCCCTGACCCCCATCCTCGCTCGTCGACTGGGCGTGCCGATGACGGATGGTGTTATTGTCAGTCGCGTCGCGCCGGGGTCGCCCGCGGAACGAGCAGGTCTGCGCGCCGGAGATCTCATCGTGGAAGCGGACCGGCGTGCTGTCACTGACCCCAACGAAGTCGAGCGCGCATTCGCCAATGGCGAAGCATTGCTCCGAGTAGAACGCAAAGAAGGCGCGTTCTACGCCGTTCTCAAAACGACAGAGGGGGAGTAACTCGATGCCCAAACCGCGCCCCGAGCCCCACGCCAACGACGCACGTCAGACTCTGCTGGAAGGGCTGGCTCGCTATGCCTATCAATACCGCCCGGAACAGCCGTTCACGCTGGCGTCCGGGGCGACATCGCCCGAATACCTCGATTGCCGCCTAGCGCTCTCTCACCCATGCGTCCTCGCTGCCGCCGCCAAGCTACTCTGCGACAGCCTTCAACGTAACGCCGAGGCCGTCGGTGGCCTTACCATGGGTGCAGACCCGGTTGCCGTGGCGGTCTCCCTGCATAGCCTTCAGCAACCGGAAAGACTACGGTGGTTTACCGTTCGAAAAGAACCGAAAGGCCACGGTCAAGGACGTCGCGTCGAGGGCGATATCACAGCGGGAACGTCTGTTGTTATCGTTGAAGATGTTACCACAAGCGGCAGCTCTGCGCTCAATGCCGTCGGCGCGCTACGCGCTTTCGGCGCGCATGTGGTCGAGGTGGTCTCGGTTGTCGACCGAGAGGTCGGGGGCCTCGCTGCTGTCGCAGAAGTCGTCGGACCTAACGTTCCCGTACATGCACTTGTCACGCGGTCAGACGTGCGCGCCGCCTGGGACACCCTTCACGCATCGCCAGGAAACGGAATTTAAAGAGACTATCGGTCTTGCGGGCGGCACCATCGCAGGTTGAGGGAACCAGGCATATCAGTTGATAGGTCGATCCTGGAAGCACACGGCTTTAGACGCTCGCCTCTCCACTTATCCTGGAGATTAGCATTGCTCGGCGCCACGCCTATGCGTTACTTCGTCAACTGAATGTTGCCGGAGCAGCCTGTCTTGGGTCGACTGTTCCCACCGTAAATGCGGATTAACCCTCCACATAGTCTGACATACCAGATGCTGTCTACATGAAATGTGGGAAAATGCCTACGGAGGCACCGACGGCGCCACACGGGCACCATTATTGCACACCTGTTTGATGATTAAGCCAAGAGGTATGCCCATGTTCAACACAATCACCCGGATACTCGCCGCAGCTGTGCCACAACGCGGCCGGCACGCGACCCAACACCCCCTTAGAGATACGCGCAATCACAGCAGGTCGCTGGCTCGCAGGCGACTTACAGCCGCGCTGGGGCTTGCCGCACTTGTTGGAACGAGTGGTTGCTCCCTCGACGGGCGAGGAAGCGAGAGCAGCAAGGCGCTCGAGGGCGGACTCATCTGTAGCGAATCGCAGTGGACACCCAGCAACGGCCAAGGGGTGACCTTCTCCGACGTGACGGATCATTACCTGGCGTTCGTATCTCAGGGTTTGCTCAATCTTGGTATTCCTTTTGTACCCGCGGCAGGGGAAGCGCTAGAGCCCGAAGCGCCCATGACGCGCAGCAACTTCGCCTCACTGCTACTCTCCGATCCGGGGCGCAGCCGTCTTCCCAACCCTCACCATCAGGACCGAGGGCTCACAGCTGAAGAGGTCAGGGTCGCCGAGATGTGGGCCGACAACACAGAATGCGATGAGGACGAAGTCGCGCGGGTGCGCCTGCAGGGCCTCTACTACAGCGATCTCGACGGCGTAAGCCCCGAAGAGCGGGTGGCCATCTGTAAAGTCACCGCCGCAGGCTACTATGTCGGTGATCTCCACATAGGATCCTGCGCCGATACCGCGACGACAGCGGCGAGCACCAGCGAGTCCAGATTCGTCCGTTGCTTCAGACCCAATGCCCCGATTACGAAGGCCGAGATGGTAGCTGTCTCGTACAAAGCGCTTTTCGTGCCTCGCGAGCTGGCGGCCGGTCGTCTTGATCCAAGTCGAGGCGGCGTGCGCTGCGCATCTGCGACAGCGCAAGAAGGCGGTCTCGATGCTACTAGCGCGAATGGTCAGCGATTGATGGTCTACCAGAAGGGCTGTGAACCGGATACTGAAGGCTTTTTCAACGGTATGTTTAGCGCTGAGGTTAAGCAGGCATTCTTTCCGCAGGCCGAGTGTTACGAAAACAACGAACTGGGCGGACGCATTAAGGACGGCGTGCTCAAAGGGGCGGAAGAAGCGATCTCGGTCAAGAACCCTGAGTACGATGGCAGTGTCACCGGGTCACGCACGCCAGGTCAGTGTTACCCACACTGGGCAACCCGCGCCTTCCATCATGCAGCCATCGACGGTCTTTACGTCCTGGATGACCCGTGCATGATCGGTTCAGGCGGCGAGACAGCCTTTCCCGACCAGCCCGCCACCCGCGGTGAGGCACTGGGCACCTTCTTCGTTATGGCTCAGCCGACCCCAGGTTGCTTCCGCAGCACCGGCCAGAACGATCCTTTTGAGTACTGGCAGTTCGCCTATATCGAAGGTACCAACGAAGATGGGAGTGCGTATTGCTCACCGGTGGTCTTCGATAACTTTATCGTCAAGGAAAAGGTGCGCTTTGACGACTACGAAGACGGTCACAAGATTCGATCCTGCAACATGTTGCGGAGCCGAACACCCATCTACACCGAAGGCGCGACCTTCCCAAGTAAGAATATTTGCCTCGTCGACGAGAACGGCACGCGCCTAGCACCTCCCCCCAACCCCCAGGGGGGCACTGTGTCCGTCTCGCAACAAGCTCCAGTCGACGCCACTAGCGTCACCGCGAATCCGCCGGCCTCCGGCACGACGCAAACTTCCCAAGAAGTTGATACCGGTATGTTTCGGCAGCTTGTTGACAATATCTGCCTTCCGAAGGTGACGGGTGCTAGCCCGACGGAGGCTGGCGCGAGGACTTGTCGGGCCTACTTGGAATCCTGCCGCAACAATGACGCGTGCGAAAAGCGGGCCGCCGCTCGAGTGAACTGCCTCAACGCGTGCAGCAACGCCGGTGACCTTACCGCCTGTTCCACTGCATGCGAGACAAGCGCACCCATGGAAGACGCCGAGGAGGAGGCGCGCTTCAACGCGTGCAAGACCGTCTGTATCGACAACAAGTGAATATCGGTGAGCTGGCTTGAACCGAGGCCCGGGCTTCGCACGAATGCGGATCCCGGGCCTTTTTTGCTTTTTGAGAAGATGGCTGGATGGGCTTGAACCACCGGACCGAAAGCTGGCTCCTTCACGAAAACGCGTTATCTTCGGCAACGATGGCCGATTCCGCCCTCGATAGTCTTTGGGTCGTGCTGTGTGCGGCGCTTGTATTTTTTATGCACGCAGGCTTTGCTCTGGTCGAGTGTGGCCTTTGTCGCCGCAAAAATGCGGTGATGGTGCTGCTGAAGAACGTGGGCGTGATCTCCCTGTCAAGCCTCGTATTCTTCGCACTGGGCTTCGGTCTGATGTTCGGTGAGAGCGCCGGTATTTTTGGCCTACACCTGCTGGGACTTAGCGGATTTTTGCCAGCGCCGGACGCAACGCTCAGTGCGGTGCCTGCCAACCTACCGCTCTATGTATTTTTGTTCTTTCAGCTGGTCTTCGCCGCCACCGCCGCCACCATCGTCAGCGGTGCTGTCGCCGAGCGCGTCCGGGTTGTGCCCTTCTTCGTATTCACCGCCGTCGCCGCCGCTGTCATCTATCCTATTGCAGGCCACTGGGTCTGGGGCGGGGGCTTTCTCGATCGGCTCGGTTTCCATGATTTCGCGGGTTCCACGGTGGTGCACGCGGCGGGCGGCGCCATGGCTATTGCAGGGGTTAAGCTCATCGGACCGCGCCTGGGGCGCTACGCGCAAGATGGGACGCCGCGGCCGATGCCGGCGCACAACATGCCGCTCGCCGCGCTCGGCGTGCTGATCCTCTGGCTAGGCTGGTTTGGCTTTAACGGTGGCAGCACGCTTGCGGCAAATCCCGCCGCGATTGCCCCGGTGATCTTGGTCACGAACCTAAGCGCATCCGCCGGCTTTATGTCGGCCCTAGCCTACGCCCGCTGGCGTTCTGGCTCACTCGATCTTTCTTTGGCGCTCAACGGCGCGCTTGCCGGCCTGGTGGGCATTACCGCCGGTGCAGACGTCATCGGGCCGAGTGCCGCAATACTGGTGGGCACGATTTGCGGAGCGCTGGTGGTTGAAGGCGTTCTTCTCCTTGACCGCCTGCAGCTCGATGACCCAGTGGGCGCAATCCCCGTCCACTTGCTCGCCGGTATTTTCGGTACCCTAGCCGTAGGACTATTCGCGAACACTTCGGAGGTGCGCGGTGTTTTTTTTGGTGGTGATTTGACCGTGCTAGCCACCCAAGCTCTGGGCGTTGCCCTCGTCTGCTGCTTTGCTGGCATGACATCATCGCTCACGTGGCTGACACTCAAGGCGACGCTAGGCGTTCGCGTAGCCGCAAGTCATGAAATTGAGGGCCTCGACCAAGCGGAATGCGGCGCGCATGCTTACGAAGATCCCCTGCATACGACCCCCCATGTCGCCGCAGCAACGGCCTAGACGAGGCGGTCTCGCGACCACGCGGACGCACAGATGCTAGAGGCCGCCGCTCAGGCTGCATGAGTGCTACCGGGTCCTGCTCTCAAATGCCACCGTCTCCTTGGCTCGTTTAGTACTCTTAGGTAGCTCTTCAGCGGGGCACTTTACACAATGCCCCCAGAGCATTCGGGAGCGCGCCCAGAGCCCTCTCGCCCAACAACCTAAAGCTGCGCGCGGAGCCCCAGCGCCCGCTTGCGCTTTATTGCAGACTGTTTGCACACCCGATCCCCTGATCGCTTTCCTTTTTTGACGTACAGGCGCTTGACGCATCGACGCAACGACCCTTGGTCCCGCGCAGGACTTAACGTTCGGTAGACCCATGAGCAAAAAAGCAGATAAACCCCTCTCCCTAGATACAGTCGACCTTGAAATTCTTAAGCACGTTCAGAGCGACTGCAAACGACCACTGCACGCCATTGGCGACCTTGTCGGACTGAGCGCCCCTTCGGTCATGGAGCGCATTCGCAAGCTCGAGCAGGCAGGTGTCATTGTTGGCTACAGTGCCAAGCTCAATGCGCGGTCGCTCGGATTCGATGTCACGGCGTTCGTTCAGGTCCAGGTTCGCACGGGACCAGGAATGCAAAAGCTGGTGTCGGTTTTAGAGAAAGAAAGCACGATCCAGGAATGCCACTTGGTATCCGGCCGCTATAACCTACTGCTCAAACTCGTTGCGCCGAACCATGCTGAGGTACAGCGGCTCACAGACACCCTCTATGCTGCCGAAGACGTGCTGGCGGTCGAGGTTAACGTGGCGCTTTCAACATGCGTCGAGCGTAACCAGGTCCCGCTATCCTCTCCGGCGCCTGCCTTGCGAGCCCTCGCTGGCAAGAAGCCGCGCCGGGGCGCTGCCGTGCGTGCACCGCAAGCAAAATCGGCGTAGCGCTAGCGCCTGAGATGGGGTTGGCGCGATACCGTTCGGGTGCAGGCTCAGCTAGGCACGCTTGTGCCGATGCTAGCCAAACGCCTTGAGCGATGGGGCGGTGGCCGTACGCCGAGATCGCGCGAGTCCCGTATCACTACGCTTCACGAGTGGCCGTACATCTGCGAGTTCAACGTGCGCGATATGACGGACGGGTCCCTGCGGTCCCAAAAACGAATCCACTACGTGACGGACGTGCTCGGGGTCGTCGGTTAGCCATACATCAAGGACACCGCGACGACTTGCAGACGGTGCCAACGATCTACGCTCCGGAAGCGGGTCGGAGCTGGATGGCTTGACAGCCGTCCCCTGAGCGAACACCGAGCGCTCAGGTCTGCACGCGGCAACGACCTCGGCGCACAACGCTGCGCCGCTGCTCACGAGACGTACGGGTGCACCCGCTTGCAGGCGCATGGCACACTTCGCTATCGTCTGAGAGAAGAGCGGAAAATGGGTACACCCCAGCACGAGCGTCGCGGCGCGACGGTCCCGCATCGGCTCAAGGTAGCGCTCGACGACTGCCTCGACGATAGGCCCCTCCACCCAGCCCTCCTCGGCCAGTCCCACCAGCAAGGGTGCGGCCACGGAAATCACTTCAGTCTCAGGTCGAAGCTGGGCAATACGCCGTGCGTATGCCCCACTACGCACGGTTCCTGGCGTCGCGAGAACGATGATCGCACCTTCATCATGCGCCTCTGCTGCGGCGCGCGCGCTAGACTCAAGCACGCCCGTAACGGGGATAGATAGTTGGGCCTCTAGCGCGCTCAGGGCCCATGCACTGGCGGTGTTGCAAGCCACCACCAAGTGCGAGACCCCCGCGTCCACAAGCCGCGCCGCGCAACTTTCCGCGTAGCGCACCACGGTTGCCGAGTGCTTTGTTCCGTACGGAACTCGTGCGGTATCTCCTAGATAGATAAAGTCCACATCGGATAGATGCTCACGCAACGCCCTCACAACCGTTAGCCCGCCCAAGCCCGAATCGAAGACACCAACTGTACCCGTAAACTGCGAAACCGGTTGCCGAGGCCGCCCGCCCTCCCCACTTCCATTAGCTTGACAGCTAGCACGACCGCGGCCTGCGTCATCTCCGCGACAAGGCTTCATACTTAAGAGCCTACTCGATCCCGCACACGCTAGCGAAACATTGCGTCCGCGGCATACGTGGCGACGTTCCACGACCGCGCCTCTCCAGCAGAGAGACGCGTGTTAAACCGCTCCGTTGGGGCTGCGACGGGCCCCGATAACCGGACGTGCATTGCGCCCCTCGTGCGACCGGCGGTGTGTTTAACACCAGACACCTAAATGTTCTCTGTTAGGCTGAGCCATGGTTGATGCTTCTTCGGGAGATATACCCGCGCACCTACCTGACGCAGGCCCGCTCCAACCCGCAACGAATAGCGATGCCAGCGCATCCGCACCTCCGAGACAGACCGAGAGTGCTTTGCAGCAAGCTTTG
>SLQV01000204.1 GCA_007131285.1 Myxococcales bacterium
AGGCAGCAAACCGGCCCGGGCTTTCAGTTCGAGAACGCCGACCTCAAGCCCGAGCGCAGCGTCACCTACGAAGCGGGGACAACCGTCGATTGGCCTTGGCTCCGCGCCGAAGCCTGGACCTACCTAACCACCCTGGATGGCGCGATGCTGCGCGCGCTTAAGGAATCCTCCGACTGCCCGCCCGAAACGCCGGATTGCCTCGCCTCCCGCAATCAGTTGCAACTCATAAACGCCGACGCGCAGAGCTACATCGTCGGCACCGAGGGCGCCTTCACCGCCTACCCGCACGACACGCTGACCCTGCGCTCAACCCTCTCCTATGCCCACGGCGACTCGCCCAATGTGGGCTCCCGGGCGGGCGACAGCTTCGGCACGCGCGTGCCGATTTCGCGCATCCCGCCCCTCCAAGGCACCGTCGAGGCCCGCTTCGCCTGGGAGCCGTGGCGGCTCACCACGAGCGCCGCGCTGCGCTGGTCCCTGGCGCAGCGGCGGCTCGCGCCGAGCGACCTGACGGACACCCGCATTCCCCTCGGCGGCACACCGGGTTTTGCCACCTTCGATCTGCGCGCCACCTGGCGGCTCCCCGAACGGCTCGCCCTCTCCCTGCTACTAGAAAACCTATTCGACAGCGCCTACCGCATTCACGGCTCAAGCATCAACGGCCCCGGTCGCTCCGCCACCCTCGCCCTCAGCGCCGAGTTATAAGGAATTGACGAGTGATCACGGCTCTCGTTTGGCAAGCCACACCCCAACGCGTAAGCGTCGGCGCATGAGACCGCGGCCTGATCCAAGCATAGTGTAGAGAAAATCCTTTTCAAACAGACGCAGCGTCAGGTAGTTTAGGGTCACTATTGGTTAGCGCCTCTCACCACGAACGCGCGAGAAGCTTTATCCTTGAGCTTCGCAACCAGGAGACTGCATGACGCACCATCACACAGCGCAGAACGCTCAGTCCATGGCATGCGGAATGAGCTGGCCGGCAAAAATATGTGAGTCCGTGGCAACGCACGCCAGCAGACCGCGTACCTGGAAAGTCGCAGCCATCAGCCTATTTGGGGGCGGCCTCGTCTCGAGTTGTGGTTCCTCGTCGGGTTCGGAGCCGGTTGAGCTGCCGGAGGTCATTACGATTCAGCCGATTGCCTTCCAGTGTCGCTTCGGCGCCGAAGACGCGGACTTGGCGAGTAGTGCGAGCTGCGTTCGCGCGGCGGACGCCTACCTGCCGGGCACGGATGCCTGGCCAGCATGCATTTCCGATAGCGGCACCTACCAGCGCATTCAGACCACAGTCTCTTCGATTGCCCGCATCGAACAGTTCGAACGCATCGCCGCCCTCCTCTTCCCAGGAAGCACGGGGCCCGTTGATGCCAATGGCAACGTCTCCGGGCCGGCGGAGGTGGTCCTCACGACACCCGACGCCGCCGACTTCCTTAGCGCTCGGGAAATCTACCAGACGGACGAGGGTCTAGATTCGCGCGTTGTCCGCCGTTACGACCCGCACTTCACGGTACCCGAGGACACCAACTGCGGCTCGGATGGCGCACCAGAGGCGTTTCCAGACTACTGCGTCGGCCCCGCCCAGCTTCAGCCGATAATTCTCGACGCGCTCAGCCAAGGCTTGGCCGCAACCGAGGACGCCGAAGCGCGACAGGTTTCGGCGGCACGCATCGAAGCCGCCCTGCTCTGGTTCCTCTATGCATCGGTGTACAAAGAAGTACAGACCTGTACCGACAAAGCGCAGGACTGCGATTCGGCGTACGCCTACTACGCCGGCGGCGTCGATGCCTGCGACGGCTCGGGCCTTGGCCGCTACATCGCGCGCAGCTATCCCCTCGCCCATCAACGCGCCTGGGAGGGACTGCTCGCCGTGCGGTGCTGGCGTGACCTCGACAGCGCGCCCTCGGCAACCGACCTTGCCTTGCGCGACCGCGCCGCTGCTCAGCTCGACCAAGCCGTGCTCGCCGGCATGGCTGCCATCGTCCGCCAGCGCCTAGAGACGCTCCGCGTCGCGTCGGGCGCAGCACGCAGCGCCCACCAGGCCTTCGTCAATACCCTTGGGCCTGTGCTCAACCTGGGCCTCCGCACCCAAAACGCCGACGCCGGCACCCGCTACGCCGACCTCATCGCCTCAAACCTAAGCAACGCCGATATCGACGAAGCCATCGCCATCATCACCACCCACCTCCCCTGCCCCTAACGCCCCCTGCGCGGGCGCCTGGCTCAAGGCGAGATCACGGCGCGGCGGTGATCGGCCGTGCGTGTCCGGTTGAGGGGCTGAGCACGAGCGCCCACAGCTAAAAAACCGCAGCTGTCTTTTGAAACGCGCGGGGTTTTTAGCGAGGACGCACGGACAGCTCAGGCCCTTCGCCGAACGTGCAGCTGGCTTAGCAGATCACGCATGGCATTGGGCTGATGCGTGGGGTTTCCGCTTGGGCGACAAACGAGTCGCGCACTGAGCAGCAACACAGTGATACTCCTTTCGCCGACGCGCGCCGAAACGCCTCCTTAGCCCCGTTAGGGCGGACGCTGCAACGCGTGCCGCTGAGGTTGAAGTAGCACGCCCGAAACGGGCTCCACCTAAAAGTGCGCATCCTGGCTTGGGCATGCGTATGGGCTTGCAAAGCGATGCGGGTTTCGCGAGGCTTGAGGCCGCAGCAGGCATGCGGAACCGGCTAAGCCAGCTGCATGGTCGGTTGAGGGGCTGGGCACGAGCGCCCACAGCCAAAAAACCGCAGCGTATCTTTCGAAACGCGCGGGGTTTTTTGGCGAGAACGCACGTCCGGCTCAGGATCTTAACCGAACATGCATGCCGCACGAGGATATGATGGACGACAACAGACGCTATGAGCGATTCGAAACGAGCTGGAGCGTCGACTACGCTAGCGGCGACACCTTCCTTTTCGCCTACATCCAAAATATCAGCGAGATGGGCATCTTCATCCGCACCGAGCGACCTTTGCCCATCGGCACGCTGCTCACCCTGCGTCTCGCGCCGCCCAACGAAGATGTCCTTGAAGTGCGCGGCGAGGTCGTTTGGATCAACCCCATCAAGCTACGCGAAACCAACCCGAACCCGGGCATGGGCGTGCGTTTCACCGACTTCGACGAAATCCAGCGGGAGCGCGTCGTCGAGCTGGTGCGCACCATCGCCTACCTCCGCCAGCACGGCGAACACTAAGCATCTGGGGTTCAAAGACGCTCGTAGACCTTCGGAGCGCGAACGCATCGTCTCGGGCGCCATCAAACCGAGGAGTTGTGGGGCGCGAGCGTGGCACCCGAAACGGCGGGTTCGCCGGCTGAACTCAAACACGGGCTTCACCGGATTTGAGGCAACGTGATTTAGGAGAAGTACGCGGTCACCCAAGCATCGAGCGCGTGGAAATCTGGTAGGTGCGTCTGCCCGGGCGCTGGCGCCCCCCCTGGCCGTACAAGCTGCGCACAGGGCATGCCCGCCTCGGTAGCCGCGTGCAACTCCGGCGCTATATCCGAAAAAAAGGCGCAGCTCGCGGGCGGTAGCCTTAAGGCGCGAGCGATAGCTCGATAGGACGACGCCTCGCGCTTCGCACCCGTGCGCGTATCAAAATATGCCTCGATATAAGGCGTGAGATCTCCCGCCACGCTGTGTCTGAAAAGCAATCGCTGGGCCGCAACCGATCCGGAAGAGAAAATGGCCAGGCGATAACCACGCGCGCAGAGACTGCGCAGCACCGGAGCCACCTCATCGTACACATGCCCCTGGAGCTCGCCGGAAGCGTAGCCCGCCTGCCAGATGAGACCCTGGAGGATTTTGAGGGGCGTCACTTTGGCGTCGGCGGCCATCCAAGCCTTGAGGATTGTCCGCGGGTTATCACTAACCGCTTCAGCGCGGCTCCCGCCGCCCATCTCAGGCCCCTCTGCGCCTGCGGCAACGTCTGGGCCCTGCGCCGCGTTCAGCGGTTCGGTGGCGCGCGGCGCTGCCGCGAGACGCTGCACTTCTAGCAGGATCGCGGCGACATCTGGACGCTGCTCGTACGCATCGAGAAAAGCATCGAGCCGCGTCGCGGCATAGGGAAAAAGTGTTTCCTTAACGAAGGCCAGGCTGGTGGTCGTGCCCTCGACATCCAAGATGAGCGCGCGATTCATGCGCGCGCTCCCGTGCTGGATGGGGCGGAAGCCCCGCCGATAGCATCTACTACCGATGCCCCCTGGGGCCCGGGCGGCATGAGCGTCGCACGTTGACCAGGGGCAGCGCCAAACGTCCCGATGTAAGACCGATGCGTCGCAGTCTCAGCATAGTGCGGCGTCCAGCCTGCGGTGTCGGAAAAAACGCGAATGGCCTTCACGAAAGGTCGCTGGCCGCAGTCGAACCAATGCGGCACGCCCGCAGGCACGGAGATGAAGTCGCCCGCGACGCAGCGTAGCGCGAAGACTTCATTCTCAAGATGAAACCAGAACTCGCCCGAACCCTCGACGAAAAAACGCACCTCGTCCTCCGAATGCGTGTGTTCGCTCAAGAACTTCTCGCGTATCGCGCGCACATTGTCCATCGCAGCGTGGAGCACGACGACATCGGCGGACGCATAGCCTTCGGTTTCCATCAAGTGCCTCAGGGGCGCCGCATAGGCAGCCAGCACGGTCTCTGCGGCCGCATCGGGTGCGAACGCGGCGGGGGCAGGCCAGGTTTCGAAGCGCAGGCCACGGGCTCGCATGTCTGCGGCGATCTGTTCACGATCGGTCACTACTTCGCCGGACTCAGCGAAGTAAAGCGCCGTCTGCAAGGGGGAGCCTTCACTCATTCCCAGGGTGTAGCCAGCTCGGGCCTTTGCGTCACGCATTGAAAGAGAAAATCGAAGGCCTCCGCGTGCCTGAGCGCCACTACAGCGCCCGTTCCCCAGACGTAAAGGCCGTGTCCGCGTAGCAGGAGGCCGACACAAGTCGTACCCGCCGGCACCTCGCCCAGGCGTTGCTCTGCCTCCTTGGCCAATCGGTCCATGTCTTGATCGTTGGCGAAAAGCGGAACGATAACTTCGTCTTCGTGCGAACGCGTATCGCCCAGGGCCTTGATAAGCTCAAGCCCTGTCAGCTTTAGACCTCGCCTCCCCGTCGCGGCTCGCCCCCCGGCCGGTGCTAGAAGCGACACTAAGGTTGCCGCTAAGGTATGGAAATGTAGCACGCAAGTGGCTTCCGGACAGGCCCGGTAAATGGCCGCGTGCAGCGCAGCCTCGGCCGATGGCCTTGCGCCGGCGTCCCCTGCCCTCAGAGGTGGCGAGACTGAACACCTTGGAGCTCGCGTGTCTCCAGGCACGGCTTCACCTGGCATGACCTCGAGCTCAATGAAGTCGTTCGCGCTTAGGTTTGCCTTGTCGACGCCGGAGCGAGATACAAAGAATGCGCGACCAGCCCTGACGGAAACGTTACCGCTTGTCGCGGGCATCCAACCCCGGGCTGCCCCAAGGCGCGCCGCAAGTGCCACCGACTCCAACAAGGCCGACGCAGCTTCCATAAGTCGTTAGTGTGCGCAGTGGATGGCCCGCGCGCCAGCTCCGCCACACACCAGTCAGCTCCACGCTTGCCAGCGCAGGCGCCGCGGCGCCAAGTCCACTTAGCGCACGGAAAGAGATAAAGCGCCGCACCGGGCGTACCGGGGACGCGCGACTAGAGCGGGTACGTGACCAGGCCACCCCAGCTCGTGCGGCGGCGACCCAACTTCGCTAAAGTCGCAAGCGTGAAGCCATCGCGCTGGGAACGTCGTCTTGTGGGGCTCGCGTTAGCGGCCGTTGGGCTGCTGCTGCTCAGCAGCGCTCACCTTCAAGGCGCGACCTTTCGCGTCGGGCTCACGCCGGACCAAAGCCTGCTTCTAGGTCTCGCGTGGTTGGCTGTGTGCGCCTGGGTCTTTGAGATAATTTCGCCCGCCGCTACCGGGCTACTCATCGCGCCAGCGCTGGTACTATCAGGCGTTGCACCCCCACGCGACGCCTTCGCGGGTTTCGCGGACCCGCTGCTATTCGTCTTTGTCGGTGCATTCATGCTGACGCGGACCATGGTGAAGTTCGGCCTTGATGCACGGCTTGCGTGCGCCCTCATGCGCGTACCCGGGGTGAAGGGGCGCCCCGTCTTGCTTCTTGCTGTCCTCGCGTGCAGCGCCTGGCTGGTTTCGATGTGGGTCAGCAACACCGCTACCTGCGCGGCCCTGTTACCGCTTGTCGCGAGGCTAGAGCGCCGCGAGGCGCCTTCCCCCTACCCATATCTGGTGATTGCCTACGCCACGACCATCGGTGGCATGGTGACGCCAGTGGGGACGCCACCCAATCTAATTATCCTTCGCTACCTTGATAGCATGGGCGTGCAGCTTTCCTTTCTCGACTGGATCGCCCGCGCGCTACCCGTCTCACTCGGTCTCATGGCGGTGCTTTTCGGCCTACTCCTGCCGCGATGTTGCAAGTGGTCAAGCGCCGCAACAGCCCCTGACGAAGCCGCACCGCGACCATGGCGCGTCGGTGAACGCGTTGCGGTAATCGCTCTCGCCGCCGCCGTCATCGGCTGGCTCGGCCCTTCCCTCCTTGCACCGTGGGCAGGCGCTTTCTCCGCCGAGTTGGCCGCACGTTTGCACCCTGGCGTCGTCGCACTTGTTGTCACGCTGCCACTCTTCTTTCTGCGCGACCCCGAGAGCCCGCAACGCAAGCGCCTACTCTCAGCTCAGGAGGCATTTTCTATCGATTGGGCCGTTATCTTCCTTTTCGGTGGTGGCATCGTGTTGGGCGGTCAGGTGCTTGACAGCGGCCTCGCCGAACGGCTCATCCAAATGAGCCTACCCGTACTGATGCCTGCCGAGAGCGGCGGCTGGAGTAGCCCGTTGACCCTCGCCGTCGGCCTCGTCACGCTGACGCTTGTGCTGACCGAGCTTTGCTCGAACACTGCAACGGCGGCGATTCTTGGCCCCATTGCGCTGCCACTAGCCGTCGCGCTCAGCCTACCGACCTCGGGCTTGGGCCTTGCGATTGCCTTGAGCGCGAGTTGCGCCTTCGCGCTGCCCGTCGCCACGGGACCGAACGCTATCATCTTTGCGGCCGACGTCGTGAAACCCACCAGCATGCTCCGCGTGGGAACGCTGCTGAATCTTGCGGCCGTGCTGCTGATTTCCCTCGCCCTCTTCCTCGGCTGGCTCGGCCGGAGCTAGCTTAGGGGCCTACACTAGGAGACCAGGTTAAAGAACTGAGAATGCGCCTCACTTAGGAACTTAGCGCGTTCTCCGTACCGTATTGGAGCCCGGGCCCTGAGCGATCCCCTCATCAACTCGAGACGCAGAAAGCCGCGGGGAAATGGGCCTGGAGTAAGTATGGTGGGGTGGGTGGGTCCGCGCACGGAAGGCCCATTTCCCCGCGGCTTTCGTCCCCCA
>SLQV01000126.1 GCA_007131285.1 Myxococcales bacterium
CCCGAGACCCTCCGCGGGCCCCGCAGCCACGCGCTCGCCGGGACCCCAGCCTGCATGCGTGAGCGATTGAAGGCGCGCGGCGAACCCAGCAGCGAACCCAGCAGCGAACCCAGGGCTGTAGCGGCTCAACCTTAGGCTGAAGCCGAATTAAATCATAAAGAAAGGTGCAAGGGCGCATGGCATGCCCTGTGCGTGCGACTAAGCCACAGAATGGCTATGACCGATTCGCGCCTGATTAGGGAACTAAACGGCTCTAGCAAGTCCAGCGCTGCTGCTGATGAGGATGTTTCGCACGCTGAAGAAACTGGGCTGCGATCTGCGCCGTGTTCAGGCACGCGCGCCCTACGGGCGATTCGGCTCGGCTGCCTGCTTGGCTGCATCACGCTGCTTGTTGCCTGCGGTAGCCGAACGGGGCTGGATGTCCCCGAAGTGCTTGAGCCTGAACCTTCGGCACCGATGGGAGACGACGATCTTCCTGCCCGCGTCTGCGTTGAGCCTGCGGCACTCTCGGGTTCGGTCTCCGTTTCACTGAGAACCGCCGCGCGTCTTGCGCGCACAGACGTCACGCTTTTGGTGGATACCACCGCCTCTATGGGTGACGCCATTGGGCAGATTCGCCGCCGCCTCGTGGACCGCATTATCCCCGCAATTGTGGAAACGTTGCCGGATTCACACTTCGCGGTCGCCGCGTTTCAAGATTTTCCAATCGGGGCGTATGGTGCGCCGACCGACCGGCCTTTCATGCTGCGGACGCCTGTGACCAATAATGTTGCGCAGGTCCAAGCGGCGGTGACGGCGCTCCGTCTCGGAAACGGGCGCGATGACCCCGAGTCTCAAGTAGAGGCTCTTTTTCAGCTCGCTACCGGGGCCGGGCTCGGCCCATATGTGCCGCCGGCCGGCGGCTGTCCTCGGGGAGGCGTTGGTTACCCATGTTACCGCAGCGGCGCGCTGCCACTGGTTCTCTTGTTCACCGATGCCCCGATGCACAATGGGCCAGGTGGATCCGAGCCGTACTCGCCCAATATCGAGCCACGGCCACATACGTTTGCGGAGGCAGTCGACGCGCTTGCTGCGATAGGTGCGCGTGTCATTGGCTTTTCGACAGGAGAGGGGCTGGGGCGGTCAGATCTCGAAGCGATCGCGGCCGCTACCGGTTCTCTAGATCGCGAAGGCGCCCCGCTGGTGATCGACATTGGACGACGTGCACAAAACCTCGACGCTTCGGTGGTCGCAGGTTTCCGCCGTTTTGTGAGCGAGACTCCCTTCGACGCCCTCGCGAAAGTGCGCGATCTTGCTGGAGAGGCCCCCGTGACCGGACTTGTAGAGTCGGTGTCGCCTGTGCGCGCCGAACCTAGCGGGGGTGTGCAGGCCGTCGAAACAAATGCCTTCCGTGGGGTGCGACCGGGTACCCGGATCGTGTTCCGGGTTAACTTTGTGGAGGGGGCCCTCCTGCCGGCTCCCGAGGCGCGCCGCCTGCGCTTCGCCGTCGATATTTCGACGCCGGCGGGAGCGGTGCTCGGTAGCCGAGTCGTTGAGCTTCTTTTGCCCGGTACAGACGCGCCGACGTGCCCGGCCGTAGCGCCTGCCGAATCACGTTAGGCGCCAGGCATTCAATGCCGCTCCTTGGCTTTCAGGAGGGGCGCTTCCGCCCCGCGCTCTTCTCTCCGAGGCGCGCGGGGAACCGGCCGGCTTAAGCTATGCCTTCGACGTATTTTAGCAAAAATCCCATGATCAAATGCGCCTAGCGCCCTAGGGCACGCACGTCGTGCCGCGCTGGAAATCTCAAAACCCTACAAGATGCCTTCGCTTTTCGGCCCGGTGTCTGGACGCACCCTAGGGCGCGCTCTGGATCCATAAATTGGCATTCCTGGTCGAAAACGGCGTGGCGCCGGTACGCTCTGTCATGCACGTGTCAGATACGCGTAAGTGTCCTTAGCGAGTTCGCCCAGCGTGGCGAGTTCGCCCGACTCGCCCAGCGGTGCGCTGAGCTTTCGTCGGTCGTCAAGCAGTGCCTCGACCGCCGGAGCTGCTTCTTCGAGGTCTAGGTCAGCGAGCGCTTCAAGCGCTGTTGCGACGATCTCCGTCGCCGGATGATCAAGTGCATCAATCAGGAGCTGCCCGGCCCCCTCTTCCATCACGGTGGCCAAGGTGCGCAATGCCGTCGCAGTCACGGGTGCGGGGGCCGTGCCATCGAAAAGCAGGGCCTCGGTTAGTTCAGCAAATGCCCGGAAGCGGGCGTGGGCCAACTCGACTAGCAAGTCAAAGAGCGGGTGAGCAACACTCGGTACAGGCGTTGCCGCCGCCTCCACCAAGCGCCGCAAATGGTCTTCTGGGCGTTCCGCCAGCACTCGCGCAACCAGCACCTTCAGAGCTGGAGTGTCGCCCGCGTTGATGGCGTCAAAAGCCCGACCGAGCACGGCGCCCTCTCGCTCAAGGCTAGCGACCAGTTGTTCACGTGCGGTATCGAGCTCGCCGAGCACCGTAGCAACGCGGTTGAGGGCCTCCAGGGCCGCACTGGGCGAGGCGGCGCCCGTGTTGCGGCGGGAGCCCGAGGTCTCTTGGCCCTGCGGGACTGCTCCCGGTGCGCCGTGTTCGGCTGGATCTGCGGTGCGTCGACTCATAAGCGAGCGATAGCTGCCTGGGCGCGCTTAGCAAAGGCCGAGCAAAAAAATCAGTGAGAGCAGCGAAGCGCCGAGGAGGCCCAGTGCGAGGGCGATAACGATCCTTTCAAACCAGCTCACGGTCGGTTGAATGCCGGGGCGTGTCGCGGCTTCAGGGGCACCCCGCTGCGCAAATAGCGGTAGGGGCGTTGCTGCATTCGGCTCTTCGGCGTCTATGTCATCGTGATTTGTGCCGTAAGGCAAAGCGGAGGCTTCGGCACTTAAGGCGGGAGAAGCACGCGAGCCCCGATATGAATCATCGGGTCCAACGGCAATTGTTTCCAGACGCGCCGCGAGTTCATCGGTAAAGCGCAGAAGCGTGTCCCCGATCTTGATCAGGTCTCCGGAGTGCAGCCGCTGACTGCCCACGATGGTTCCCTGGACGCGTGTTCCATTTTTGCTGCGGCAGTCTTCTAGTGTGACCCGAGTGCCCCGGAGACGTAGTATGACGTGTGTCCGGGAGATGTCTGAATCGTGTAGGCTCAACGAAGATGCCTCGGCGCGGCCGATGGAGAAATCTCTATCCGGGGGCGTCAGCATGAGGCGCGAGCCTATCTCCGAAGCTTGTGGCGTTTTCAGTACCTCGACGTAGGGAAAACGGCCCAGTTCAGGTTCAAGCGCGGCCAGAAGCTGGCGTGCGAAGCGCAGCGGCGCGCTTTGATCAGCTGCCTCAGCTACAACGGGTATCGCCTCGACCGCCAGGCGAAAGGGCCCGATATCTATTGATGACCCCGGGCTTAAGAGACTCTTGCGTCCAGCAACAAGCCTGCGCCCATCGATGGCGGTGCCTGCCGTAGAATCCAAATCTGTGACCGAGAATCCGCGGGTCGTGACTTCAACCAGAGCATGACGCGCGCTGACCATGCGCTGGGCGAGCCGCACGTCTGCGTCGGCGCCCCGACCGATGAGCATGCGCGGTTGCGCGAGTGCGATAGAAAGCACGTCGGGCGCTTTGACGCCGAGCGAAGCGTCGAAATGCACAGTGAACCGCAGTGCCATCGGCCCAAGAGGCTGCGAGGACCGCGGTCTGCCGTCAAGTGCAGATAGTTAGACAGCGCGCGCTCCTGTGCGTGACGATGCACAAAGCTCGGACGAAGTCTTAGGGGCATGCGAGCGCCCGATGACGCGGCAGTTGAGGCGAATCGGTCAGATGCGGTGCATCACCTCGGCGCGCGGTGTGAAGACACCCCGGGCGGTATCCCGGAAAACCGCAGATTTTTTGCAGAACCTAGCCTCGAACGGTTACGGTCTCGGGTGGATTAGGACCTGGACGCTAAGGAGTGGCAGCGATGAACGCGACGGAACGTAGAGCAACGGGGACAGGACGCATCACGCTAGGACTCCCGGTACAGCTTGTACACGAAGGTTTGGGCGAAGTATTGCCCGCGGAGCTACGAGATATCAGTCGCGGTGGCTTTTCAATCATAAGCGCGGTGGGCCTCGCTGCGGGCGCGCACATGAACTTCCGAATCGACGCCATGGACGGCAGACCGCCGATTGAGGGTACCTGCAGTGTGGCTTGGAATCATGCCCGCTCGCTCGGTAACGCCGCCCTCGGTCTGAGCTTCGTCGACGTTGACTCCCTTTCGGTTTCTCGGCTAAATGAGGTGCTCGACGCGTTGGAGGGCGATGCAGAAGGCTCGGAGCCGCCGGCGGAAGCGCAGCCTAAGGTACGCGTCATACGCGGGAGGGTTTGGCTCTCTCCGCTCGCGCCCCAGCCCGCAGGAGAGTGGTTTGCCGCGGCACTGCCTCTCCGCAAGAGTGCAGCGCATCCCGGCCTCTGGGAAGGACCCGATGGCCGGTGTGGGCGCTTGGAAGACTGGTGCCTCCGCCTGGATGGTGAGCAGCCACGCGTCGAGCTGCGCCTCGCGGAAGCCGTCTGGCCCGAATCCGGTGAAGCCGAGATGGCGTCGACAGGCATCGCTCGCGACGCGTCGGAGGATGACTTTCGGCACAACAGCTTTGCGTACGCCGATACCGTAGCCAATGCCTACGGCACACACGATCTGTCAGAGGATACTACTCCGGATCCGAGTCTCGCCGAGCGCGTATTCGAGGGACCCTACGAGGATGTGCTCGATGCCGATGCGCTCGAGAGTCTCGACGACGAGGCGACCACATCGGATGCCGTTGATCCGGGCCAAGCCGGGCTAGCGCCGCCCTGCTTCGGTCCCCACACCCCAGCACGTGCACAGCACGCCGCTCCAGGGGCGCCCGTCGAGATAGATTCTGGGGTGAGTGGGTCTGCCGCATCATCGGGTACGGCTACGGCGCCATCGAGAGAGGATGCCTCCGAGGTTGCTGAAACGGCGTTCGACACCCAAGGTGAACCCTCCCCAGGGCCGGCGGCTACCTGGTCTCCGCCCGCGGCGAGCCTGACGGGCCTGCTTTTCTCGCTTGCGCATGCGGCCGGCCGAACTTTGCTGGATTATGCCGTGTTGGCCATCCGCCTGATTATGCCGCGACTGCAGCAAGGTACGGCGAGGCTCCGCGCAGCACTGAAGCGCCGTCGAACCAAGGCTCGGAAAGTGACTGCGCCCCGGCGTCGGCAGCAGGGGGCGCGTTCGCGCGTGGCACCCGCGAGGCCAAGAACTCGGTCAGAAGGTCAACCGCTGCCGGTGCGCCGGCCTCTCGGTCGTTACATCCTAGGGTTGGCAGCACTCGGTCTCGTGCTCTACGCAATGTGGCCAGAGCCCCAGCTGCAAGGCTTCGAGAAAGCGCTCGAACAGGCGGAAAAAGGCCCACGACTGAAGGCCGCCGCCGATCCCAACAACGCCCCGCAACAAGCATCGACAACCGCTGCCGTTCCGAGCAACGCGCAAATGGCGAAAGTCGCTGCGGCTGGCTCGCTGCCCGACGACAGTCCCTACGCCGTGGACCTCAGCGACGCCGAGCTTAGCGAGGTTCCCGCGGCGGTGCGGTCGGTCGGTCAGGACCCAAATACGCTCCACTTCGGTACGCAGGATGTCAAGGAGGCCCGAAGCTTCTTTATCCGCATGAGTCGCCCCGTTGAGCTTTTACGCGGCGAGAAGGCCGCTGATGGTTTCACCGTTAAGGCGCTCGGCGCGCTCGCTCTCGATCGGGCAGGCCCTATTGCGGAAGGCCATCCGCGGGTCGAACGCGCAATGGTACTTAATCGAGGTGACCATGCCGAGCTCACGGTGCGCTTTCTAGGCGAGAAGATGCCTCGTTACGAGGTCATTGCCCGCGGCGCTATCTTAGAAATTCGCATCGCCGAGCGCCTCGAATCGGGCAAGCCGTGACCACCATCCAGAGAGTCCAGCGTGCGGCCGACGACCGTAGCTGGCACTCAGCTGAGTGCGCACTTAACCCAGGTTGAGTGGCGTGCCGTAGTGGGTTGAAAAAACCCAATCCGCTTGAGCCTTGCGCGTGCGTGGTGCGCACTCTTTGTCCCGCAGCGACTCGGGCAGGACGCTCGGGTCAGCCTCTTTGCCGATAACGAAGGCGACGAGAGGCTCGGCGCCTTCGGGAACGTTTGCCAGGGCCCGCACGGCGTTTTTGTCGAAACCTCCCATAAGGTGGGTGGCGTAGCCCAGGGCGACTGCTTGCAGGTTGAGTTGTGCTAGGCCCAAACCCACATCGTGCTGTGCCCAAGCGTTGGGTTTGCCGTTATGCTCGAAGTGGCTGACCGCGAGTGCGACGCCGATAACCGAAGCCTGCGCCGCCCAGATGCGGTTGCCTTCCACCAAGCAACCGGTCAACGCTGCGAAGGCCGCCTCATCCTGCCGCGGTGCCACTAGCAAGCGCCAGGGTTGGGCGTTAAAGCAGCTCGGCGCCCACCGCAGAGCTTCTAGGCACTGGCGAAGCGCCGCAGGTGCCATCGGTTCGGGCGAAAAAGCACGCGGGCTGGTGCGCTTGAGCATTAAGTCCGCGATAGGGTAGTCGGGCCGGGTGGGCTGAGTCATGTTGAACAATCTTTTAGTCGTCAAAGATGCCACGTCGAGGATGAATACGCGTCCTGCGCTGGCCGCATGCGGCACCGCAGAAAGATGAACGGAAGCACTGAAGAGGCAAGGATGGATTGGTTCGATACCCACTGTCATCTCGATGATCAGCGCTACGCTGACGACCGACAAGACGTCGTGAGTCGTGCGCGGGCCGCAGGCGTATCTCGCTGCGTGACAATTAACTGCGCTCAAAGCGTCGAGGCGCTTTCAAGCGGGGTGACACTCGCCGAGGCGCTCGACCCGTGGACAAATGCCGAAGCGAGGGAAGGGGGTCAACGCGTGTCCTCTGTGGAACCATCGCCCCTCCGAATCTACGCGACAGTAGGCGTGCATCCTCACGACGCTAAGCACTGGGTCGACGAAAGCACGCTGAGGCCGTCGCCTGCCTGGAGCGAGGCTTTTGCTGAGATGGCCGCCCATACACGGGTTGTCGCGCTAGGCGAAACGGGGTTAGATTACCATTACACCCATTCGTCGCGGGAAGCGCAGCAGAGAGCCTTCCGTCTAGCGATATCTTTAGCCAAGCTGGTCAAAAAGCCGCTCGTCGTTCACACGAGGAACGCAGCAGAAGATACCTTGCGGATCCTTCGCGAAGAAGGAGCTAAGGCCGTGGGGGGCATCATTCACTGCTTCTCTGAGGATACGGGTTTCGCGCATGCGGCACTCGACATGGGCTTTGTGTCGTCTTTCAGTGGTATTGTGACCTTTAAGAAGGCTGAAGCCATCGCCGAGGCGGCACGCCGTCAGCCGCTGGATGCGCTGCTTGTCGAAACCGACGCGCCTTACCTTGCCCCAATGCCTCACCGAGGTAAGCGTAATGAACCCGCCTTTGTCGCTCATGTGGGCGAGTACATAGCGAAGCTCCGCGGCGTCTCTCGCGAGGTGCTCGCTGAGGCCACCACGCTCAATGCGTGCCGGGTGTTTTCACTGCAACACTAGGTATGTGACTCTTCGATGCTGACCGAGATGACACCGAGATGACGAGGTCGCGCTGTTCGCACTTTGCGCAGGCACCGACAGGAGGGACTGCAGATCGCGGAGCGGACTGGCTGCAGCGTACTCGCGGGAAACTGACGAGATTCCCGTCGGCTAGCGAGATTGTACCGCGCGTCCGACGCGTCAGTCTTTGGTGGGGGTCTGCAGGTGATCTTTGCCGTCATAGCGGAGCGCGTAGGGCTTGCTGTCAACCGTGGTCGTGAGCTGAACCGGACGCTTCCAAACGCGTTCCAGTGCTTCCATGACCTCCTTGGCCCAGTCCATACGAAGGTCCATGCCGTCGCTGTGATGCATGAGGAGCAACTCTCCGCGATTACCGTGATTGGCATCCTGCACATCGATCACCGGTTGTCCACCGTTCGTGAGTGCCTGAAGTAGCTGCTGCTTTACCTTCGCGAAGGCTCTCGAATCCACCTCGTAACGGCCGCGACGGTCGTTGAACCCGAAGGTGTAGAGTTTTTGCGCCTCAACAAACTCAGGTGTCAGAAACGCATCGATAAACGTTAGGTCGTTGTAGAGACGGCGCACCTCGAAGATTTTCTCGCGCCCAAGCCCGGCTTGCGTGTTCCATGCGCGCCGGGCGGCAAGGTCATCGCAGTCTTCCCATTCACGGCCAAACTGGCCATGGTCCCAGCGATGCTCGATATGGCGATAAAGTTCGACTCCAAGTTTGTAGGGGTTGAGCTGGCCGGGTTGGGTCACCAAGACGCCCGCGCACTTATCTGCGTACTCAAACACATCGGATTCGTTGCAGAGATGTTCAGTCATGAGTTTGGAGTGCCAGTAGGTGGCCCATCCTTCATTCATGATTTTTGTCTGCATCTGTGGCATGAAATAGTATGCCTCGGTCCGAATAACGCGCAGGATATCATGCTCCCAGCGTTCTAAAGGTGCATTCTCTAAAAGAAAACCGAGAACGTCCCGCACCGGAGATAGAGGAAAGATGCGTTCCTTGTCCTTCTCCGCCGCCATTCTTTTTCTTTGAGATTCGACAAAGCTGTCCGGGTTTATGTAGCGCGCCATGTAGTCGCGGTTGACGGGCAGCAACGCGGGTTCTTCATTTGGAACGTCTCCATCTGCATCTTCGCTCGACCGGCGTTTTTCGGGTCGGAAGGGCAACTGTGGGTCGATCAGGTTTTCAAGTCTAAGACAGAGATCAATGAAACGCTCAACCTCCTCGTGTCCTAGTTTGTCTGACCATCTCCGTACCAATGCGGCATGGTTTGCGAAGGTATCAATCCACTTTCGGATGTCCTCTCCGGAGCTGTTCATGCCCTGGTTGGTGGCGGCGAAAGCGAAGTTGTTCTTAAAAAAATCAACGTGGGCGTAGACGTGAGCCATCACCAGCTTTTGGTCGACATGGGCGTTGCCTTCGAGAAGGTAGGCCACCGATGGATTGTTGTTGATGACAAGCTCGTAAATCTTAGAAAGACCGTACTCGTAGCTTTTCGCTAGTCGCTCATACTCCATGCCGAAGCGCCAGTGCGGGTAGCGCGTGGGGAAGCCGCCGTAGGCGGCTATCTCATTCATCTGATTGTAGTCGATGACCTCGAACATCACCGGGTAGGTGTCGAGGCCGTAATGCTTCGCGAGCGTCTCGACGCGTGCTTGTTCCGTCGCGAGTTCTGGAGGAAGTGCCGTGCGCAGTGCGAATCCCATTGAGGTCAGCGCCCCTTTCCTAGGAAGTCCTTGATCGAATCGACGATCGCATCGCGATCCTTGATAACGCTGGTGATCACTCGTTCGTCGGTGCCAAAGTGCGCGGAGATGTCTTTAAGAAACTGTCCAGAGCCATAGGGGGACTCAACTTGACCGTAGCAAAACGCGTTTGCCGCAGGCAGAAGCTTATCTGAAAGCAGGCGCATGCACACCTTGGTATCATCTGAACCCCAGTTGTCCCCGTCGGAAAAATGAAAGAGGTAAATGTTCCAGTCGTTGATGGGAAACTCACGTTCGATGATCTGATTCGCGAGGCGGTAGGCGGATGATATAATGGTGCCGCCCGACTCCTTCGTTCGGAAGAAGTGTTCTCGGTTGACCTCGCGCGCGCTCGCATCATGCACGATAAATCGGGTGCTTACGTCTTTGTATTGGCGCTTAAGCCACGTGTCTATCCAGAAAGATTCAATGCGAACGATATCCTTCTGCTCGTCGCCCATCGATCCCGAAACGTCCATCATGTAAATGATGACGGCATTCGATCTGGGGGTGACCGAGGTTTTCCATGACTTAAAGCGCATATCATCTTTGATGGGGATGATGATCGGTCGCTTTGTGTTGTAGGTGCCCGCGGCGAGTTGGCGGCGCAGCGCTTGATGGAATGACCGCTTGAAATGTCGCAACGAGTTGGGCCCGGTTTGACGGATCCCCGTGTAGCGGTCCTTGCGCTCATCGATCTTGCTCTGTCCCTTGGGCTCGATACGCGGCAGTTCGAGCTCCTCGCCGAGGATATCTGCCAGCTCCTCAAGCGAGACGTCAACCTCAAGCGCATGCTGTCCGGGTGCCGAGCCAGCCTTCCCGGCGCCTCCCTCTCCCTCGCTTTCATCCAGTGGATCGCCAGGTTCGCCTTCTCCGTGTCCTACGCCCTGCGCTTTCCCGGAGCTGTGCAGGAAGCGGGGGATATCGATCTGGGGCACCGGAATGGACACGATTTCACCGCCCTGCTTGCCGATGAGTTCACCATTGGAGATGTAGCGCTTGAGCCCTTGGCGGATCTTACCACGGACAATCGACTTGAATCGCGCGTGGTCGAGGTCGATACGCAAGGACACCCCTTCAGTGTAAGGGTGTGGCGGCTCCCTGGCTAGGGTCTCGTGCTAACGTGAAACTCTTTATCATGAGCGATTCCCGCCAAGCCAGAAGCGCACGACCCTCGCGTGCCGCACGCATGCGGGCGCAACGCATAGGAACCGAGCTCGATGACCGATATCCTGCGCCCCCCGTGCCGCTCGATCACAGCGACGCGTTCACGCTGCTTGTTGCTGTGCTGCTGAGCGCGCAAACCACTGACAAAAAGGTTAACGAGGTGACGCCGCGGCTCTTTTCCATCGCGGGGACGCCCGCGCTCATGGCGGCTGCGAGTGAGCTGGAGTTGCTGGCGTGTATCCGGCACTTGGGTCTTGCGCCTACGAAAGCGAGGCATCTCAAGGCCATGGCTACGCTCCTAATTCAGCGACATCAGGGGGTCGTGCCCGCGAGCCTCGAAGCACTCGAAGCGCTTCCGGGGGTTGGCCATAAAACGGCGTCCGTCATCATGGCACAGGCCTTCAATGTGCCTGCTTTTCCTGTGGACACGCACATACACCGGCTTGCCGCGCGCTGGGGGCTATCATCTGGGCGATCCGTAGTTGAGACTGAACGGGATCTCAAAGCGGTCTTCGCTGAGGAGACATGGAATCGGCGTCATCTACAGATCATCTATTTTGGTCGGGAGCATTGCCCGGCTCGGGGCCACAAAATCGAGCTGTGCCCGATCTGTAGCTGGGCGCATCCTACTCAGCAAAGAAGAGCGCAGAGCGCCACGCTGTAACACCCGAGGTGCCCGCCCTTGGCGCCCGAAAGTAGCGAAGAACCGCGTGCCTCGCTAGCGTATGCCGATGAAATTAGCCCTTGGTTTGCTCATCGCCTTTCTCTTCGGTCTGATCGCTGCGTGGTTTGATCTTCCAGCGCCCAGTCCGCCTAAGCTGGGAGGCGTGGCGCTTGTCGCAGCTCTGACACTTGGGTATATGGCTGGCCAGTGGTTCCGGTCCAAACCTGCGGCGGCGCCTACCGCAGAAGTAAGTGCGTCCGCGGCACGCCGCGACTAAGACGCTCTGAACTCGGCTAGGGGTATGGTTTGACCTGCCTCGGCCTTTCGCGAATACGCCGTATTCGTCGCAAGGGGTGACCTTCTGCTCGCGACGCAGAGGCGACCGGTGGTGGCCTATACGTCAGTTCATGCGTCCTTTTTCGCCGTGGTCTTCTTGGCGGAGCCCGTTTTCGGTTTGCCGGCGGCTCGCTTGGGTTTCTTCGCGCTTGTTGGTTTGCGCGCGGCACCACGGCCTTTGGGCTTGCTTGGGCCTTTGGCGCGCTTTTCTGCGAGCATATCGAGGGCCTCGGTGAGCGTAATCGACTCGGGATCTTGACCCTTCTTGAGCGACGCGTGCGTGGTGCCGTCGGTCACGTAAGGTCCGAACCGGCCGCTTTTGATGGTGATGGTGGTTTCTTCGGGTCCGGCGCCTAGCTCGCGGAGCGGCGCAGCGGCCGGCGAGTTTCCGCGTCCGCGGGACTTCGGCTGGGCGAAAAGTGCCAGCGCTTCCGGCAGCGTCACGCTGAACAGCGCCTCCTCGCTCGGCAGCGACCTGCTGTCTTTGCCCCTGGCAATGTAAGGACCAAAGCGCCCATTGTGCGCGGTAATCGGCGTTTGCGATTCGGGGTCTATGCCCACTGTGCGCGGCAAGCTCAAGAGCGCCAATGACTCTTCAAGCGTGATCGTTGCCAAACTCATGTGCTTAAACAGCGATGCGGTTTTGGGCTTCGTCCCCGCACCGCCTTCGCCGACCTGAACGTAAGGCCCGAAGCGCCCTGCTTTTGCCAAAATAGATTGACCGGACTCCGGGTCCTTGCCGATGATGCGCTCGTCGTTCGGTGCCGCGAGCAGCACACGGGCGTGCGCTTCGGTTAGCTCGTCAGGCGGCAGATCCTCCGGGATGGACGCCTTTTGGTCACCTGCTTCCAGGTAAGGTCCGTACCGACCCACCCGCGCAACCAGCGGCTCACCAGCCTCGGTGGTGCCGATGGGAATCGAGTTGATGGCGCGGGCGTCGATGGCCTCAAGATTGTCGGTGACGAGCTTCTGTAGACCAAGCGCATGGAGTGTTTCGCTCCCCGGGTCCTTTTCGCCAAAATAAAAGGCACGCAGCCAAGGCACGAGCGCTTGCTTGCCGTGGCCAATCGCATCGAGTTCGTCTTCCATGCGAGCGGTGAACGCTTCGTCGACCAGGTTTGGGAAGTGCTTCTCGAGCAGGCTGACCACCGCGAAGGCGGTGAAGGACGGTACGAGCGCGCTGCCCTTCTGCCACACGTAGCCGCGGTCTTGAACCGTGGTGAGGATTGAGGCGTAGGTCGAGGGCCGACCCACGCCGATTTGTTCGAGGTAGCGGACCAAGGACGCCTCGGTGAAGCGCGCAGGTGGCGAAGTCGCATGCCCGTCGGCTTTGAAGGCTTCACCCCTCAGCGCATCGCCCTCCTTGAGCGGCGGCAGGCGCGTTTCTCGGTCTTCCAATTCCGCTTCCGGGTCGTCGCTGCCTTCGACATAGGCTCGCAAAAAACCGGGAAAAGCAATGGTTTTTCCGCTGACTCCGAAAAGAAGCTCTCGACTGTCTTTCAGCCGGGCGGCGATGCGGACGCTGAGGCTCTCGCCGGTGGCATCGGCCATCTGGCTAGCAATCGTGCGCTTCCAGATCAGCTCGTAGAGCTTCGCTTCATCGGCGCCGACCTCTGCGGCTACCCTCTCCGGTTTGGGAAAATCCTCGCCAGCGGGACGAATCGCCTCATGCGCTTCTTGCGCGTTCTTGACTTTATTGGAGTAGATGCGCGCTTTGGGTGGCAGATAGTCGGCGCCGTAGAGTCGGGCTATGGCGGCGCGTGAAGCGTTCATGGCCGTTTCTGAGAGCGTCAAGCTGTCCGTGCGCATATACGTGATGTAGCCGTTTTCGTACAGCTTCTGCGCGCTGCGCATGGTGCGGGCGGCGGCGAAGCGCAACTTGCGCCCCGCTTCCTGTTGCAACGTGGAAGTCATAAAAGGTGGGTAGGGCGAACGCTTATAGGGTTTGCGTTCAAGACTTTTCACGCTGAGGTCCGCGAGGCGCAGCGCCTCCGCTAGCGCTTCCGCCTCAGCTTCACCGAGGATACGTGCCTGGTTGTTCTTGAGCTGGCCTAACTCGTTAAAGTCCCGGCCGACCGCCACGCGTTCGCCAGCCACGGAGAGTAGCTCGGCGCTAAACTTGGCTTCCGCCGCCTGCCCTCGGAGCTCGGCGCTGAGGGTGAAATAGCTTGCGGGAACGAAAGCGATGCGTGCCCGTTCCCGCTGCACGATCGCCCGCGTGGCCACGCTCTGCACGCGCCCCGCCGACAGCTTCGGCATCACCTTTTTCCAGAGTACCGGCGAGACTTCGTACCCGTAAAGGCGGTCGAGGATGCGCCGCGCTTCCTGCGCATTGACCAGCCCCTGATCAATCTCCCGGGGCTCAAGCAACGCTGCTTTGATGGCCTTTTCAGTGATCTCGTGAAACACCATGCGCTTCACGGGTACTTTGGGCTTGAGGACCTCGAAAAGATGCCAGGCGATGCTTTCTCCCTCGCGGTCTTCGTCGGTCGCGAGGTAGAGGACGTCTGCGTTTTTGACCAGCGCCTTCAGATTCGCCACGTGCGAGCGCTTCGCGTCGTCTACGACGTAGAGCGGCTTGAAGCCATCTTCTACATTGACGCCGAGCCGCGCCCATGGCTCTTTTTTGTACTTTTCGGGGATGTCACCGGCCCGTTTGGGCAGATCTCGAATGTGCCCGATCGAGGATTCGACGGTGAAGTCTCGTCCCAGAAACTTCGCGATGGTTCGCGCTTTTGCCGGTGATTCGACGATGACCAGGTGCTTGCCCACGCCCCAGACATGCCGGTATCTCTACCCTCCTGTCAATCCCTATCGCGCGAGAGTGCGGCCTCTCGCGGGGTGAGCGCTTGCGCTGGAATGCGGGTGAGCGCGAAAATCGTCGACGCATTCATTTCCGCGAATAGGGCGCAAAACATCGACTGGCCGCGAGGGAACTTGCCTTTGGGGTGCGCGCTGAACCATCTTCTAAACACCATGCCTTTGTCCAAGATGCGTCGCTTAGGTCACCTTGATAGGAGACCGTCCCCGCACGCAGGCGCGCGCCTGGCGGCTGCTTGCCCCGTCGGTGTGCGTCTTCCAAGGGGCCACGCCCGCGCGACGCTGTCCTGGGTGTTCGCCTTGGGCGTCGGCATTTGGAGCGTTCGAGGCGTGCAGCCCGCACACGTTCATGCGGACGCAAGTGCGCTGCCGCAGATGGAAACGGGTGGCGAGGCAGAAAAGGCAGCGACTGGGTCAGGCGCCGGCTCAGGCGCGGAGGCCGCGGCGTCCCGCCAGGCGAATGCCCTCGCGCGTGGAACGATGTCGCCCTTTTGTCCGGGACGCACCCTAGCGGATTGTCCCAGTCCTAACGCGCAGGCCTGGCGCAATGATATTCGCACCTGGCTCAATGAAGGTGTTCCCGCCGCGGAGATTCGTCGAAGGCTGCAGGCGCGTCACCCCGAAGCGGATCTGAGCGGCGGCATGACCGATTCCTGGTCCGGCTGGTTGCCCTGGGCGGTGGGCGGTGCCGCACTCCTCGTGCTTCTCGGCATCATCGGCTGGATGTGGCGACCCGGTCGCCATAAAAACCCGGATGCAGGCGATGAGCCCGCATCCGGCACCTCCCCCAAGACAAGCGACGCCCTCGATGCCCGCCTCGACGAAGAACTCGAACTCTAAGCCGTTGCAGATTCAGGTTGCGCCTGGTCGTTTGGGGCCGAGAGCAAGCGTGGGCGGGCACGTGGCGGGCAAATGCGACGTTTTCCCGAGCAATGAGTACAGGGCTGTCGAGGCTCTAACCTCGACCTAGCGCGTGCTAAGCGCCGATGCGCTCGCTGATTAGGGTGAGCGCTTCAAGTACGAAGCGTAGGTCATCGCGGAGTGCCAGGGTCAAGCCTTTGGTATCGGCGCGTAGAACGTCGTCGGCGGTTTGGGTACGGCTCCACACGTGGTACTCCGCCTGAAGCCCGCCCTGAGGCACTAGCAGGCGCTGCTTCTCCTGGGCGTTGGCTAGGGCCTCGTTGACTTGGGCGAGCTGCGCGCGGGCGCCCGACGCCACCGCTTCGTCGAGGTTCGCTTGTGTCGCCGCGAAACGCGCCTGAACAGCTTCGGCAAATCCCTCGAAGGAGGTGACGCCCGGCGCCACCATTTTTAGGGCCGTCCCTGCGCGCGCTACCCAGCCGGGCTCGTCAAGCAAGTCCGCAAGTGCCTCGGCATTCAGCAAGAGCATAGGATGCCTCTACCGCTTCCGGCACGCTTCGGCCAGCCGGTCCACGCCAGCTGGGCGCGCCGCGAAGGCCGAGGGGGAAGCACCGTGGCTGTTTTGGGGCAAGTTTGCGTATCGCGGTTGTCGCGTCCACGCATTCAAATGCGTGTTCAGGGACGAAAGCGGTTAGGGTAGCTGCTCAGTGGGCCTCTTCGCAAAATACCCCTGGGTTTTCGTGACTGACGCACGCGCCGTTCTCCGCAAAAAGTTCTGCCCCTACGGTCGCTTTAGAATGTGGTCGGGAACGGCGCATGGAGCCCTGTATCCACTTGCCCTTTCCTGCGAGGTGTCCCTCTCTGGACCCCTTGAACGTTTGCCGGCTAGGCTGTGCACTCAGTGCGACATGATGGGGAAGCCGTGACGAGTTCTACCCCACGAATAAGGCCCACTCCCGTAGGGCCCACTCCCGGCAGGTCCAGGCGCACGTGGCTAGGTCCCGCAGACCGCCGATGGGGTCAGCCGCTGTCTGCGGTGATGGCGCGCGCGACACTAAGCCGGGCTGGCGGTGTGCGTGTTGCGCTCTGGGCGCTTGGGTTGGCTGGCTGCGCCGGCACCTACGAGTCCGCCGTGCGGACGGACCTCGACCGCGCTGCGCCCACGTTCGGGCGTGCGCGCGCAGCAGACCGCGAGAGCCAGCAGCCGCTTGGCCCCGCACTCCGCGACTACCTCGCCTACGCCACCGAACGCCATCCTGACCTCCGTGCGTCCTACGGCCGCTGGCGCGCCAGTGTGCACCGGATTTCGCCTTCCCGGCGGCTGCCAGATCCGAGTGTGGACTTTGGCGTATTCGTCTGGAACTCCGGCGAGAACGTGGGCCTTGCGCCGGCGCGCGCGAGCATTCGCCAGGCGTTTCCCTGGCCGACAAAGCTCAGTGCCGGCGCCGACGCTGCCTCTGCGGAGGCGCGCGCGCTTTCACGCCGCTTTGAGGCACTGCTGCTGGAGCTGCGGCAGCGGGTGGCGGATGCCTACTTTCGGCTGTGGCTCCTGCGCGAGACCCGAACCATTCAGCAAGAACAGGCCGAGCTGCTGCGCGGGCTCGCCCAGTCGACGTTGGGGCAAATAGCGACGGGCGCGGCGACCTTGGCGGACCAACAGCAGATTGACCTCATCTTGGCCCGGCTAGAAGACGCCATCGCCGGGTTGGACCAGCAGGAACGCGCGGCCGAGGCTCAGCTCCGTGCGGTCGTCGGTGCACCACCCGGCGCGGACACGCCGACGCAAAGTGAGCCGCCCGCCGTGGCCCTTCCGCTTGAGACCGAGGAAGCGTTGCAGAAGGCGGTGCTTGACCACCCCTTCATCGAATCGTTCGCGCTGCTGGGGGAAGCCTCCGATGCGCTGGCCCGCAGTGAGCAGGCGGGACGCCTGCCGGGGTTTGCGGTGGGGGTCGAGTGGATGCGCATGCCCGGCGAGATGGGGACGAGCGCTGTTGTGCCGAATATCGGGATAAGCCTGCCATTGTGGCAGGGTAGCTACCTCGACGGCATCCGGGCGGCGGAGGCAGAGGCGTCCGCTCAGCGCGCAGAAGGCGAGGGCGCGGTGCTGCGCGCGCAGGCGGCGTTCGCCGAAGCGCTCGCCCAGGTCCGCGATTCGCGCCGCCGGGTGGCGCTCAACGCGCATACGCTTCTGCCCCAAGCGGAAGCGGCGTATGCGTCGGTTCTCGGCGCCTACGCCAGCAGTCGGTCATCGATTGCGGCGTCGGTGCTGGCGCAGCGCGAGCTGCTGGACGTGCGCCTTGACCTTGCGCGGGCGCGGGCCGAACATGCCGTCGCCTGGGCCCGGCTTGAGCAGGTCGTGGGGCGCAGCATCGAGGGAACCCGCGCGCGCCCCGTCGAAGACACACCTGAGGGCACCGCCGAGCGCCCCGTCGGGGGTACCCCCGAAAGCACACCTGAGAGCACCACCGAGCGCGGCGACGTGCTTCCGAAAGGGCACGATGATTAAGGGTCTCCGCCAACGACTACCGAGGCTCCACGCCAAATGGATAGGCGCCTTCACGTTGGTCGCCGTCGCGGCCTTTGCGTTGGGCGCCCTCGTGTTCGGCGCCCGTTCGACGCCTACCCAAACGGAGCCTGCTGCTGGGGCTACTTCTGGGCCTACTTCTGGGCCCGCCGCTGGGACAACGTGGACCTGCGCCATGCACCCGCAGATTCGTCAGTCGGAACCGGGGCAATGCCCGCTCTGCGGCATGGACCTCATTCCCGCGGCGTCCCAGGGCAGCGCAGAGGTGCCGGCGAATCACATCACGCTTTCCGACCGGGCAAAAGCGTTGGCACGCCTGCGCACCACGGAGGTGCGCCGCATGGCGAACCCCAAGACGGCGCTGCGCCTGCTCGGGCGCGTCGAAGCCGACGAGACGCGAACGCGGACCGTGACCGCGTGGGTCGGCGGGCGCATTGACCGCCTGCACGTGAAGGTGACCGGCGCCCGCGTGCGCGCCGGCCAGACCGTCGCGACGCTTTACAGTCCCGAGGTGCTGGCCGCGCACCAGGACCTCATCGCCGCCCGCCAGCAGGGGGAGCGCATGCAGGGGGCCACGGGCCCGGCGCGCGCTGCTGCGGACGCGGCATTGGCGGCGGTGCGGGACCGTCTGCGGCTTCTCGGGGTGCCCGAGGACCGCGTGCGCGCCATGGAATCCGAGCAGCAACCGGCACGGCAGCTAGCCATCCGCTCGCCATTTTCTGGAACGGTCATCGAACGGATGGCGACGGAGGGCGCCTACGTGACCACGGGCGAGCCCCTGTATCGCATCGCCGACCTTTCGCAGGTCTGGGTGCAGCTAGACGCCTACGAGCGCGACTTGCCGGCGCTCAAGGCGGGGCAGGTGGTCGAGGTAAACCTGGAGGCCTTGCCCGGCGAGTTCGTCGAAGGACGCGTGGCCTTTATCGACCCTATCGTCGATGCCCAGCGACGAACCGCCCGCGTGCGCGTTGAGGTTGCGAACCGAGACGGCCGGCTGATGCCCGGCATGTTCGCACAAGCGGTGGTGCAAGCCTCCGCTCAGCCATCGGGGCCGGTAGAGGGGCCGGCATCTGTGCAGAAATCTGGAAAGGCAGACGCGGACAAGGACGCCGACCGGCCGCTCGTTGTGCCGCACACGTCGCCACTGTTTACGGGACAACGCGCCATCGTTTACGTCGAGGTGCCTCAGGCGGACCGGCCCACCTACGAGGCGCGCATTGTCCGCCTCGCCCCGCGCGCCGGCGACGTGTATCCCGTGGTGGCGGGCCTGGTGGAAGGCGAGCGCATCGTCACGCGCGGCGCGTTTGTGCTCGACGCAGACCTCCAAATCCGCGCGGGAACCAGCATGATGGCGGGTCCCGACGACACGGAAGCGGGGCCTTGGGATAACGTGATTGAGGTCTCAGCGGGCGAACGGCGCAAGCTTGAACCCGTGTTGGTCGCGTACTTGGAACTTCAGCAAGCGCTCGCCCGCGACGACCTGCCTGCGGCGAAGAAGGCGGGCGAAGCCCTCGTCAAGCACGCCGCCGACGTTCGGCTGGCGCGGCCGCAGGCAGCGAGCGAGGCGTGGCTTTCGGTCGCTCGGGCGCTGGGCCAGCACGGTGTGCACGTCGCCGAAGCGGCATCGCTCGAAAGCGCCCGGGGCGGCTTTGAAGCCTTGTCACTGCGGGTGCAGGCGCTGCTGCGGCGCTTCGGCAATCCGCTCGGTCAGGCGCTTTCGGTGGCGTTCTGCCCGATGGCCTCCGGCCGTGGTGCCACCTGGGTGCAAGCGGGGACCGAGGTCGAAAACCCCTACTTTGGCCATTCGATGCGCACCTGCGGCACCCTCCGTGAGCGCGTGTCGCCGGGCGCTTACCTGGCCGAGGTCGTCGCCCCACGGAACCCGCCTTCCGCCGCTGCCCACGAAGGGCACGCGCATTGAGCACGCCGCTCCCGGAAGGGCCCGAGGCTGCCCCTGAATCCGCGCTGCCCTCCCCGGACGCCCCGCGCGGATTCTGGGAAAAGCTCGTCGCTTGGTTTCTCTACAACAAGCTCGTCGTCTTCGTGCTTGCCCTGATGCTCGTCGCGGGCGGCGTCTACGTCGCGCCCTTCGACTGGCAGGTTGGCAGCATTGAGCGCAGCCCCATCCCCGTCGATGCCATCCCGGATATCGGGGAGAATCAGCAAATCATCTTCACCGAGTGGTCCGGGCGCTCGCCAAAAGATGTCGAAGACCAGATCACCTACCCGCTCACCACGGCGCTTTTGGGCATTTCCGGCGTGCGCACGGTGCGCTCTTCGTCCGCCTTTGGCTTCTCGATGATCTTCGTCATCTTTGACGATAGCGTCGAGTTCTACTGGTCCCGTTCGCGCGTGCTTGAGCGGTTGTCGTCGCTCGCTCCGGGCACGCTTCCCGAGGACGTGAAACCGACCCTGGGCCCGGACGCGACCGCCCTCGGCCAGATATTCTGGTACACGCTTGAGGGCCAGGATGCGGGCGGGCGGGTCGTCGGCGGGTGGGACCTCGACGAGCTGCGCTCTATCCAGGATTGGACGGTCCGCTACGCCCTTCAGGCGGTGGACGGCGTGGCGGAAGTCGCCTCGATTGGCGGGCATGTGCGCGAGTATCAGGTCGACATCGACCCTGAAGCCATGCGCGCCCACGGCGTGACGATAAACGAGGTCGCCGCGGCCGTTCGCGGCTCCAACCTCGATGTCGGGGCACGCACGCTTGAGATTAACGGCGCCGAATACATCATCCGGAGTCGCGGTTTTGTTCAATCCCTCGAAGACCTTGAGGCCGCCGTGGTGGCGGTGCGGCAGAACACGCCCATTCGCGTTCGCGACCTAGCGCATGTGGCCTACGGCCCGGCGCTCCGCCGCGGCGCGCTCGACGATGCGGGCGCGCCCGCCGTCGGCGGTGTGGTGGTCGCGCGGTTCATGGAGAACCCGCTGACCACGATTCACGCCGTGGGCAAAAAGATCGAACAGATTCAGGCCGGTCTGCCGCGGCGAACGCTCGAAGACGGCACGGTGAGTCAGGTGACCATCGTGCCCTTCTACGACCGCACCGGCCTGATCCACGAAACCCTTGAGACGCTCTCCACCGCGCTCTACCAGCAGATCCTGATCACCATCATCGTGGTGCTGATCATGCTCCGCAATCTGCGGAGCTCGCTGCTCATCTCATCGATTCTGCCCCTGGGGGTGCTCCTGGCGTTTGTGTCGATGAAGGTCACCGGCGTCGACGCCAACATCATGGCGCTAGGCGGCATTGCCATCGCCATAGGAACGATGGTGGATATCGCCATCGTGTTCATCGAGAACATGGCGCAGCATCTCGACGCGGCGCCGCGGGACGCGAATCGCAGCACGGTCATTCGTCGTGCCACAGCAGAGGTGGCGCCGGCGGTCATGACGAGCGTGCTCACGACCACGGTGAGCTTCCTGCCCGTCTTCGGCTTGTCGGCGACGGAACTCAGGCTCTTTGCGCCGCTGGCCTTTACCAAGACCTTCGCGATGGTCGGCGCGCTCGTGCTCTGCGTGCTCATCTTGCCGGGCGCCGCGCTCATCATCCTGCGGCGTCGACCGGCGCCGACGGCGACCCAAGCGCGCGGATGGCGGCGCATTCCGCGGTCCGTTCTGCGCTGGACGCATGCGCGAGACTGGCTACTGGTGGCGCTAGGCGCTTTGCTTGCCTTCTACCTACTGTTTGCGGGCCTCGTGGTGATTGGCCTCGGCCTCTTCCGGCTGGCGCGCCCGCTGCTCGCGCCAAGGACGGTGGCGCGGCTGACCTCGCTGGAAAACGTGGTGGCCGTCCTTGCCTTGGCGCTCGCCCTCTCCGCAAACTGGCGCCCGCTTGGGCCGGGCAAGGGCCTCCTGCTCAATGCGCTCTTCGTCGGCGTGCTCATCGGGCTCGTGCTCGGTACCTTTCACGTATTCCAGCGCTACTACGGCGCGCTTTTGTCGGTGTTCTTGCGGCGCAAGCTGCTGTTTCTCGCGGTGCCGGCCGCGATTGTCCTCTTTGGGTTCACGGCCTGGCTCGGATTCGACCGGGTGTTCGCCTGGGTGCCCGGGCCCGTCCGAACGTCGCGGCCGGTTTCCGCGTTGGCCCATGCCCTTCCCGGATTCGGTCGGGAGTTTATGCCGCCTTTTGACGAGGGCTCGTTCCTCTACATGCCGTCGACGATGCCCCACGCCTCCATCGGGCAGGTGCTCGAGATGCTCTCCGACATGGACGCGCGCATCGCAGAGATTCCCGAGGTAGACCGTGTGGTGGGCAAGCTCGGCCGCGCAGAAACGGCGATTGACCCGGCGCCGATTTCCATGCTTGAGACGGTCATCACCTACAAGCCCGAATACCGCGTAAAAGAGGATGGTGCGCGCGTGAGGCAGTGGCGAGACCACATCAAACGTCCGCAGGATATATGGAATGAGATTGTCCAGGTGGCCGAGCGTCCGGGCTTTACGAGCGCGCCACTGCTTATGCCGATCAATGCGCGCATCGTCATGTTGCAAAGCGGCATGCGGGCGCCCATGGGCGTCAAGGTCCATGGGCCCGACCTTGAATCCATCGAACGCTTTGGCCTCGCGCTTGAAGCGATACTCAAAGAGGTGCCCAGCCTGCGTGCCGAGGCGGTTTTCGCCGAGCGCGTCGTGGGCAAACCCTACTTGGAAATCGATATCGACCGGGAAGCTATCGGACGTTACGGCTTGAGCATCGTCGAAGTGCAGGCCGTGCTCGAGGTGGCCCTGGGCGGCATGGATCTGACCCGCAGCGTCGAAGGGCGCGAACGCTACGCGATTCGCGCGCGCTACATGCGGGAGCAGCGCGATAGCGTCGGGGCGCTCCGCAACATCTTCGTGCCTACGTCCGAAGGCGAGCACATCCCGCTGGGTCAACTCGCGTCGATTCGCTACGTGCACGGCCCGGAGATGATCCGTTCGGAGGACACCTTCCTTACCAGCTACGTGCTCTTCGACCGCCAGCCCGAAGTCGCCGAGGTCAGCGCCGTAGAACAGGCCCAGGCGGCCATTCGGGCGCGCATTGACGCGGGCACGCTGACGGTACCCGATGGGGTCAGTTACGTGTTCGCCGGCAGCTACGAGAATCAGCTTCGCAGCGAAAAGCGCCTGACGCTGCTCATCCCCATCGCGCTCTTGCTGGTCTTCATCCTGCTCTACCTGCAGTTCCATCGGGTCGCTGTGAGTGCCATCATCTACAGCAGCGTGGTGGTCGCGGTGTCGGGCGGCTTTCTACTTATCTGGCTCTACGGACAGACGTGGTTTCTCGACTTTTCGGTCTTCGGCACCTCGATGCGCGACCTCTTTCAGGTCGGTACGGTCAACCTCTCCGTTGCGGTGTGGGTGGGCATCATTGCGCTCATCGGGATTGCGACGGACGACGGTGTGGTGCTGTCGACCTACCTCAAGCAGCGTTTCGAGGACGCGCCGCCGCGCACGCGGGACGACATCCACGCCCGCACGCTAGAGGCAGGCATGCGCCGGGTTCGGCCCTGCCTGATGACCACCGCCACCACCATCCTGGCCCTCCTGCCGGTAATCACCTCGCGAGGACGCGGTTCGGACATCATGATGCCGATTGCGTTGCCCGCCGTCGGCGGCATGGCCATTGAGCTCGTCACCCTTTTCGTCGTCCCCGTCCTCTTCTGCGCGCTTGAAGAGTCAAAACTGAAGCGCCAACCGCGCCCAATCCTCGCGGAACCCGTCGTCCCTCCGCGCGAGCAAGCCTGAATGGCCCGGGACATAGGTGACGTTTTAGCCTAGGGACATAGGTGACACTTTTGTCCGTTAGCAGAGTAAAGATGTTATGAAAGCACCTCCTCGACATGTGTCAGCTCA
>SLQV01000052.1 GCA_007131285.1 Myxococcales bacterium
AAACACCTCAGCACCGGCTGCGAATGACCATTCCTCGGAGGCAAACGGCCCGCTCGCAGCACCGAGCTGGCGCACTTGAGGGCGCGCAGGAGTTGACGGGTCAAAACCTCCCTGGGACCGTACCAAGACATCCCTGGGAGCATTTCACACAACTACCTCAAGCGCGCCGGATATGCGTGGCTTACGACGCTCTTGAACCGAACTCTAACGTTGACAGGCTAGACTGCCAAAATCGACCCATACACCTTCGCCATCTATGGAGGCAGCATCGGCACCACTGTTGCTCACTCTGCCGAACAACCGAATATTGGACCACGACTCCCCGGAATGGCCAATAAAATGGGTCTGCGCGAGGTCAAAGCCCGCGCCGGCTTGCAGAACTCCGTAGCTGCCTGACCGCGCTCCGGAGCCTGACCACGCGTCGGTAGGGAACGCGGTCTTCATTTTGGAGCAGGTCGATCCATTGGGGCTAAAAACAGAGACCGAGGAACCAAGTTGGCACGCAATCATAGTGCCGGTCGAGAACACACTATGACACCGAGCTATCAGTTCGAGCTCCCCGTCCACTCTAATCGCATTAAAGAGCTTTTTAACGATGTTCGTTCTGTTCCTTATTTCACATGTCCCGCCAAAGGGTTTGAGTTCGAGATCGTTCGACAGCTTGACGGTGTTATTTGGGATCCTCTCAAAGGTGAGAGTGGAACTTGCCTGGAGAAGTTGTTCGCAAAGGTCTGTGAAACTTTGTTGCTGCTTGTCGACTGTTGATGCAAGTGATGTGTCGGCGCTACAGCCACACAACGCAAGCAACGTTAAAGCAATAATGCAGGCTGCGAGATAACTCGTCTCAATTCTCAGTTGCGAAGCGCTCAATAAGCGTGTTTGAGGTGCGGACGTCGTCGATGGTTCATACACAGTTGAGTTCATGCCCCAAACACTAGCGGCTTGACGGTACTTTGCAACATGAATGGTCCAAGTTTTCGCGGCAGGTGAGGGTTAAAAGAAGGTGGGAGCGCTTCACTCATGTAGTCTTGGTGTCGCTGCTATGAGTCAGGTAGCCAGTACGCAGAAGTAGAAAAGTAGTAGAGGGCCTTAAGCTGCTCGGTCTAGTCCAACCTAATGCGGCGCTCCGTGAGCGCCCCAAGGTCAGGCCATTTGAGCCAAGGGAGTTCGAGCGCATCAATCGAGAAAAGCTGCCTGGGCGGGCTCTCCTAGCACTGAGTAAGCGTGCTTGAGGGGGTTGATCGGTCGAAAGTTCCCTGCACGCACACCACTTGCGCATCAACACCGCTGCTGGGAGCGTCCCCACGACCGGAGCGCGTCCCTAGATGCCGCGGCCAAAGCGACCGCTTTGTCCTCAAGGTCATCAAACCCGAGTGACCCCTACGCGGCGCAGCTAGCCATGATGAAGGCTGATGTGAGTGATTTCGGCGGGGACGAAGAGCCGCATCGGTGGGCCCCAAAAGCCCGTGCCGCGGCTGACGTAGACCTGCGTTTTCTTGTCGTGTTGGTAGAGCCCAGCGACGTATCGGTGCTCGAGGCGGACCAGCAACGAAAATGGCCAGATTTGGCCGCCATGCGTATGCCCAGCGAGGTGCAGGTCAACGCCGTGGCCAGCGAGCCTGGTAATCTCTGAGGGCTGGTGCGCGAGGGCGATGAGCGGTCGCGACGGGTCGCGCCCAGCGACCAGGTCAGCGACCTGCGCCTGATAGCGGGCCCCAAAATAGCGTGCCGCGCGGTCGTGAAGCCCGAGCAGGTCGAAGGCGCCATCGATGGTGACGCGCTGGTTGGCAAGCACCTGCACGCCGAGCTTTGGGAGATGCGCCACCCACGGGTCGACGCCCGCATAGAACTCATGGTTCCCTGTCACAAAGTAGACGCCGTGCTTGGCGCTAAGGTTGGTCAGGGGGGCCACGTCGTGTTCCAGCGCGCTAACGCTGCCGTCGATCAAGTCGCCAGTGATGACAATCATGTCGGCATGGGCGCTGTTGGCGCGCGCTACCACCGACTCCACCCAGCGCCGCCTGAGCACACGACCGATATGCACATCAGAAAGCTGCACGACGGTAAAGCCGTTCAAGCGCTCGGGCCACGTGGGAATCCGAACACTTACCGCCTTTAGGCGCACTGGGCTTAACCCGCCCTTGAGCGCGAGGGCGACAAGGGTGACGGCAAGCGCGGCCGAGACGGCAGCGCCTATCCGCAAGCCATCAGGCGCTACCGTCAGCGCGAGCAAGAGGCGCGCGAGGTCCACTGCGCCTAGGGCGACGACCGACAGAAAAAGCGCACCGAGCCAGATGTAGGCGGCCAGCGTCAGCGCGCGGTCCAGCTCGGGCCGCAAGTGGGCCCGGCTGCGCGACACAAAAACGTATATCAAGTTAACAAAGAGCAGCAGTAGGGCAGCGCCGCCGAGCACCGAACCCGCCACGCCCCAACCAGGCTCGAGAACCCAGCGCAGGTAGACGTAAGCGTGCTCCGCGCCAAGGACGGTAAGCGGCAGAACGATTCGCAAGGCGCGTTCGATCAAGCGGCGCATGCGACAGCATGCCTCACCTTTGCGGCACAGCATAGCCGCGCATTAGTCGACGCGTCGCATCGCCTCGCGCCGCTCCGAGCCGCGCCCAGGGAGGACTTGAGGGACGCAGAAGCGCCCGGAAATGCATCAGATGCAGCGACCAAAAACTCGGGTCGCTCCCAGGGATTTTTCAACCACGCAACTGAATCAGCCAGCTAGCCGAGGCCGGGCACATGACCGCTCCGAGACGCATCCCACCGGGCGCTTCGTACGCCGTGGCGGGCGGCTGCACGAAGCCGCGCTTCCACCTCACGCTCAGTCGCAGGCTGGGTCAGGAGGTCAAATCGGTCGATATATTCCCGAGCAAGTCGCGCCACGAGATTGCCGCTAGCGTCGATGTGGGTCGTCGAGGCTATTGGCCGCGATGTGCCAATGGCACATAATGGTGAAGTAGCGAAGGTCTCCGTTCGTAGTGGCGTCTTCCGAAAAATAGGGTGCGAGGCGCTCAAGCAACGCATCGTGCTTACCCGGCACGCGCGCGAGCGCATGGCAGAGCGCGCGGTGACGGTGCAGCAACTTCGGGAGGCGTTGCGGCGAGGCATCTACCATCACAACGCGAGTGACGTGAATGGTATCGAAACCTACACAGCATGCTTCAGGAGCTTGGACGTCGTTTTTCGGCTCAAGGCTGAAGAGAGCGTTGTGGTGATCACAGTATTTTGGGAGCAAAAGCGATGATTGAAACCTGTCCCGTGTGTGACTCCCGAAAGGTGCGTGTCGCGCATCGTGATCACGCCTACGTGGAGGCAGGGTTGCCGAATATCGTTCTGACGGGGCTTCCGTTCATTGTGTGTGCGAGCTGTGGCGAGGCGTCCATGGTGGTTGAGCAGCCCGAGGAGCTGCATAAGCGCATCGCGCAGATGTTCGCTAAGGCGCAGGGCCCACTCGAACCGGGCGAGTTGCGTTTTGTGCGCGAATACCTCGGCCTCTCGCGGGAGGCGATGGCGCTATCGCTTGGGGTCGATGTATCAACCATCAGTCGCTGGGAGTCAGGAAAGCGCGACGCGCCGCTCATGGCTGCAAAGCTCATGCGTCTAGACTTGAAAGCCAAGCTGAGTCGCGAAGGCACCATCAAAGTCTCCCGGTCACAGCTTGAAGCACCGCCGGGCCCCCGGTCCGGTAGCGCGGCGGTGTGGTTGTTGGAACTGACGAAGCCGGGGCCGGGAAAGCGAGCGGCGCACTGGACCCAGCCGTGCATCGCGCTTCCGTAGCGCTCTCCCGTGGCATCAAACTCGGGATGGCCGGCAAGGGACCTACGTTGACTACCGCTGTGTCGAACGTCGCTGGCACGCCCTTCCTTCACCAAGACCCCTAGTCATCAGGAACTTGGGGCCCACCTCAGAATGGTGTTCTAGAACGAGGTGTCCGGCTCCACGCTAGGCGATGAAGGGCGTGTGGAGGGGTAGGGTGGGGAGATGGACGGCGCCGCGGAGGGCGCGGTCGATGCGGTGGGCGGCTTCTCGGCCTTCCCATATCGCCCAGACGATGAGGGAGGCGCCCCGGGTGGCGTCGCCGCAGGCAAAGACGTGGCGCGCGGAGGTGCGGTAGTCGTCGTCCACTGTGAGGCGTCCGCGGGCACCTGCGGCAACGCCCAGGTCCGCGAGCCAGCTTGCCTGGGTGATGCCCGAGAAGCCGATGGCCAGGAGCACAAGATCCGCCTCGATGCGCTGGCCCGGGCCGGCCAGCGTCTCCAGGCGCGGTTGCCCGACGTCGTCTTCGCCCCAGGCTACCTCAGCGCAGTGCAGCGCTTTCACGTGCCCGCCTGCGCCCTCGAAGGCGCGGGGCTGGACGGCGAAGCGCCACTCGCCGCCTTCCTCGTGGGAGGAGGATTCGCGCAAGGTGGCGGGCCACCAGGGCCAGGGCATATCGGCGGTGCGCGTCTTCGGTGGCGCGGGCTTGTAGTAGAGCTGCCGGATGCGCTTTGCGCCCTGACGGTTGGCGGTGCCCAGGCAGTCGGAGGCCGTATCGCCCGCGCCGATGATCATCACGTCTTTACCGTGGGCATTGAAGCGCTCAGGTAGCGCGCCCGCTTCGCCAGCTACGGTCCTATTGGCGGCGGTGAGGTAGTCCATCGCTTGCACGATGCCCGTGAGGTCGCGCCCCGGGAGGTCGAGGTCGCGGGGTTGCTCCGCGCCGACGGCCAGCAATACGGCGTCGAAGTCGCTGAGGAGGCGCGACGAGGGCAGGTCGCTGCCTACCTCGACACCGCACATAAGCTGCACGCCCTCTGCCTCAAGCTGGGCGATGCGCCGGTCGAGAACGGCGCGTTCTAGCTTGAAGTCGGGAATGCCGTAGCGCAGCAGGCCGCCGGCTTTGGCGGCGCGTTCGAAGACGGTGACCTGATGCCCCGCGCGCCTAAGCTGCTGCGCGGCGGCAAGCCCCGCTGGGCCCGAGCCCACCACCGCCACGCGGCTGCGTAGTTCGCGAGCCGGGGGCTGCGGCAGTACCGCGCCGGTCTCGAAGCCCCAGTCGATGAGGTGCTTTTCGACCTGCTTAATCGCTACCGGCTGCTCCTCGATGTTGAGCACGCAGGATTCTTCGCAGGGTGCCGGGCAGAGGCGGCCGGTGAACTCGGGAAAGTTATTGGTGGCGTGGAGGCGCTTCAGCGCCAGCCCCCGCTCGCCCACCTCCGTGAGCGCGTTGAACTCGGGGATGTAGTTGCCCAGCGGGCAGCCCTGATGGCAGTAGGGAATGCCGCACTGCATGCAGCGCGCGGCTTGCTTCTCCAGCCCGTCGCCTGCGTAGGCGCCTTCAAACTCCCGCGAATGCCCAATGCGGCTTTCCGCGGGCTCCTTGGGAGGCAGCGCACGCGCGTGGTCGAGAAAGCCCCGGGGGTCTGCCTTCTTCATGCGGCCCCCGCGTTAAGGGTAGCCACCGGCGCGCCGAGCGCCGGCGGGTGGGAGACCTTGATGCGCGATGTGGCGCTTGAGGTGACGCGAAGGAAACGTGCCGCCATGTCAGCATCCGCGAGCACGCGTTTGCCGCGGAGGCTGCCGGTGGCGGCGACGTGGCGTTCAAGCAGCGCGCGCAGTACCGCTACGTCGCTCTCCGTCAGCGGCTCGGCGACGACTTCCCCCGGGCTCATGCGGCCGGCCAGTTGCTCCTGGCGCAGCACGTAAGCGATGCCGCCCGTCATGCCGGCGCCGAAGTTGCGCCCGATGCGACCGAGCACCACCACCTGGCCGCCGGTCATGTATTCGCAGCCGTGGTCGCCAAGGCCTTCCACCACCGCATCCGCACCGCTGTTGCGCACGGCAAAGCGCTCGCCTGCGGCACCGGCCACGAAAAGCTGGCCGGACGTCGCGCCGTAAAGGGCGCAGTTGCCCAAGAGCACCGCGCGGAACTCCGCAGGTCCGCCATCGCCGCCGCCCAGCGCACTGAGTCCGAAGTCTTCGCCACGTGCGGCTGCACGCTCCCCGCCCACAAGCGACTCGTTCGCGCGGACAACGCCCGTGTCACTCTGAGCGCTCGCGGTGCGCGCGGGCGCTCCGTTACTGTGGGGCGTGTGCATCGCTGCTTCGGGGCGAGCCGCGTGTGCTTCCGTCGGCAGGTGGGCGTAGCGCGCCTGGGCGGGCGGCCGCACCACCAAGGTGCCACCACAGAGGCCTTTGCCACAGCCATCGTTGGCCGGGCCGTCAAGCACGACGCGCAGACCCGCAGTGAGAAACGCGCCGAAGCTCTGCCCCGCCGCGCCCTGAAGCTCCGCCACAAACTCCCGGGACAAGGTGATAGCGCCCGTAGACACCTTGTGTGAGAGCCGGGTGCCGATGGTGCGGTCACGGTTGGCGATGCTGCCTTGGTACGCCTCACCCCGCGCCGCCGCTGCACAGAGCGCCGCGCTCAGCGGCGAGAGCCGCACGCTGCGCAACGTGGTACGCCGGTCCTTGGCCCAGCCCCGGGCAGCCGGCTGCAGCAGCCCCTGCAGGTTGAGGTGGCGCAGCTTCGGGTGGGTGGCGAGGGCTGGGTTCGCCGCGAGGAGGTCTGCCCTGCCGACGGCATCTTCAAGACGCTTCAGGCCAAGCTCCGCGAGAATGGCGCGCACGCCTTCAGCCATGAACGACATGAAGTTAATCACGTGTTCCGGCTGCCCGCGGAAGCGCGCACGCAGCACGCTGTCCTGCGTCGCCACGCCCACGGGGCAGGTGTTGAGATGGCACACGCGCATCAAGACGCAGCCGCCTGCAATGAGCGCCGCCGTGCCGAAGCCAAACTCGTCAGCGCCGAGGAGCGCTGCCACTACGACATCCCGTGGCGTCTTGAGTTGGCCGTCGGCTTCAAGGCGCACCTCGCCGCGCAGGTCTTCCGCCACCAGCGTGTGGTGCGCGTCGCTAAGCCCAAGTTCCCAGGGCAGCCCCGCGTGGGTGATCGACGAGAGCGGTGAGGCGCCCGTGCCGCCGGAATGGCCGCTGATGAGAATGCTGTCGGCGCCTGCTTTAGCCACGCCCGCCGCGATGGTGCCGACCCCCGCGCCCGCCACAAGTTTGACGGTGATGCGCGCCTGAGGACTCGCTGCGCGCAAGTCGTAGATGAGCTGGGCCAGCTCTTCGATGGAGTAGATGTCGTGGTGGGGCGGCGGCGAAATCAGCGCCGTGCCCGCCTTCGCGAAGCGCAGCGTGGCGATGTAGGCGTCGACTTTGTGGCCGGGAAGTTGGCCGCCTTCGCCGGGTTTTGCGCCCTGGGAAATCTTGATCTGCACCGCTTCCGCCGCCGCGAGGTAG
>SLQV01000006.1 GCA_007131285.1 Myxococcales bacterium
CGGAGGGTCTCGGGGGGACCCACAATTGGGTACGGAGCTGCGCGCAGTGCCCAATTGTGGGGGGCTCCGGAGGGTGCGCCTGCGCGCCCGTGCCCCCGCGGGCCCTGCAGCCACGTGCTCGCCGGAACCCCGGCCCACCGGAACGCGCCCACCGTGCACCCTCTCCCGGCTGCCGCCGGGCTCAATCTCTTCCTTCACCGTATTAGTGACGGCCTTCCTGCTTCATCGTATTTCCAGTAAGATAGGAACATGAGCATATGGTTGTCGGATGGTGAAGCGTTTGTGAACGCAAGTGACAAGGGGGCTTTGAGCGTGGCAGCGCCTGCATCTGTAGGCGCGTTCGTGCGCGAGTGAGCGTGGCATATTGACTGCACTATGTGCCTACAGAGCGTGCGCGCGGCCTTCAAGTTCGGCACTTGGGCGCTCAATGAGTGGTTCTTAGCCATGCGATCCCGACACAACAAACGTGCTAAAGACCAAGGTTTCAGCCCACACTGGGCCTATACGCTGCTGATCTTAGTGCTGGCAGCCTGCGTGCCAACATCAGAGATGGGTGAATCGGCAGGTGCGGCACTACACGAACGCGATCAATCGCTGGTGTGCGGTGCCACGCGTTCGAGCTTTCGCTTCACCATTGTGAACGGAACCTCGAGCCCCGTAAGTGTCCCGTTACGTCTCGGCAGCAAGCTTGCCATCGGGCGCCTTGAACGCGCAGGGGGGGTAGGTGTGTGTACGGTGACCGCACTTAACGGCGCGTGGGGGCTCACCGCTAACCACTGCATTTACCCCACGAACCGTCCTGCCCTCGCCCCCGCCGACTTATTCGCCCGCTTTTCGGGACGGGATGATGGAGATTTCACGCAAGGTCAGCACGTTCGCGTTCCGATTCGGCAGGTGATCAGCGCCGAGGAACTCAAGGTGGCCGCGCGGGTGCCGGGAAATATGGCGACCGATATTGCGCTGGTGCGCTTCGGAGACGATCCAACCGAAAAGCTCCCATTGATGTTGCCCCTTGAACTGACCCGGTACGCGCTGCCCGCTCTTAGAGCATCGGTGGAAGGCACGATGCTGGTGGAGGCTGCGGGTTATGGCGTAACTGCTGCGGGATCTACCTCGATGTCCGAGCGTCGCCTTTTCGTCAATCTCGCGTTGACCCGTGTGGGTAACCATACCCTCAACACCAGCGGCAACGATCAGCAAGGGGTATGCAATGGGGACTCCGGAGGGCCTCTGCTCTTCTATGAAGGCGATAGAACGCGCATCATCGCTGCACTTTGGCGAGGCACAGCGCCCCGTGAGCTCGAGAACTGTCGACAGACGGACGAATGGAGCCGCATCGATATTTTGCGCCACGCCATAGAGGGCTTTACCGGACCCACTGGCGTGCCCGGGCCCCTGGGGTGTGGCGAGGACTTCGAAGGTGGCTGCGTCGATCGCGAGCATGCCTTTCAATGCGACGCCACTGGCGAGCGCAGCATCATCGACTGCGGTGCGACGGGCCGCGTCTGTGGTTACAACGCGGATGTCCGTCGCTTCGCTTGCGTCGCCGAAGCGGAGGATGCTTGTCAGGGGCTGAGTCGCCAAGGTGCCTGCGGCGGCGCCACAGGCCAGGTGGCTACATGGTGTGACCCCTCGGCTGCCGTGCCAATTCGCACGCGTGACTGCGCAGAATGCGGCCAAAGCTGCGGTCATGTGCGCCGTTACGGCGGCGTCTATTGCCGCAGCTCCGCCTGTGGCGAACTCACTGCTACCGGCCAATGCGACGGTCAAGTTTTGCGCTTCTGTGAAGAGGGCGAGGCCTTCGACATCGACTGTGCTGCCCGAGGCCAAGTCTGCGTGCGTCGCCCAGACCGCTTCATCTGCGCGGACCGCGCCTGAGCGCATCACGCTACTTTATGTCTTGGAAGCTAAGGCGAAGTCTTACAGTGTAGTGCGGGTACGTGCACGCGCGTTCAATAGCCACAGATGCGCACTTGATTTCCTTCAATATGCGGAATGTAATCACTGTATCAGTGCGCATGGGTATTCTAGAGTGGGGTGGAGAGGCGCTGGTATCGATACCTAAACGTGCAGTCGTTGTGGCTGCGTTCCGCGGCGCACACGATTGCGTTCGGAGTCGGATGCTCGGTCCTCGTGGGGGTCGTGGGCTTTGGCTGTGCGGTGGATGGCGCAGAGGAAGCGGCTCTCTTCGCGTTCGAGCAGGATACGACTTGCGGCAACATCAAAGGCCCGCCCCGACTGCTGATCCGCAACGGAACACTATCGCCCACAATTGCCCTCAGTCCGGGTCAGGCGATGGCCGTCGGTCAAGTGCACCGTAGTGCGCAGCCCTGTACGAGCGCGGGCACAAGTTTGGGCACCTGCACTGCCACCGTCATCAACGATTCCTGGGCATTGTCGGCGGGTCACTGTTTCTCCCAGGAGCGCGGAGGGCTTGCGTGGGGTGAAGAAAAGTCGGTGGCCGCAGCGCCGTACTTCTTGAGCCTTAGCCCGGAGGAAGACGGCAATATGTGCGCGCCATCTGTGGTAACCGTACCGATTTTAGCGGTATTTGATAGCGTGCAGCTCGAGGCCCAGGCGCGAGCTTTAGGCCTAAGCATCCCAGTCAGGGGGGCCAGTTTCGGTTCGGATGTGGCGCTGCTGAGGCTCGGTGCAAGCGTGCGGGCGCGTTTGCCTGCACTCGAGCCGCTCGAGCTTACGCGGCGGCGACTTACCAACGCCGATGTGGGACAGTCCGTTGCCATCGCCGGTTACGGCTCAGAAGTGCCATTTGGCCCGGGTTCGGTGGAGCGGCGCTGGACTCGATTGGTGATCGACCAAGTTTCAGCGGCGCTGGTTGTCACCGATGGACAGGCACGTAGCGGCCCTTGTCAGGGTGACTCGGGTGGACCGTTGCTTATGCTTGAACCCGCAGCCGGTGGCTTTTCTGCAGATGTTCTGCGTGAAGAGAAAAAACTCGCTTCAGCGCCGCCCCGCGTGCGGCTGATAGGCACCCTTTGGGGGGGGGTTAGCGTTGACGACCGCTGCGTAGATCAAGACCGATGGAGTCGGGTGGACGTGCTCCACGACGCCATCACCACACTCGCGGGCCCCTCCGGGCGGGCTGGCTATTCCGGGCCGGAGTCGAAGTGTGGTCCAACGGGGGAGGGTGCATGCATAAGTGCTACCGAGATACAGCGCTGCACCGCGGGCGTGCCCGACACGGCGGGCCCTGAAAATTGCGCTCTGAGCGGGCGGGTCTGCGGCCTCAAGGCCAAAAACACTTGGGAGTGCGTCGCGCCGGAAGAAGACCTTTGCGAAGGCTATCGACCCTGGGGCGCTTGCATCGGCGAGACAAGTCAAATCGCGATCTGGTGCGAGCCGGACTTTGATGCCTCGAGCGGCCCGTTGCGTCAGCGAGACTGCGCGCGTTGCGGCCCAGAACCTGGCGCGGGCACCTGCGGTTTTTCCTCGTTCCACAATAGCCACTACTGCCTTCACTAGTCCCAGATGGCATTGCGTCTTGATCGTAAAAATACACTATGAGAGCATTGGCTGATGCTGCATGGGATGCGAACCGGCCTACTTTTTTTAGTGTACGCGTTTGGGCTCTCGGCGTGTCCCAGCGCGGATGTCGCACCGACAACGGGTCACGCAGGGGACGAGGCGCTGCCGCCAGCGGTGATTCCCCCGACCATGCCCGAAACCGAAGCGGTTTGCGGCAATGGCATCCTCGAAACGGGCGAGCGCTGCGACGATGGCAATACGGAAGACGGCGATGGTTGTTCGTCGAATTGCCAAGTTGAAGCAGGTTATAGCTGTAACGCTTCCGGCTGCGTGGTGACGGACCCTTTCTGTGGCGACGGATTACTGGCGCCAGGTGAGGCCTGCGACGACGGGAACACGGAAGACGGCGACGGGTGTTCGTCGACCTGCGAAATCGAGGAGGGCTTTTTCTGCCGTGAGCCCGGGACGCCTTGCCAGCCCATCGCGGTGTGTGGCAACGGGATTCTCGAGCCTGGCGAAGCCTGTGATGACGGCAACACGGTGTCCGGCGACGGTTGCAGCCACGACTGCCGCACGATTGAGACAGGCTATGCCTGCGATCCGTCGGGCTGCGTCGTGAGTGCCTCCGTCTGCGGCGATGGCTTGCGCGCCGCGGATGAAGCCTGTGATGACGGCAATACCGTGTCTGGTGACGGTTGCTCTTCGACCTGTGAGATCGAGACAGGTTTCCTCTGTGCGACGCCAGGCCTGCCTTGTCGGCGCCTTGCCATTTGCGGCAACGGTGTCCTTGAGCCTGGGGAGGCCTGTGACGATGGTAACCGCGCCTCGAGCGATGGTTGTAGCCACGACTGCAAAACCGTCGAGGCAGGCTTTACCTGCCCAGTTCCGGACCAAGCTTGTATTCCTGTCGAAGGCGAGCCCGACATTTGCGACGATAACGCGCCGGCGCCCCCTTGCGACGAAGGCATTCTAGTCGATCGCGGCGGCTGCAATCTTGAGTGCATCGCCCAGCCCCGATGCAGTGGTGGCGCATGCGAAGCCATCTGCGGCGACGGTATCAAGGCAGCCTCGGAGGGTTGTGACGACGGTAACACCGTCGATGGCGACGGCTGTTCCGCCACCTGTGAGATCGAGCAAGGGTTCACATGCACAGAGCAGCGGCCCGATGCGCCGGAAAGTATCCTTGTCCCCATCACGTATCGGGACTTCGTGGGCTGGGACTGCCGTCCAGGAGGCCCCAATAACAGATGTCACTTCGAGGATGCGCATCCGGATTTCCAACGGGGATCAACGGGACACTGCACGCGCATGGTGGCGTTCGACCTAGGAGAGGACGGCAAACCGCTTCCGGGACCAAGGCTAACGAATTGTCTGGTCCAAGATGAGGAGACATTTGCGCAGTGGTATCAAGATGTGCCCGGTGTGAATCGGACTTTTACCGAAACGCTACGCCTGGATCAAACTACCGGGAACACGTACCGTTTCGCTAGTGGCTCTTTTTTCCCACTTAATGAGCGAGGCTGGGCCGGCGAGGAAGGCATCGAGGATCCTGCACGGCCAGGTGGCCATAATTTCCACTTTACAAGCGAGGTGCGATATTGGTTTGAATACCAAGGCGGCGAAGAACTTAACTTTGAAGGGGACGACGATGTGTGGGTATTCATCGACGGTCACTTGATGGTCGATATCGGCGGTGTTCACGGACCCATTGCGAGATCGGTGACCTTGCCTGCCCCGAATGCCCAGGACGATGAGGCGTGCTTTGTGCCGCCGGTTCATCAGGACCTGGCGCGCGAGGTTTGCTTCACCAAGGGCGGCATCTACGAGGCTGTCGTGTTCCAGGCGGAGCGACAGACATCTGGTTCCGTCTACGAGCTCACGCTCGGCAATTTCAATGCGCCGAAGAGTGTGTGCGTGCCGGACTGCGGAGATGGTGTGGTAACGCCGCCGGAGGTTTGCGACGACAGTGTAAACGACGGCGCCTACGGCAGCTGCTTGCCTGGATGTCGCGGTTTCGCCCCGTTCTGCGGCGATGGCATGCCGCAAGCTGAGTTCGGCGAAGCGTGTGATTTGACGACGCCGCTGAATAACGGCGCCTATGGGGGCTGCAATGAGGATTGCACGTTGGCCCCTTTTTGCGGCGATGGCGAAGTGAATGGGCCGGAGGTCTGCGATGATGGCGTCAACGACGGCGCCTACGGTGGCTGCGCGCCTGGCTGCCTTGGCCTCGGGCCCTTCTGTGGCGATGGTGTGGTTCAGGATGGCGAGGCCTGTGACCTCGGCCGCGACAATAATGTCGGCTCCTACAACGGGTGCAATGCGGACTGCACGTTGGGACCTTTCTGCGGTGATGGCATCGTTCAAGCCAACGAAGAATGCGACGACGGCGATAATGCGGCCTCCGCGGTGTGCAGCCTGACCTGCCGCCGCGTCCAACCTTCCGGCGGGCTTATCTAGGTCCGGCAAGGTCAAAGATTAGGTGCCGAGAGGCGCGGCTTCCGGGTCCGAGAGGAATGGGACTGGTCGGCAGGGTCGAGGCGCGCGCGTGCGCTCTGGGCCCACGAGAAATGCCACGCTCCTATCTGATACCTCAGGGCACGCGCACCTAGGCTGTGCGGGGACATTCGAAGCCAAAAGGCGGACCCCCTCGCGTTTACGTGTGGCCGCTGCACGCGCTCTCAGGCGTCGTCTGGGTCCGTAATTCGGCGCGACTTCTATTTGGCATAGCTGGTGCTTCTTTGTTAGGCGCTCGAGTGGGTCAGTGGCAGGCGGTGCCGGCGCCGCTGACTGCCCTTCTGCGCCCCGGCATGCTCTTCGTTGTTCCACATAGTCGCTCTAGTTGGTTTGGTCGTCGGCTTGCCGCCGACCGTGACTGCCGTGTACGCGGGAAAGCAGCGCTTGGACTGAACAGATGCTTGCGGCGTGTTCAGGTTGACGCGCGTTCAGGCCCGCGGGGTGGGGGCTCACCGGTGGTGGGCGCGCTGCTAGTGACGCTCTGCGGCGGACTTCTGGCGTGTGCGTTGCCCCCGCCTGAAGGTTCCGGGCGCGGTTCGCGTTCAGGTATTTCAGCACAGGGTGGTACCTGTTCTGTCCGCGGCCGGGGTGGACAGACCTTGATTCGTAACGGCTCGTTGACGCCCTCGACGCGGATTTCACCTGAGCAGGCCATGTCCATCGGCCGACTCAGCAGTGGAGGCGGCGTATGTACGGCGACTGTCATCAACGCGAAGTGGGCTGTTTCCGCCACGCATTGCTTTCAGCCGCGTGTTGGGCCGGGAAGGCAGGAACGCCAGCGGATCTCGCCGCAAGAAGTGCATCTTGACCTTAGTCCAGCCCCCGATGGGCAGCTCTCAGATCCGGGTTCGATCCGCCTCGGTGTGCTGGAGATTTATGACTCGAATCGCCTCATTCAGCGCGCGCGGCAGCTTGGAACGCTCCCGAGTGATTTCACAACAGACTTGGCGCTTGTGCGCCTCAGCGATGATCCAACCCGGCTCCTGCCCACATTGCAACCGTTAGGGTTTATCGATGCACCGCTGCCTGAGACGTCGAATGCACCGAACTTCGCGGGCGCAATTGTGGGCTACGGCCGCCTGATGCCCGAACCTTCTTTCGCTGAGGATGACCTAGAGATTGACGACCCTATCATCATTGATGATGGGATCTTTGATTTGCGGGATAACGGTAACCTTGCGGGCTTGCGCTACTGGACACGAATACCGGTTAGCCAGCTTCAGAATAACTACCTGGTCACCAATGGTGGAGGCAAAACGGGCCCCTGCGCCGGGGATTCAGGTGGGCCCCTGCTGCTTGACCGGGCGTCGGGAGACGGCCTTGACCGCAAGGTGCTCGGCGTGGACGGTGGGGTAAAAATTGCCGGCACGCTCTTGGGCTCATCGGTGCGAGGCGACGCGTGCGTCGATATTGACCGCTGGAGCCGCGTCGACGTGCTGCAAGATGTCATCGACGATATCGTTGGGCCCACGGGGGTGCCGGGGCGTTTTAACTGCGGATCCAGCGGCTCGGGCCAGTGCGTTGACAACGACCTGTTTTTTGCGTGTGAAGACGGTACGCCTCAGTCTGAGGAGCCCGTGAGTTGTGCTGAAACGGGTCAGGTATGTGGGCTGATCGCGCGGCAAACGTGGGGGTGTGTGGCGGCCGAAGCGGACCTTTGCGCGGGCTTCGGCACCCACGTCAAACCCGAGGGCATCTGTGTTGAAGGCGAAAAGGTTGTGTGGTGCGACCCGAACTTTCGTGAAGCGGGCGCTGCTCTGCGCATGCGAGAATGTGATATTTGCGATACGGCCACGCCCACCTGCGGTTTCTCCCGCCGCCATGGCGGCATGTACTGCGTCGCCGGCTGAACATGGGATCCCGCCACCGAGGGCGCCTAGGGTGGGTGGGGGCGTTCCTGCCTTCCCTTATTTGAACTAAACTGACGGCTCTGCCGTCTCAGACGGTGAGCGGTGGGTGCGCGCACGAGCTGGTGCGCCGCGCAGGCTTATTGCTATCAGACCTCGTAATCCCCGATGCTGCAACAACCCGGCTCGAGAGCCGCGCTAGGAGACTTGCCTATGACCTTGCCCTTACTTAACACGACCTATCGCTTTCGCGGTGCTACCCGCGTCTTTGTCGCGTCACTCGTGTCGTTGACCTTTGTCGCCAGCTACCAACGCGCACCCGTCCAGGCGGACGACGCACTCCCTGCCGAGCGTGTGGTGCTTGATATCGACTCGCCGGAGCATGCTCTCTACCGCATTGCCGTACCTAACCTCGAAGGTGATGCCGCGATGGGCCAACAGGGCGCAGGCGTGCTGCGCTTCGACTTCAACTTGGTTTCGCTTTTCGAAATACTGGACCCGCGCTCGTTCCTTTCAAGTGGCCTCAAAGGCGAGGTCAACACCCTTGATCCAGGGCCCTGGCGTGCGGTGGGAGCACAGGGTGTGATTCGTGGAAAGGTGACTCGCGAGGGGAAGGGTATCCGGGTTGAGGCGCACCTCTTTGAGCTCGCCAAAGGCACCGATCCTACGCTCTCGCGAATCTACGCAGGTTCTCCGAATCAGCTCCGCGGGTTTATGCATCGATTTGCCAATGAGGTGCTCGCCGCTCTTACTGGTAAAGCGGGTGCCTTTGGCTCACGCCTTACCTTTGCGCGCAAGTTGCAAATGGGGCGCAAAGAGGTGTTTGTCGCCGATTCAGATGGGCACAGTGTCTTGCGCGTATCCGATGGCACAGGCATCAATCTGCTGCCGTCTTTTGGACCCGGCGGCATTTGGTGGACCCGCCTAGACAAAAACTACACTTATATCACCAACCGTGCAGCTCAAGGCAAACCGGTCATTTCAAGCAACCGCCTAGACATGGCCCCGGTGTTTTGTGGCGGTCGCATACTCTTTGTGTCTAACCGAGACGGTAACAGCGAGATCTACAGTGCCAAGCCCGACGGCAGCGACGTGCGGCGGTTGACAGATGACCCGGGCATTGACGTATCACCCGCTTGCGGGCCAGGCGGCCGTATCGCGTTCGTATCGAACCGCCACGGAACCCCACAGATCTTCGTCATGAACGGGGATGGTTCCGGTGTGCGCCGTATTACCTATCGCGGGACCTACAACCAAACACCCGCTTGGTGCCCTGACCCGAAAAAACCGATCATCGCCTTCACGGGCCGTAGTGGTGGGATGGATGTGTACACCGTCAATATTGAGACACAGAAGTACACTCGCCTAACTCAGGCTCAAGGTATCAATAAGGATCCCGCGTTTAGCCCAGATTGCCGGATGGTGGCCTTCCACTCTTCGCGCGGAGGCATCTTCATTTCGTCACCCGAGGGTTTAAACCAGCAGTTGGTGATTCCCGGTCATGCCGAAACGATTCGCTGGTCGACCTCCGTCGCTCCCTAGGTTGAGTCACTCGAGAATGATCCGCGTGGCAGCGAGTGGTGCCACGCCAAGGTCAGAGAACTCAATGCCAACCGCGGCTTGTAGGCGCACATGCCGCGTGAGCTGCAGGTGAACTTGTGGAAAAAGACGTGCGGCCCAGGTCCCGTCGTCGCGCCACGTATGGTTGGTTTCGAGACCCGCAGTCAGCCACTCGGTGACGTCGCGAAAGATCGAAGCGTTGACTAAGGCGCTCACGCCTTCGACGGAGCCTCGCGCGTCGGGCGCGAAATGCGTGTTGGCGCCTGTCATCGCGAGGTAAGTCCATTCGCCTGCGAAACGCTGCCCAAAGATATAAACCAGCACAAGATCCGTCGCAGCATCGTCGAGGTGGATCTCCGCGAAAGTCTGCCAGCCGTGGGTAAAATGTTCCGATGGTGAGGGCAGGGTACCCTGCAGAGCGAACTTGAACGCTTCAAGCTCGCGGTCGACGAAGGGAAGCTCAAGTTCGAAGGCGTAGTTATCGGCGAACGCCCATTCGATTTCCGGTGCCCAATCGACGCGTCCATTCTTGAGATTAACTACCGCGAGATTGTTAGCTTCCAGCTCGCCTTTGCGCGCGCCGAGCCCGCGGACGAGGTCAAAGACTAGGGGGTTCGGGAATGAAAGGGGCGGTGCCGGGAAAGAGGCCCGCACGGCGCGGGTCGGTCTCGTCCGGGTCGACCACGCCGTCTCGGTTTAGATCCTCGACGCCGTCCTCTACGCCATCACCGTCCGTGTCCGCCTGGAGGGGATCGGTGCCGGTGGCGAGTTCGATACGGTCGCTAAGACCGTCGCCGTCGGCGTCGCGTTCGACAAGCGCCGTTCCTTCGAGTTGGGGTCCGTCGTTTTCTTCGTCTTCCTCACTTTCAGTAGTTGCGGCTTCTAGGGGTGGAACTCCCCCAGGGGGGGTACTTGTGACGCGATGGTGCGGCTATCCGTCTCGGGTAGGCGGTCTTCTTTGCGTTTCGTGCGCGTACTTGCGTCGAGCGCGCGCCCGCGGCCGTCCGCTTGAACCGGACGCGCGTGAACGCACTCCAGCATCGCGGCTCCGGCGAACGGAAGCCACAGGAGTGCGAGCCAGCGAAGGCTAAGGTCCTGAACAAGCGGCATAGGCATGCGGTCTCGCGACTAGGCTAGCCGCTCTGTTGCCCCGGGCCCAGGCCCTCTTTTTCGTTTAGTGCCGCGCCCCATTCCCGCACGATCACGCATACCGCTTAGCGGTTAAACGCGTCTAGCGTTGGTGGAAGTCGCCGGGGAGGCGGACCGTTCCAAAGAGAATGGCAATGCCGAGGGAAATGCGGCCTTGGTGGATATCGACGCGTTCGATTTGCCGCGAATCAACATGGTAGCTTTGATGATACATCCAGCCGACCTCGCCGTAGATGCCGTAGTGGCGACTGAAGAAGTATTGGGCGCCGGTGCTGCCGCCGGCGTGCCAGCCGAGGCCGAAGGGCCGATTGGCGCCGATGTCGGGGTCGAGGAGCTGCATGGTGATCCCGCCCATGGCCATGACGTAGACTTCGCCGGAGCCGCCCGTCGAGGCGAAGGGAAACCGTATCTTGAGCGTCGGGCCGAGGTCCGTTAGCGTGGAGCGCTGCACCTCGCCCCGGATCAGTGCTCGGGATGTCCACCAGGCTACGCCTAGCCGGGCGCCTAACGAGAAGTGCTCCACGAGCGGCTTCTCCATGCGCACAGTGAGCCCGAAGGTCGGCAGCAACGCTTCGGACGTTTCACGGATGGTGCCGCGGCCCGCGTAGCCGACCCGGCCACCGACCCCGCTCTCCGCCCCTACCGTCAGTCGGGGCAACATCAGCGAAGGGATGACCTCGCCGCCCACGGGTAGCTCCGCCTCCGCCCTGCTTGGGATCGAGACCGTCATCAGGGTGCCGATCCCCGAGGCGACGACGAGCAGAGATGCGAGAAGCTGAAGCGGCTTAAACATAGTGCGGAGTCTGCCAGCGCGGTCTGAACGAAAAGTGCACAGCGCGCAAATATTTGTGCCGCTGCATCTGCTCATGCCTCTGCAAGCGGTCACTTGCTAAGGGGGCTCGATGGGCGCGTTGTTAGCCGCCGTGCTGTGGGGGGAGATCGGTGGTGGCTTCGGCGGCGGTGTCCCAGGGTGCGGCGGGCTCGCTTTTCGGGTCAGAGGGCAGGCTTAGGTGCTGTTCTAGGGCCTCTAGGCGGTTACGCAGGTAGCTCAGTTCTTGGTGCAGTGCGCGCACGACGTCGCTGGTGGGGTCTGGCAGGCTGGCGTGATCGAGGGCGTGTTCGAAGCGGGCGCTGCGGTCCTTCGAGCGCGGCACGATGCGACCGGGCACGCCCACCACCGTGGCGCCGGCGGGCACCGCTTTGACGACGACACTGCCCGAGCCGATGCGCGCGTCATCGCCCACCTCGATGTTGCCGAGAATGCACGCGTTGGTGCCGACGACGACGCGGGCGCCAAGTTGGGGGTGACGCTGGCAGCGCTCGCTCTTGTTGCCGCCAAGCACAACGCCCTTGTAGAGAATGCAGCCCTCGCCAACGGTGGCGGTCTCACCGATGACAACGCCCATGCCGTGATCGATAAACACGCCCGCGCCGATGCGTGCGCCAGGGTGGATTTCCACCCCCGTCAAAAAGCGGCTCACGTGTGAAATAAGGCGGGCGATGAGCAAAAAGCCGCGCTGCCAGAGCCAGTGCGCCGGCCGATGCAGCCAGAGCGCGTGCAGGCCAGGATAGGTCAGGATGATTTCCAGCGCCGAGCGCGCAGCGGGGTCGAAGGCGCGAATCGTCGCCAAATCCTGGCGCAAGGTATTGAGTCCACCCTTGGATTCCGACTCCACGAGCGCGAGGATAACCCAAGCGCCCCCGAGAGGCGATACGCTCACGGGCATGCGTGTCCGGATAAGGGCCTGCGCCGGCTGTGCGTCCTCGCCAAAAATCCCGCGCGTTCCCTGGGTTCGCTGCGGTTGCGTGGCTGTGGGCGCTCGTGCTCAGATCCTCAACCGAACACGCATGCGCTCACGGGATTCTCGGCGCGGTTGAACGGACCCTAGAAGATAAAGCCGAGTCCGGTTTCGACGCGGTGACTTTCTTCGGGCAGATAGGAAAAGGACGCGCGATTGTGGCGCAACTGAATGTTCGCTTTCAGGACCAGGTTCCTGCGCGGCATGAAGTTGAGCCCGATGGTGACAATGTCGAGGTCGCTCTGGTTGATGCGGTCGCTTTCCGTGAGGCGCGCTTGCAGTGCTGGCGAAATGGCCGCGTGGGTGTTGAGGCGCTCGTAGCGCACGAAAATCGGCAGCTTCATCTCATCGGTCCGGTAAAGAAAGCGCCGGCTTGGCTTGCCCGTGCGCGTGCCGCGTAACGTAGGCAGCATGTCCCAGCCTACATCAAAGTAGTAGCCATACGTCCGTGAGCCGAGTACCTGGGACCCCTGCGGCCCTTGGCCCGTGAGTTCGTACATCAAGTCTGTCTCGCCCATCATGCCCATTGAGCCGAGCGCGAGCAGGCTGAAATCCCCTAGTTCGTAACGTGCGTAGGCGCTGAGCAACAGCGTGCGCGCATGGACGGTCCGCGTCTGGTCTTCGACGGTGACCCGCTGCCGGTTACCGCTCTCCATCGCGACCCCCGACAGGCTCAGCTCAAGCTTGTCGATGGGGCTGTAGTTGACCTGCGCGCCGAGGCCGGGGGTGCGCATGCCAAAGCCCACGTCTCGGCCTTGGCGCAGCCAGGACGCGCCCAGCATGTCTTCGCCGTTCACGCCTTGGAAGACCGTCAGCATGTAGGTGACGCTGTCGCCGAGCCGGCCGTAGGCCTGGACGCTCAGCGGCAGCCACTGGGAGGGGATGATCAGCCGTTCGACTTCCGGCCGGCTGACGGAGTAAAACATGACGGGTTCATCGTTGTTGTTGATGTAGCCGATAGGCATTTGCGAAAAACCCACCCGCAGACCGAAGGGTCTCGATATCGTGAAATCTGCGAAGATCTCAGGTAGGATTTCGAAGTCAACCTCGCGGAAACCATCGTGGAGGACCTCGGCAAAGGCCTCTGCGTAGAGAACGAGCCACTTCGTCGGTCGATAGGCGCCGTAGAGCACGAAGCGGTAGAGGTTGGTGTTGTAGAGTTCGATGTCGCCGGTTTCTCTGTTCTTGTCGCCGAGATACCCCGTGTAGGCCACCTCACCGAAGCCGGAGATCGTCCAGGGTCGTTTGGCAAAAAAGATCTTGGACGCCGCCAGCGGCAGACCGGGGTGCTGCGCGTAGGTCAGCTCTTCGATGAGTCCGGTGGCTTTTTGCTCAGTCTCGGAAGTGGTCTCGGAGGGCGCAGTCGCCGCTTCCGGTGGGGTGCCAGGTTCCACGGATTCAGGAACGGGGGTGGGGCCCACGGGGTGCTCACCTAGTGCAGCTTCAAGCGCGCTGGCTGAGGCCCCCAAGGGCGGCTCGACTTGCACTTGCGGATCGAGAGTTTGGGTGTCGTCATCGCTTGCTTCAGCGTCGCCTGTGACTGCATCTGAAGCATCAGCTGCCAGAGGGACATCGGGGGCCGGCGGGGCTTCGGCCGGGAGGGGCTCGGGAAGTGGTAGACCGTGGCTGGGTTCGTCGGCACGCGCCTCGATGGGCAACGCTAAGGTCAAAGCAAGCACAAGCGTGAAGTGCAGCCCTCTGGCAGAACGTGTTAGGTACATGAGCGTGGGCGGCAGTTCGCAAGAAATGCGCCACGTATAAGTGTCTAAAATGATTAATGTACGTTTGTTACGTGGTCGCATATTGCGACCTATTCAGCGCATTGTGCGACCATGAAAATCGCGCCACGCATCGTGCTTGCCGTCGCGGGCTGCGGCATCCTGCTCTTTGGGAGCAGCGGACTCCTTCAGCTGCGCCAAGAAAAGCGGGACCTTGAGCAGGTCGCCCGTCACGAAGCGCTCTTGCTTGGCCGTAGTCTTCAGGCGGCGTTCGAGAGCGCCCTGCAGCAGCAAGAGATCGGTGACGTGACGCAGACGCTCGGCGTATTGGCGCAGGTGGACCCTGAAGTGCGCATCTATACCTACGACCGCAAGGGAACCTTTGTCGCTGCGTCTGCGGGGGCCCGGCCGTCTCCAGATACGTTTCAGACCCAGGCGCGTGCGCGCGCGACGGACGCCCCAGTTCTAGATTTTTCAAGCAACGACGCGCCGCGGGTGCTGCGTGTTGGTTTTCGGCTGCGCGAGCCGGCTAGCGGTGGACCTTCTGCGGTTGTGGTGCTCGAAAAGCCCTTAGGCGATATGCAAAATGACCTCGCGGCCGAGCGCCGGAGCACCTTGCTCACCCTGCTCGGCTTCGTCCTCGCGATTACAGCCCTTATCTGGGTGCTGACCCGGTCGTATGTCAGCCGGCCGTTGGCGCGCTTGTCCACCGACATGGAACGCGTTCGTGAGGGCGATTACGACGGGGTCGAAGCGTCGCAGCGCCAAGACGAGATCGGCGCCATCCAGCGGCAGTTTGCGTTGCTGGTCCGCGACCTGCGCGCGTCCAAAGCGCGCGGCGACCGGGAGTTCGAAGCGCGTGTACTGCTTGAGCGTAGTTTGCAGCAGGTCGACAAGCTTATCACGCTGGGGCAGCTCGCGGCGGTGATGGCCCACGAAATTGGCTCGCCCCTTCAGATTCTGGAGGGACGCGCCAGGGCGTTGCTCAAGCACGCCGATGACGCGGCCGCGACCCGGCGCACCGCTCACATGCTTGTCGAGCAAACCGAGCGCGTGACACGCATTGTGAGTCAGATGCTTTCCATCGCACCCCGGCGACCGCCCGTGCGCACGCAGGTTGACGCGGAACGCTCGGTGCGCACGGTGATGGCCCTGCTCGAGCTCGATGCGCACCGACGGGGGGTGCAGCTACGCGTCAAGATCGACGGCCGATGTGACGTCTTCGCGGACCCCGACCAGCTTCAACAGGTGGTGTTGAACTTGGTGCGCAATGCGCTCAAGGCTTCTTCCTCCGGCGACACCGTCGAGGTGCGCCTCGGCGGTGAGGCGCAGACCTTTGTGCTTGAGGTGGCGGACCAAGGGCCGGGCATTCCCGAAGCCATTCGGCCCCAGCTCTTTGAGCCCTTCTTCACCACCCGCGCCGAACATGGTGGCAGCGGCTTGGGGCTGTCGGTGGTCAAGGCCATCGTCCAGGAGCATGCAGGTCACGTCTCCTTTCCCGACCTACAGCCCGTGGGATGCGTGGCGCGTGTGGTGCTGCCTCGCTACGCGGAAAGTGCAGCGCTCGCATCATGACAAACACGCCGAAAATACTCATTATTGACGACGATCCAGGCGTCGTTTCCTGGCTCGTCGATACCTTGCCAGAGGAGGGGTTCGCCGTGCGGGGTGAGACCTCTGCACGCCGCGCCCTCATGCTGCTGGGTACCCAGTCCTTCGACTTGGTGGTGTCTGACGTCGAGATGCCGGAAATGCGCGGGCTTGATCTGTTGCGGGCGATCCACGAAATCCGGCCTCGGCAAATGGTGCTGCTCATCACCGCCTTCGGTTCCATCGACCTTGCGGTGGAAGCCGTTCGCAGCGGCGCCGTCGATTTCTTGGCCAAGCCCTTTCGCATTGAGGTGCTTGTACTCGCGCTGCATCGGGCGCTCCGCGAGCGCCAGATGCGCCGGGAGATCATTCGACTGCGCGACGCCCACGTGCGCAAGGTGCCGGCGGGGATTGCGGCTCGGAGCGCGGCGATGCAGCAAGTGATGGCGCTCGCAGGTCGCGCCGCGAAGAGCCACCTTCCGGTGTTGATCACCGGCGAGAGTGGCGTGGGCAAAGGCGCGCTCGCACGGTTCATTCACGAAGCGAGTGGCCGGCGCGCTCGAAAACTGGTTCAACTCAACTGCGCGGCGTTGCCCGCCGGCATCGCTGAAGCCGAGCTTTTTGGGGTGCGCAAGGGCGCGTTTACCGATGCCCGCGAAGACCGAGCCGGCGTTTTCGAGCAGGCCCATCAAGGCACCTTGTTCCTCGACGAAGTCGGGGAGTTGCCCCTCGACATTCAGCCTAAGCTGCTGCAAGCGCTGGAGTCGCGCCAGGTGCGGCCCCTCGGCAGTACAAGTGACGCGACTGCCGATGTGAGAATCGTCGCCGCCACGAACCAGTCGCTCGAAGACGCGCTGCGGGCGCGCCGTTTCCGGCCGGACCTCTACCACCGCCTCAATGTGGTACGCATCGAGGCGCCTCCCTTGCGCGAGCGGACCGAAGACATCGACCTCATCGTCGACCAGGTCTTGAGCGCCGCTACTCAACGCTCGGAGGGAGCGCCTATGGGCATTGCCGTCGATGCGCTGCGCTGGCTGCGCGCGCAGCCTTGGCCGGGCAATGTCCGGGAACTGATCAATTCGGTTGAACGGGCAGTCGCACTCGCGGAACACGACGTGCTCACGCTCGCAGACTTTGCGCTTCCCATGCCGGCGACCACAAGTACATTGCTCAGTGCGGCCGCCAGCGACGACCTTTCGCTCGATGCATTAGAGCGTCTGTATATCCGGCGGGTGCTCGACAAAACCGGAGGACACAAAGCCAAGGCCGCAAAAATCCTAGGGCTCGACCGACGCACCCTCTACCGCAAAGTTGCCGAGATGGAGGCCGCCACAACGCCTAACGGCACCAACAGCGATTGCACCTGAAGCACGGCCGTGGGCGCCTACCTATGCGTGTATGGGCGAAGCGAGCGGCTTGTTCGCTTGGAGCCCTGATCCATGGAGAAGCGCGGGATTCACGCCCGAAAAACCGGGGGCATTGCGTCAAGTGCACTCGGAACGGTAGCGGGTCGTGCCGCCGCGGCAGTCTAGTGACCGGGCACGCATGAGCGCTTAGCGCAGGCATTTGGGCGCTACGTGTTACACTTGAAATGATGAGCGCGCGCGACGACAAGCCGTCAGGCCGGAACGCCGAGCGCTCGGCGTTGCTGCGTGCGGCTTACGCGGATGTGGCGCCGTTGAAGGCGGGCCGCAGCGTTCATGCGCCCCGGCAGGCACTGCCTGAGCGGCGCGGCGGTAGGTCGACGCATGGGGGCGCTTCTGGGAGCGCTTCTGGGGGTGCGGGGCGTTTCCTGCCCAATGTGCACGCAACACAGGCGCCCTGGCTCGCGCCGGTGGATGACGAAGGCGCTGCTTTTTTGCTCTTGCGTTCGGGGGTCACGAAAAAGCAGGTGTTGCGCGGCTTTCGCCAAGGCGGTGCCGTGAACTTGGATCTCCACGGCCGAACCCTCGTGCAAGCGGAACACGCGCTTGAGACGGCCTACAGCGCGGCGCGCGGCCGCGGCACGCGTTACCTTGTCGTGGTGCACGGCAAGGGCCTGCATAGCGAGGCGGGGGTAGCCCGGCTCCGGGAGGCAGTGCGCGGCTGGCTGGAAGACGGGGCCCTCTCCTCGGAGGTGCTCGCTCTGGCGTCGCTGCCCGAACTTGCCGGCGGCCTTGGCGCAACGCACGTTTGGCTAACGCGCGGCTGATGTCCTGCGGTGGGGCCAAGTCCCCCTGAGCGTGCTAGGAACCGCTGCGTGAGTGACGTGAGCGACCTTGAGACGGCGGTGGCGCTGGCCCGCGCGGCGGGTGACATCTTGCTCGAAGTCTACGCGGGCGACTTCGATGTTGAAATGAAGGGCGCGTCGGACCCGGTGACCGACGCCGACAAGCGCGCCAATGCCTTTCTTGTCGAGGCACTGGCGAAGGCTTTTCCGGCGGACGGAATTGTCGCTGAGGAAACGCTCGACCAAAGCGCTGCGGGCAACTTCGAGCGCTGCTGGTATGTCGACCCCCTCGACGGAACCCGCGAGTTCATCAAGAAGAACGGGGAGTTTTCCGTCATGCTTGGCCTTGCCGTCGGCACAGAAGCGCGTCTCGGCGTCGTCTATCAGCCCGTCGGCGACAGGCTCTATGCCGGTGCGGTGGGGCACGGCGCATTCACCGAAGTGGCGGGCGGTGCGCGTCGGCCCCTCACGCGAGATGCCGGCCCCGAAGCGGACCTGCGTATGGTGGTGTCGCGGTCGCACAGCTCGGCGCGCATCGACCGAGTGCGTGAGACGCTTCCCGTGACTGCGACACGGCGCAGCGGATCGGTGGGGCTCAAGCTGGGCCTGATTGCCGCCAACGAAGCCGACATCTACGTGCACTTTTCCGACCGCACCTGCGTGTGGGATTGCTGCGGGCCGGAAGCCATCTTGCGCGCCGCAGGTGGGGTGGTGACAGACATTCGCGGCGACGCCTTCCAATACGATGGCCGCATCCAAAACACCTACGGCATCCTCGCGGGCACCGCTGAGGCGCACGCGCTCGCGCTCCCTGTCGCCCGCGCCGAGCTTGAAGCGGCCCACGCCGGACAGTGATATGTGCCCCCCAGGCGGCGCGCGGGGCCCTTCGGGTTGGCTAAGGGCAAGCCTACGCAGCCTTCTGCGTGTCTACCGCGCAGTGCTCTCGCCACTGCTCGGGCCCCGTTGCCGCTTCCACCCAACGTGTTCGGCCTACGCCCTCGCGGTCCTCGAGACACAGCCCCTCCACACCGCCTTATGGCTGAGCCTGCGCCGTCTGCTCCGCTGCCACCCCTGGCACCCCGGCGGCCACGACCCGCCTCCCCCCTGCCCAAACCCATCACACTAAACGCCCCTGAATGGCCCGGGAAACCCGGGGGGATTCAAGTCTGTGTCCAAGGGAAGGCGGGCCATCGACCCACTCAACTCCGCTACCAGCGAGAAGCTGATGGCGGCGAACGCGGCTAGCACTAAGCTCCGCCGCTGGGCGTGGGCTGCGCCTACAGGAGGGCGAGATGTCGCCATATCGTGAACGGGCCAAGCAGAACCTGCTGACGGAGCCTGCGGGTGATGCTGGCTGGGCAGCTAAGCGTGCTGAAGAGATTCCTTCGAGTCTTTGGCCCGACGCGTTCTTCTTCTCATCGGTAACCCCGGCCTCGCACGTGCTTGACGTGGGTTGCGGGACCGGGGCCCTGGCGCTGCACCTCGCAGCCGAGGGCCATCGGGTTGAGGGCATCGACCTGAGCTATGATGCTGTCCGCGCGGCCACCCAGCGGGCGCAGGCGCACGGCCTCGCGGGGCGGTGCAGCTTCCACCAGGGTTCCGCCACAGCCCTGCCATTCGCTTCGGGCACCTTTGACGTGGTCGTGGTGCAGGCCGTGCTGACCACGGTTTCACGGCCTGAAGACCGCATCAGCATGCTGCGTGCCGCACGCCGCGTCCTGAAGGCAACCGGATGTCTCTACACCGCCGAGTTTGCGCAGACGTGGCATCACCCGCTCTACCGAAGCCGGTACCTGCGAGACGCAGAGCTTACAGGCGAGATGGGCCTCTTCGTTGTCAGCGACGACGAAGGCCAGGAACTCTACCGAGCGAAGCACTTTTCAGTGCGCGAAATGACAGAGCTTCTCTTGCACTCAGGTTTCGAGATCGGCAGCTTCCGACACGTGACGTTCCGTACTCGGTCCGGCAATCTAGTCGACGGCTTTCAGGCGCTATCCCACCTGCCCGAAGCGTCACCGTCTCCATGACCTCTATCTCATGTCGGTGTCAGTAGGGGCGTGTTTTTGAGTCGCTCCCGGCGAGCATCAAACAAGATGGTCGTCGTCCGAAGCTCCCTGGGAGAGATGGAGAGATAGGGAGAGTAGGCCTATCTACGCGGGCCCGAAGGCCTAGTTACAGCACTTAAAGAAAAAATGTTTCTGCCGCCCCGGCCAACCAAGAGCAGCGCATGTTGCGTCTGACCCAGCTACGAATTCGTAGCAGTAAGACCTGCTGCTGCAGTGACCACACTGCTCGATTGCGTCCGTGCGAAACTTGTCAGCCGTCCGCGTCTTATCGTGAGAGGCAACGTCAGCAGCTCCATTCTCGCAAATATCGGCCCGAGTCGTTCCAACGAGAACCGAAGTGGCCGGTACGTTCCAGTTTTGCCACTCCCCGTACGCTTTCCGGGGTCGCATGTTTGCTTCGGCAGCACTTGCTGTGCAGGGGACGGACTTAGGGCACAGGCGCAGGTCACTATCCAAGACGAGAATGCGATAAACCTCGTCATGGACACGCACGTACTCCGAAGCGTCACCGAGTCGAGCCGGTGGACTTTCGTGGAACGCGCTCCATCACGCTCTCAGGAGCGTTGCAAGCACGACACCAACGATGGACACATCCCAACACGCGCGGGTCGGCATATGCTTGCGTAGAGCAAGCATATGCTTGATCACTGCACATATACGGGACGCTGGGCTGTCACCGCGGATACGCGTGCGAGAAGGGCTTTGGCTGTTGCGCCGGAGGCTGACCGCACGCGGATTGCGGCGCGTCCCGTGGCTTTGCGTGTCGGGTGTGGTGGGGGCGGATGACAGCGGGGGGGAACGCTGGTAGAAAGGCGCGGACGTATGCGTTTCATTCATGAGCTTCACCGCACGCATTCTTGTGGCGGTATTCGGGCGGCGGACATCGACCGTGAGGTTGTGCTTTTCGGTTGGGTGGATAGCCGCCGCGACCATGGCGGCTGCATTTTCATCGATTTACGCGACCGGGATGGCATCACCCAGGTGGTGTTCGATAGCGCTGAAGATCCGGAGGCCTACGCCGAAGGCGACCGGGCGCGCTCGGAATGGGTGCTGGCCATCAAGGGGCGTGTGCGTGACCGGGCGCAGATGCGCAACCCGCGGCTGCCCACGGGCGATGTAGAGGTGCTTGCGACGCGCGCCGAGGTGCTGAGCCGTTCGGAGACGCCCCCCTTTGTCATCGCAGACGACATCGAGACCGGCGAAGACAAGCGCCTGGCGTATCGCTACCTCGATCTGCGGCGTCCCAGTTTGCAGCGCAACTTGATGCGACGCTCGCAGCTCAACCAACAAACGCGGACCTACCTGCACGACGCTGGCTTCATCGAGATCGAAACGCCTTTCCTGGTCAAGTATACGCCGGGCGGCGCGCGCAACTTCCTGGTACCGGCGCGCATCAATCCTGGGCATTTTTACGCGCTCGCCGAGAGCCCCCAGCTCTTTAAGCAGCTGCTTATGGTGGGCGGCTACGACCGTTACTTCCAAATCGTCCGCTGCTTTCGCGACGAAGACCTGCGCATCGACCGGCAGCCCGAGTTTACGCAGATCGATATCGAGGCGAGCTTCATCGACGAAGAGAGCCTGTTCACGCTCATCGAGGGGCTGGTCTTTCGCCTTTGGCGCGAGGTGCTCGGGGTTGAGCTTCTGGACCTCTACCCCAGTGGCAAGTTGCCGCGTTTGGCGTTTGCCGAGTCGATGACCAAGTACGGCAACGACAAGCCTGACCTGCGCTTCGGCCTTGAGCATACCGACCTGACCGAGCTTGCCGTGGCGCATGGGGGCGGCGGCATACCCATGTTGACTCCCCTTGCAGAGAAGTTTGCGAGCGGAGCGTACCGCCGGGACTTGCCGCCGGAAATCGTCAAAGCGCTCGTTGTGCCGGCGAGCCACACGTTTTCGCGCTCGGACCTCGACAAGCTTGAGGTGTACGTGAAGCAGCTAGGTGCCGGAGGGCTTGCGCGCGCCAAAGTGGGCGCTGACGGCCGCACGTGGGAGCAGTCGCCCTTGGCGAAGTTCGCCAGCCCGGACTTTATCGCAGCGGTGCATGAAGCGACCGGCGCGCAGCCGGGCGACCTCATTCTCTTTCAGTTTGGCCCTACCGACCGCACGCACATGATCATGGCCAACTTGCGCCTGCACTTGGGCAAGCAGCTCGGTCTGATTCCTGAGTCTGGAAGCGGTGGAAAATGGAACTTTCTCTGGGTCACCCAGCCACCCCTCTTCGAGTACGACGCGGACAAAAAGCGCTTCGTGGCCGCCCACCACATGTTCACCCGCCCGACGGACGAAAGTGCGGCGTTGCTCGAATCAGACCCCGCCAAGGTGCTCTGCCATCGCTATGACCTTGTCTTAAACGGGTTCGAGATCGGTGGCGGCTCGATACGACTCCACGATCCAGAGCTGCAAGCCCGGGTATTCCGCGTGCTCGGGATGAGCGGCGACGAGGCGCAAGAAAAGTTTGGCTTTCTGCTCGATGCCCTGAAGTTCGGCGCGCCGCCTCACGGCGGTATCGCCATCGGCATGGACAGACTTGCGATGCTCGCCTGCGAGACCGAATCGATTCGCGACGTAATCGCCTTTCCAAAGACCCAGAAAGGCAACGACATCATGACCGGTGCGCCTGCGGGCGTGAGCCCTGAGCAGTTGCTGGAACTCCACATCAAACCCGTTACACGCTGATATCAACGGGTAAATCCAGTGCGTGGGTAAACGCAGTGCGGTTGCGTGGCCGTACAATGCTCAAGCCCTTAACCCGCGCACCCAGCGTGAACGTTCCGGAGCTTTTAAGGGCGAAAATGCCGCAGGGAAGCGCCAACGGGTGCTGGGCCCCCACGTGCAGTTTAAGGCAATATTTTTGGAGGCGCAGTGTGTTTGGGCCTACTTCAATAGGATGCTCGGGGAGCTACTGGCTAGGTCACTAGCCGGCTCACCGAGCCGTACTTATGCTGAAAATAGGGCAATTCATTGTAGTGCAATGTGCCACTGTGTGTGCTTTGATGCCGCGCATGAATATGGACTCAAAGTGGGTGAACGTTGCCGAGACGTGTGCAGTTACTCAGCCAGCCTTCCCGAAGGCGGGCACGCGTAGGCATGTGGGCCCATTGCGGGGGTGCGTGGGCTCGGCCCTGACGGTGCTTCTGGCTTGGGGTTGCGTGTCCGTCCAAGACGAGCGGGGCGTAGGCCGGGCGCCCGGACGTGCGCCCGTCGACCCCCATGATTCCCAGGCGGTCGCGCGGGAGGTCGCCGAACTTGTGCAGGAGCGTTCAAGCTTCTGCAACTGCGCGGTCCAGAATATCGACCTCTACCGCTATCAGGTTGAAGCGCGTATCTCTGCGCTGAGGCGTCTGCGCTCGGAGGCCGGTGCCGACACGCGCGAACTCGAAATACGCATTGAAGACGCCGAACGTGAGCGCGATCTTATGGCCGAAGGTAACAACAGCTTTGGCTCCGGGGGCAGTGCCTTTGGTGGGGGCACGTCTAACACCAGCTTCGGAGGCCCCGTTGATGGCTCGGCAAGTACCTCCTTTGATGTTGGTCGCCAGGCGGAGACGTGCCGGAGTGTGTTTGTGGAGGTGAACTCTGAGCAGGCTTTCGCGCGCGAACTCGACGATCTCGACGCGGCGTGCGGCCAGCCAAACAATAGCAAGTCATTCGGTGGCACATCGGGTGCTCAGACCTCTGGCCAAGGCGCCTTTGCCCCCGCCGGGAACCGGCGCTGGGTCGCGCATTTCGTCGAGTCGGAAGCGCGATTTAACGAATGCCTTCTCCGCATCTCAAACAACGACCGCTCTAGCGCAGCGTGCAATGCCTTCGCCGCTGACCCTTTCAGGGTGGAGGGCTGCGTGCGGGCCTACACGGACGCGAACGTCTACGCCTTGGAACTCGCCGAACTCCAGTGTCTCGAACAGTCGCCCAGCAGCATGACCGGTGCCGACCCGGGCGTCACCGTGATGCTCGGTCCGCCTTCTCCGCTGCACTAACGCGGTGACGAACAGGTGGAGCCTGGCTGTGTAGGCCACACCGCGACGGCCGAATTCGCAAGGGTGCGGGTAGGGGCGGGGCTCTTCAGGGTTCGGGCTGTGCTAGGTTGGCGCGGCGGTGAGGTACACGCTTTGGGAGATCGTTCGACCGTACCGCCGGCAACTGGGTGTGGGCGCGGTCTTGCTCGCGGCGACAAACGGTCTCGATAAGTCGATACCGTGGTTGCTTAAGGGCGCCATCGATGCGTTGCGCGAACAGCGGCTGCGCGCCGTGGTCGTGGCGGCGGCTTGGGTCGTTGTTGTCGCCGCTGCGTTGTGGGTTGTGCGGACTGCCTCAAGACTGGTGATCTTTCATGTTGGCCGGCAGACCGAGTTCGACTTGCGCAATGCGCTTTGCGTCAAGCTCCAGCGCATCGACGAACGCTTCGTCGCGGTGCTTGGCAGTGGCGAGATGATGAGCCGGGCCACGAGCGATATGGCCAATGTGCGTACGCTCGTCGGCTTTGGCGGCATGAATCTGGTCAACACCGTGCTGGCGTACGGCTTGGCGCTAGCGCTCATGTTCACGCTATCGCCCACGCTGACGCTGTGGGCGCTCCTGCCTTATCCGGGGTTCGTCTTGGTTGCTCGGGGGCTCGGCCGCGGGCTCTTCAAGCGTTCGCACGCCATCGCTACAACGACAGGTGCGCTCTCAACACGCCTGGAAAACTTCATTCGCGGGATTCGCATTCAACGCACCTACGGCCTTGAGGACAACGAGCGTCGCCGCTTCTCCAGTCTCAATGACCGCCTGCTACGGGACCACCTCTCTCTCGTGCGTTTGCGGGCGTTCCTGTGGCCTTTGCTCTCGCTCCTGACGGCGGCGGGGACCCTGCTCGTAATCTGGCGGGGAGGCAGCATGGTGCTGACCGGCGAGCTGACGATTGGCGAGTTCGTCGCGTTTAACGCCTATCTGGGCCAGCTGGTTTGGCCTTCAATGGCCGTCGGCTTTTTGCTGGCCGTGCTGCAGCGCGGACGCGCGTCGCTGGTGCGTCTGCAAGAGGTGTTGCTCGCACCGGAAACCGCGCGGGGTTCACTCGCGCCGCCCCCGGAGGCGGGTGCGCGCTTGAGCCTAGAACGCGTGAGCTACGCCTACGGCGCGCATCAGGCCACCGCCGCCGCGTTTGCCGCCCAGCATGTCCCGCCTGCCCGGGCGACACCCACCGGCAGCGCACAGGCGGCGAACGCCAAGGCAACCGGCCTCAGCCACCTCCGGGCGGGCACCAAAGCATCTAACCAAGCCGCGCCTGAATCGCCTGCACCTAGCGCTGCGGCCAGCACGCACGCGCTCGGCCCGCAGGTGATTCGCGATGTGAGCTTGCGTTTGCCGGCGCAGGGGCTTGTGGCGTTGGTTGGGCGGTCGGGTTCCGGCAAGAGCACGCTGGCCAAGCTGCTTGCGGGGCGACTTCTGCCTACGTCGGGCACGGCGGTATTCGGCCCGCACGCGCTCAGCGACCTCAGTGAGGCGGGGCTCGCGCAGCGCATTCAGCTTTGCGCCCAGGAGGTGACGCTTTTCTCCACGAGCCTGCGGCGCAATCTGCTCGTCGGTGGGCGTTTCGACCCGGCCATCGGCAAGGCAGAGCTGCTCGCTGCGCTGCAAGACGCGGGGCTGGGCCCGGACATCACCAGCCTGCCGCAGGGGCTCGACACGCTGGTCGGCGAGCGCGGCGTTCAGCTCTCGGGCGGCCAAGCGCAGCGCTTGGCGCTGGCGCGCACGCTTCTCGCCCGCGCGCCGGTGATGGTTTTCGACGACCCAATAAGTGCGGTGGATGCGGTGACGGAGCGCCATCTTTTGGGCACGCTACGGGCGCTTGCGGCGCAGCACGCCGTTGTGCTCATCACCCATCGGGCGTCGGCGGCAGCGCTCGCCGACCGGATTTTTGTCTTAGAGGACGGCGCATTGGTCGAAGAGGGCACCCACGGCGAGCTGACGGACAAGGGAGGCATCTACGCGCGTTTGGCCGAAAGACAGGCACTTGAAGCGGGCCTTGTCCTGCGAGGCGCCGCGCGATGAAGGCCTGGCTGCTCGACCTTTGGGGCCGCACCCAGAGCCCCCCGGCGGGCAGCGATGTCCTCGGCATTGGCGGCTTGCGGCCAGAGCGCGCCATCCAGGAAGGTCGCGACCTGCGGCTGCTGGCTTATTTTGCGTCCTACGCCAAACCCGAATGGCACTGGCTGCTGCTGGCGCTGATCTTGATGCCGCTGATGTCGGCCCTTGGGCTGCTTCAGCCGTGGCTCATCAAGCAGGCGGTGGATGCGGCGCTCGTTGAAGAAAGCCTGCCCGCATTGCTCAATGTGGTTGGCTTCTTCGCGCTGGTGATCGCTGGCGAGTTCGTGGTGCGCTTCGCCCAGACCTACGCGTTGCAGTATGCGGGGCAGCGCGCGGTGGCACGCCTACGCCTAGCTGTGTTTTCACACCTACAGCGGCTGCACGTCCGCGTGTTCGATGGCACGCCGCTAGGTCGGCTCGTGACGCGCCTCACCACCGATGTCGACAACCTCGGCGAGCTCTTCGCCTCCGGGGCCATTACCGCATTCACGGACCTGCTCACGGTGGCGCTCGTCGTGGTCTTTATGGTGGCTATCGACTGGGAGCTCAGCATTGTGGCCTTGTTATCGCTGCCGCCGATGCTGCTCTTCGTCACCTGGCTGCGCCGCCGCGCCCGCGACGCTTACCGGGAGATTCGTACGAAAATCTCGGTCCTCAATGCCCACCTGGCCGAGCAGGTCAGCGGCCTTCCTTTGATTCGGTCACTCGCGGTGGGGCCCGACTTCGCGCTGGAATACCGCGCCATCAATCAGGACCTGCGCGGCGCCTACATGCGCTCTATCCGCTACGACGCGCTGCTCTATTCGGTGGTCGAATCGATAGCAGCGGCAAGCATTGCGGCGACGTTGGCCTACGCCGCCGCGCGCCTCATGGGTGCAGACGCGCTTAGCTCGGCGCTGACCGTCGGCACGGTGGTGGCGTTTTACGAATACATTCAGCGCTTCTTTACGCCTATCCGAGACTTGGCGACCAAGTACACCGTGCTTCAGAGCGCCCTCGCTTCCGCCGAGCGCATCCATGACCTGCTCTCCCAGAACGACCTCGACCCCGGCGTTGCGCGGCAGAAGCACGCCACTTCTGCCCAAGTTGGCGTGCGGGCTGGCGCCGCGTTGCAGCCTGCGGCACTTCCGCTTCCTGCCGCTGCACAGCCACCAGAGGTGCGCTTCGAGGGCGTGGGGTTTGCCTACGTGCCCGGGCAAACCACCCTGGAGGATGTCTCGTTTGCCGTGGCGCCGGGCCAGGTCGTTGCCATTGTGGGCGCGACGGGCTCGGGAAAATCTACGCTGATGTCGCTGGTGCTGCGCTTTTTCGACCCGAGCACCGGTCGCATCACGCTAGGTGGCGTTGACCTTGGCGCGATGCCCACGGCGGAGGCCCGCGCGCATTTCGCCTACGTGCCCCAAAGCCCTTATCTCGTTGCAGGGACGCTGGCGGAAAATCTGGCGCTCGGAAGCGCGACCCCTGATGACGGCGCGGTGGCGGACGTGATGCAGCGCCTGGCGGCTGCGGGCGTCGGGACGGAGCTGCTCGGTGCGCTTGGTGACCCGAACCGGCCTATCGAGGAGGGCGGCGCCAACTTGAGTGCCGGCCAGCGGCAGCTCGTGGCCATGTTGCGCGCGCTGGCCACGGGAAGGCCCTTTGTGCTGCTCGACGAAGCCACCGCATCGTTGGACTCAGAAACCGAAGCGCAGCTCGACCTCGCCACCGCCCGGGTGTTGGCGGGGAAATCAGCGCTCATCATCGCGCACCGCCTCTCGACCATTCAGACGGCGGACCGCATCCTGGTGATGCACGCCGGCCGCCTGGCGGAGGCGGGCACCCACGCCGAGCTTCTGGCGCGCGGCGGCCTCTACACCGCCCTGCATCGCCTCCACTTCCAAGCCGACACCCGCCAAGCCGACACCCGCAGCTGACGCTCGGCGCAATGAGGTCCCGTCTCAGAGCCAGCACGCTTCCCGTGGGCGCCCCGGTTCTGGCGGGCAGTGTTCGCTACCAGAAGAACACGAGCATCAGGGCGACGAGCACCAGCAGCGCTGCGCTGTGCGCGCGGTAATCGCGCCACAGGCCGGCTTGGCGAATCGGCCGGGTCCAGCTGAACTGCCAGTGCTTGAGGGGCTCGGCGCCCTTTGCGGCGGTAGGCGCTTCGGCCATCGATTTGGCGAGCGTGACGTAAAGCACGCACGCGATCACAGCGAGCACCGCCGCGTGCACGGTGAAGTGAAGCGGTAGCAGGCCCAGGTGGTTGGCGATCAAGCACGCAATGCCCACGACATGCATGGGGATCATGGTGAACATCGCCGCGCGTCGAGAGCCCGTCTGGGTGAAGATGCCCCAGATAAATACGACGACTACCGGGGGGGCGAGGTACGCCATCACCTGCTGCAAATAAGCAAAAAGGCCGTGAAAGTTGGCAATCAGCGGCGCCCAGAGTGCGGCCAGTACCGCCAGGCCAAAGGTCGAGATGCGGCCGAACCAAAGCCGCGCTCGGTCAGACATGTGGCCGTCGCGCATGGGCAGCAGGAAGTCATGGAGTATCAGCGTGGACGCGGAGTTGAGCGTGCTGTCGAGGCTCGACATGATTGCCGCAATCAGGCCGGCGAGCACAAGGCCTCGAATCCCCGCGGGCAGCACTTCAAGCGTCAGTTTGGCGAAGACCTGGTCTGGTTCTTCAAGGGCGGGGAAGAGCACGGGTGCCAGGGCGCCGGGAAGCACCATCAAAAAGAGCGGCGTTAGCTTGAGGTAGCCCGCGACGGTACAGCCCAGGCGCGCGTGCTCAATATCGCGTGCCGCGAGAACACGCTGGGCGATGTACTGGTTCATCGACCAGAAGTAGAGGCCGATGATGGGCAGGCCGAAGACGGTGCCGATCCAGGGGAGGGTGGTGTCGTCCCAGGGCTGCATGAGGGAGAAATGCCCCTCGGGCAGCGACGCCGTGACCGCCGTCAGCGAAAAGTCGAAGCGGCCCATGACAACGAACAGCATCAACGCCGCGCCGACGACCAACACCAGCGCCTGGAGCATGTCGGTGTACACCACAGCCTTGAGGCCGCCGATAGCGGTGTAGAGCCCGACAAACAGCGCCATCGTCACCGCGGTGCCTAAAAACGGCAGTTCGGGAAAGAGGCTCTGCAGGATGAGCGTGCCCGCGTAGAGCCCGCCGGCGGTATCCACGGCGAGGGAAACCAGAATGGTCAGGCCGGAAAAGTAGCGCTGCGCCACCACGCCAAAGCGCTTGAGCAGAAACTCCGGCACCGTGTTGAGCCGGTTCTTCAGGAAAACCGGCACGGTGACCGCCGCCATGAAAATAAAAATGATGGCGGCCATCCACTCGTAGTTCGCGACGGAAAGGCCGCTGGTGTAGGCCTGTCCCATGAGGCCCACGAGGGTGGTGCTCGAAATATTCGAGGCGAAGAGAGACAGTCCGACGGGCAGCAGCGTCAGCGAGCGTCCCGCCAGGAAAAGGTCCTCGCCGCTACTCGTCCGACGAGAAACCACGACGCCGATAACGATGATCAGCGCGAAATAACCCGAGATTACAACCCAGTCTAAGCTAGCAATTTGCTGCACGTGTCCACCCCCAAAGTCCCCGTGAGGCCGCGCTTGCGCGCGTGTCTTTGGCCGTGCATTCGGAGTGACTGCTCCGCGGTCCGTCTAGGCACTCGCTTTTGCTCGGCCAACCCCCTAAGGCCGAGCCCGTAGCACACAGTGACACCTATTGCCGAGGACACCTATTGCCGAGGACTGAGTCGACAGGCCGTGTCCCCCGGACGCCCGGGACGCGTGGCTAGACCAGGCGCGGCACTTTCGGCCAAAACGCCCGAGCAGCTTAGGCGTGCGTCTGCGCTCATGCCGCGGGCGTTGACGTGTGCGTCCCCTGGCGAGAGGGTGTGACGCCCGGTACTTAGCCGAACACTTGGCCGTGGGGCGTGCCTTCAACGAAGCCGCCGCGGGTTTGCACGCCGACGGTCGCTGAGGTCGTGAACGCCTCAAGGTCGGTCGCGCCGACATAGGTGAGCGCGCTCTGTAGGCCGGTGATCATGTGGGTGAGTGCTGCGCCCACGCTTTCTTCGCCGGGGCGCAGGTAAATGCGTGACGTCGAGATACCTTCACGAAAAAAGCGCTTCTGAGCCACTTCGAACGCGCCGAGACCGCGGGTTCGCTCCTCGACGGCGCGTGCCGAAGCCATGCCGTAGTTTTCCTTATAGCTGCGGCCTTCACTGTCGATGACGATGTCGCCCGGTGACTCGTAGGTGCCAGCAAAGGCAGTGCCGACCATCACCCGCGAGGCACCGGCGGCGAGGTAAAGCGCCACATCCCGCGGCTTGCGCACCCCGCCGTCCGCCCACACGTGCTTGCCTAAAGCCTTGGCCGCGCGGGCACACGCCAGAACCGATGAAAAACTCGGCCGGCCGACGCCGGTCTGCATTCTGGTGGTGCACATAGCGCCGGGGCCTACATTCACCTTGATGATGTCCGCACCCGCTTCGATCAGCGCGCGTGTGCCCTCGGTGGTGCAGACGTTGCCCGCGATAATCGGCATCTGTCGGGGGGCTATCTTGCGCACCGCGGCGATGGCTTCGAGCATGCGCCGCTGGTGGCCGTGGGCAGTGTCGATCACCAAAGCGGAAAGCCCCATTTCGATGAGCGCACCAGCCTGTTGGGTGATGCCCGACGAGGCGATGCCCACCGCCGCTGCCACCATGAGCTGGCCTTCGGGTGACAGCGTTGGGCGCATCACTTCTAGCCGCACCGCATCTGCCCGCGTGAGCACGCCGATTAGCTGACCGCCACAATTGACGACGGGGGCGGCCCGCAAGCGGTGCTTTTCCATCGTGGCGAACGCCTCGCGGTTGTCGACCTGGTCGCTGAGCGACACCACGTTGCGGGACATCACGGCGTGGGCGCTCGCGTACTGGTCACAGCCCGTCAGATCCGCCTGCGTCAGGATGCCGATAGGCCGATGGCCCTCGTCGATCACCACCACCATGCCGTGGGCGCGCTTGCGAATGATGCCTTGAACATCGCGAACGGTCGCGCTTGCGGTGACGCTGAGGGCGGTGTCGAAGCGGGGGTGCGCGTGCTTCACGTGCTGCGCGATGCGTTCGACGGTCTCAAGCGCCATGTCCTGCGGCAGCACGCCGAGGCCCCCGTAGCGCGCCATGGTCTCGGCCATGCGCTTGCCGGTGACGGCGTTCATATTGGCGGAGACGATCGGGTGGGAGCCGCCGCGAAAGTCGGTTGGCGTTAGGTCGACACCGAGTCGAGAAGTGCCTTCGAAGTACCCAGGCAAGAGGAAAACATCATCGAGGGAAAGTTCGAGCTGTTCATCATGTTCTGGGTGGAGAAAGTGCATGAATCGGTTCCCTGCGGCCTTGAGTCAAAACCCTAGTTTAACCGGAGTTCGGCGCCGGAGGGAAAAAAGGTCTGTGGGCTCGGGACACGGGGCTCCCGCGTGTGCGCTCTAGGCCTCCCGAGCTTGCGCTTTAGTCGGCCTTGTGGCACTTTTGGCCGCCGAGAACGCTGGGAGCGGCGTTGCAGCGTGGCCGCAGCCCGCAGCCGCTAGGCCTTGGGTGACGAGGCCTCGTACGGCTGACGTTCTATCCCGCACGGCTGGGCTGTGAACCGTCTGAAGCTGGGAGCCGTCGGGCGCTGCGTGCTGTTGGGTTTCTGCGTGCTGTTGTGTTTTATGCCGTTTAGGCTTTGTGGAGTGAAGACGCGATTATGGCTTTAGGCGATACCATCCAAGGCAGACCTCTTGAGGTTGCCGTCAGCGACCGCGGACTTGAGCGGGCCATCAAGAACCTGAAGCGTAAGCTTGCGGCGGAAGGCATTCTGCGTGAACTGAAGCGCCGACGCCATTTCATGAAGCCGTCGATCGCAAAGCGCAAAAAAGAAGCAGAAGCTTCGCGCCGTCGGCGCAAGCGCGACCGCCAGGCGGTGGTCGTCACCACGCTTAAATAGCCTGCGCAGGCACCCGCAGCTGACGGAAAACCCGACAACGGGGTCCAAGTTGGCGGTGCACCTGGTAGAGCACCGCGGCGTTCGTGCAGGTAGGGCCCAGTTCCAGGGGCCTCCGCCGAGCATTTGTCGCGTACGGGACCCGGCGTCCGGCGCCGACAGCGCGTGGCTGAAGCTGATCAGGTTTCCGCGTCTATACGCGGCCTGTCGGCGTGTTCACAAGCGGCATCTAGAAACCGGGGATGCGCGCGGTGCAGCCCGCATCCCGCGTGCGTCTGGAGGTGTGCTCAGGCATTTGGCGACGCGGCGAAGCAGGCCTAAGCCCTTACCCCGCGCGCGCTCCATGCGCCCTGCCGGTTCTTTTTTTCGGGCAGCCTGCGCACGGTAATGTCGCCTCGATCGGCTTCGCGCGCTACAACGGATGCATGTCCGAGTCCGACCGCCATCACGCCGTAAGCGTTCGTTTTTTCCATCGCCTTGCGCGCGTCCTGCCCGACCCGCTGCATTCAGTGCGAGTGCTTCCAGCCGCGACGCCGGAAGCTGAAGCCGAGGCCCGCGGGGCCACCGGGGGTGCGCGGCGGGTCAGGAGCCTCGCGCCGCGACGGGGGCTCGGTTTGAGCGTGGCGCTCGCGAGCCTACTAGGCGCGTGCTCGTTCCAGACTTCGGGTAAAATGTCGTCGTCTAGCTCGTTTAAGGCGGGCAAGGACAACAAGCTTCAGCTCACCCCCGAGCCCAGCACAGTAGACCTCGGTGAAACCGTGTTGTTGAAGGGCGCGCTCAAAAACGTCGATACCTCGGCGCTCATGGTAGGTTTTGCGGGTGCGGCTGCCCGTGTCCGGGTCGCGGAAGTTCGAGACGGCGGCCTGGTGGTTGTCGTACCCGAAGGCGCGCGGACTGGCAGTGTGCGGGTGTTCGAAGGCAGCGAGGAAGTCTGGGCTGGGCGCTTGACCGTGCGCGGCACCACCGAAGGCGAAGCGGTAGAGAGTGGAACGGCGGTGCCAGCTGCTACGCCAGCGGCTCAGCCCACCACGACGTCGGTCACCGTGACACGTGTTGAACCCAACCCCGCACCCGCGGGCGCGCAGGTGACGCTGCACGGCCGCTTCAGTGAAGTCACCGCCGAGCGCGTGACCGTCCGCGTGAGCGGCGTGAGCCAGGACCTCCCCCTCGTCGAGCTGGCAGCCGACCGCATTGTCATTGCGTTACCTCCCGCTGCCACGACCGGTCCCGTGCTCGTCAATGTCGACGGCTACGCCGTCTGGCGCGGCACCCTCACCATCAACTGAGCCCCCCGCGACTGAGGTAAACGCGATGCTTGACGGGGCGGAGGCATTTGGTCCAGCCTCTGATGCCAGGCGCTTTGTGCGCCTTAACCCCTTTCATGCAACATATTATGCAGCTTACCTTCACCGAAAGATTGCGGCCATTCGGCATCGCACTCGCGCTATCTGGCATAGTGCTGTCACTGCACGCGTGTGGCGATAGCGACCCCGAAGTGACCGGCCCGACCGATCCCACCGCTCCAATCGACCCCACGGACCCGACGGCTCCCGTTGATCCTACCGGCCCGACGCTCGTCGCCCCCGCAATCTGCCAGTACACGTGTGACGCGGTTCTTGACTGCGCATCCGGGACCGAAGGCGTCATCACGCAGATGGCGTACTGCGACACCGGGCTCAACCGCTGCGTGAGCTGCCTCGAGAATGACGACTGCAAGCTCCCCGCGCTTGCGCTGACGCGTTACTGCGACGCTGACAACGCATGCCCTGATCCGCAGACCTGCGTCACGGTCCTCGGCCGTAACCGCTGCGCAACCATCGAAGATGCTGCTACGGATCCTGAACTTTGTCCGCAGAAGGTGGACGCTGTGGACCTCGACGACCAGGCGGTCACGGTATGCCTCTTAACACTGCCCAATGAAGACGTTTCCTGCAGCGACGCGGGCGAGTGTGTGGCAACCGCCGCCTGCGACCCGGCGGTGTGTCCCTCCCAATCAGGCATTCCTGGCTTAGGTGGCGTTTGCGTCGCTGACGACACGCGTTGTGGTTGCGAAGAGAACGACGACTGCTCAGGCGGCCTCGTGTGCAACACCGACACCAACCGCTGCGCCTGCACCACCGAGTACTGCGAAGGCTTCAACGAAGGCCTGTTGCCCGTGTGCCTAAGCTCAGGCTTCTGCGGTTGCGGCAGTGACGAACACTGCGGTGAGAACGAGCGCTGCAGTGACGCAGGCTCCTGCGTGTGCGCGAACGACACCTTCTGCGAAGATGCACTGTCAGGTAGCGTTTGCCTTGAGAGTGGCGTGTGCGGTTGCGCAGATGACATCGCCAACTGCGACGAAGCGCTCGTGAGTGGATCCCGTCGTGCGGGCGCCCTGGTCTGCGCGCCCTTCCGCGAGTAACACCTCGCTCGCGCTAGAGGCACATCCGGTGGGCCCCATCTCAGGGCCTTTCGGGTTCGGCTGAAGCAAAAGACGCGCAAAGCCCTGACGGCTTCCAATGAAGGAGGCCGCCAGGGCTTTTTTGTGTGCTTACGCTGTGGTTCGCTTCAGATATTGCGCCGTGGGCCGGTCGGCTGCGGGTGCGCGCTTCGTAGCGCCGCTGCAAACTTAGACGAGCCCAGCGATTTTTTGGGTGTCGCGTCCGCGGAAGGAAAGCCGGCTCGAGGTCCAGCTTAGACTGCGGGCGTGCAAATCCTCGCCGGGACGGCCTGGTTCGGGGCGTGGCGTCTTCGCCCGAGATGCCAGCTCTGTCGGGCGGGCGACCAAAACGGGAAGCGGAGCGTTTTGCACCAGCGCCTCCGCTACTGAGCCCAAAATAAGTCGAGAAACGCGCCCCCGTGCGCGCGTTCCAACAACGATGAGCTGTGCTTCCACATCTACCGCCACCTGAATAAGTGCGTCGGCAACATCATCGCTAAGACGTACATGTAAAGACATGGCACGGTCGCCGTCTTGGTTATCGGAGGCGCTCGGTGTCGTGCCGGACGGGGTCACCGCCGCTCCGTCGCCTGTGGCGAGGGCAGCTTCAGCCACAATCGCCTCAATATGATGCTCTAAACGGGAGGTTGTGTCGTTGAGCTTGGTGTGAAGCGCGTTCAAGCTCAACGCCTCGCTGCCCTCGGTGAGCGACATCACGTACACCGGGTGTAGCTCGGCTGTCGGTGCGACCTCAAGCAGCCGCAGGGCATCGCGCAGTGCTAAGTCACCACTTGTTCCGAAATCGATTCCGACAACAATACGCATAGACAACGCAATACCACACCTCAGCAATAAAGGGGTAAGTTTTACACGCATGCCCCCGGGTTTGCGGGATTTGCTCCCGTAAACCCGGGGGCATGCGTGTAAAATGCCACCCTGAACAGTTACAGTGTTTAGGATGCATTCATGCGCAACACTCACCGTGTCGCGGGACTCGCTCCCAAGAGCTCCCCGGTATTGTTACTAAAAGATTCCCCGACAGTTGCGTTTGGGGTGTCATCTGCGGTCCGTACGTCCATGCCTGCTCTATGCGTCTGGTATCGCATACGGTCGCGGACTTTTGGAGCGCGACCTCGTCGTCTTGGGTGCCATCGAACCGAGAAAGTGTGCGGTATCGTTGAGCGCGAGCTGGTGCCCAAGACGCCAGGGGCTCGCTTGAACGCACGAGCGCGGCATTGAACACCAGACGCTCAGCGTTGAGGATTGCGGTGCCATTTCACCGGGCTAGATGTGGCATCGATGTCGTCTTCGACCCCGAGAACGAGCGCAAAGAGCGCCATGCGGGTGGGGATACCATTGTCCGCTTGGCGAAAGACGGCGAGGCGTGGATGGTGGGTAAGATCGTCGTCGAGTTCGTTGGCCTCCGGGCGACTGTCGCGGGGCAAGGGGTGTAGAATGACTGCATGCGCTGGTGCAAGTGCGTCGAAGCGGGCGCGGTTGATGGAAAAACGACCCCGAGCCCTTTCGGCATCTGCTGCACTTGGGTAGCGCTCTTGTTGAATGCGTGTGCTGTAGATGACATCGGCGCTCGCCAACGCGCTGTCCAGATCTGAACTCACTTCGACTTGGTGACCGCGGCTTTCGAGCGCGCGCTTTAAGTGTTCGGGCAGTTGTACCGCGGGGGGCGCCACACAGATGAAGCGCGTCGCATCGAGCAGCCCCAGGAGTCTCGCGAGCGAATGGACTGTGCGGCCGTACTTCAAGTCGCCGACAAAAACTATCGTGCTGCCCGCGAGCCCGCGTAGGGGTTGCCCGAGTTCACGGGTCATAGTGTAGAGGTCAAGAATGGCCTGGGTCGGGTGCTCGCCGGGGCCGTCGCCGCCGTTGATCACCGGTACGGTGCTTGCACCAGCAAAGGCGGCGACCGATCCCTCCTCGGGGTGGCGCAGCACAGCGATGTCGCCGTAGCCTCCAATGACGCGCGCGGTATCTTCGAGGCTCTCGCCCTTGGCCATGGAGGAAAAGGCTACGCCAGTGGTGTCGCGGACATGTCCCCCCAAGCGATTGAATGCGACGCCAAACGAAATACGCGAGCGCGTACTCGGTTCGAAAAAGAGGTTCACAAGAACGGCGCCTTCAAGGACCTGCGTGCGCACTTTGCCTTCGGCGTAGGGTCTGAGGGCGTCCGCCAGTGTGAAAAGCCTGTCTAGATCTGCAAGCTGAAACTGCGTGGTTGAGAGGATATGCGCGCCGCGGTAGTCCATCGAGGCTCCGGTATATCCCCTGCAGGGCCTCAGAGCGAGGCCCGGGCGCGTTGCGAAAGGTGGGCGCTCAGAGGGGCGAGCACGCGACAATTCTACAGAAAAGGCTAAGTGGGCGCTGATGCCTATGTGAAGCTCAGGCACTGTTGTGGGGGGGGGGCAGGTGTTTAGGGCGTAGGCCACGTTAAAAGGTCCGCGGCAGAGGGCAAGCGTGCATGGGGGGGCGCGCGCAGCTTTCGGGTTTTTGAGACAGCATATTCGGGCGTGAATCCCGAACTTTCGGGGTGAGTTTGCAACCATGCCCCGGTAACAGTTACCTTTGAGGTAACGAAGTGGTACGTAACCGTTCAGGGGGTCCAGAAAGCAAAAACGCTGCGGAAAGAAGCAAGTGGGCGTTGGGGACCCGCTTGCCGGCTTTAGGTTTTTGGGGGAGGGTTTGCGGGATTCACTCCCGTAAACCCGGGGGCATGCGTGTAAAAGGCCCCCTGAACAGTTCCAGTGGTACAGCCCCTTCAGTGGGGCTCGAGGGCCTAACATTTCGCAGCAAAGTTGGTTAGGGGGGTGGGCGTTTGGGATTCGCCCCCGAACCCCCCAGGGGCATTTTGAACAAAGCTCCCCTGCGTGGTTACAAGCCGCACAGGTTCTTGTCACACTTAAATCTTGGAGATTTGATGCTTCGCATGCGCTTCATCGAAATTACGACTTCAATTGCCAGAACCCGTGCGCGCAGATGGATAGCTCTCGGGCTGTTGTTCGCGCTTGGGGGCCCAGCGTGTGCTCAGTTGGAAGATGTCGTGGGCAGCGGCCTTGACGCGGTGAACCCGGCGAACCTGCTGACCCGCGAAATAGATGCCTTCATTCAGGGTACAAACGTGCGCATTGATACGCGTAGTCAATCGTTTTTGCGTGACAGGGACGGTGCAGTGACCCCACTGGACGTGGCCCCTTTCGGATTCGAAGGACTTAGCTGCGACTTAGTTGGACTCGAAAGCGTACCCGGGGCTGTGGTGAGCCAGACGAGCACCGGGCCTCTTGCGTCGGTGGTGAGGTATCCCTTTGCGGGTGAATCGAGCGGTATCGTCTGCACGAGCAGCCTTGGCATGCCGGACCTTGAGGTGCTGTTGCGATCGTTTCAGGTGGAGCTGCGGGCGGCTTACTGTACGGCGCCCCGCGCTTCCGGCGATATCTTGCAAGCGCGTATCACCGACTTCCGCCTCACGAATGTTGACATCGTTACCGAACTTTGCGGCACCTCGCCATTGCTTTGCGATGATCTGAACGTAGCTGAGAGCCTGAACCGCTCGCTTGCGCCCTACCTGCGGCGCGAGCTTGAGCTCGGCATTAATCAAGCGTTGGCCGAGCAGGGTAGTATTCGGGAGCAGCTCGGCGGTCTTGGTGCGGCGGCGCTCGGGCGGATAGCGCCCGCCTGCTAAGCTAGCTAAAACCCCTTACTATGGGTTTCAGGGAGAGGGCATGGGGCGCGGACCCTAGGGCGCCGCGCCTGCCGGAGGCACTCCAGGCGCATTGTCTCGACGTGTTGAGTCGAGGCTCTCGCTCCTTCGCGACCGCCGGACGCTTGCTCGGGCCAGCATTGCGCGAACGTCTTGCCGCCGTTTACGCATTTTGTCGGGAGGCCGATGATGCCGTCGACGAAGCGCCTAGTGCCGACGCGGCTCAAGCCGCCCTCGCCCACTTGACCACTCGGCTTGACCGCGTGTTTGCCGGACAACCCATGGGCAATACCGAAGCCGCTCTCGCGTGGGTCTGTGCGCAAACCGGCCTGCCGCGCGGACCTTTCGACTTTTTACTTGAAGGTTTCGCCTGGGACCTTGAGGGTCGACGCTACATGCGTATCGAGGATCTGAAAGCCTACTGCGTGCGAGTAGCATCGACGGTCGGTGTTCTCTGCGCTTGGGTGCTTGGGGCGCAGCGTCGCTTTGAGCTCGAGCGTGCGTGCGACCTCGGAATAGCCATGCAACTCACGAATATCGCGCGAGATATCGGCGATGATGCACGCCAGGGGCGTCTCTACTTGCCCCTTGATTGGTGCACTGAGGAAGGTCTGGATGTCGCTGCATGGCTGGCGCTGCCCACGTTTGGTGGCGACGTACAGCGGCTGGTTCGGCGGCTCGTTACCGAGGCCGAGCACTATTACACCCGCGCGGACCAGGGCCTTGTGTACCTCCCGGGTTTCGGCGGGTGGTCGATCAGTGCGGCGCGTCTCATCTACGCCGGCATCCATGGTTCTCTGGAAAAACAGCACTATGACTCGGTTAGTTGTCGCGCGTTCACCTCGCGTCGTTTCAAGCTGATGGCGGCTTTGAAGGCGTTGGCGCTGACGCCGCAAAAATGGGCTCACTGCCCGCCAGAGCCCAGTGCCGCGCCCTTGCTGAATGCGATAGTGTCGGCTGACCGGTAGTCTCGGCACGTCAATGACGCTTCTCGATACGAGTTTCAGAGCCCAGTCATGAACGATATATCCAACGTGCCTTCACATGTCAGCACCGCATATTCGGGTGGATCGCCGGATGTGAGCGCTACCCGGCCTAGCCACGCGCAAAACAGCCTCGATGTCGCGGTGCTGGGCGGTGGCCTTGCCGGGTTAGCCGCGGCGGTTGAGCTTGCCGAGCGCGGCCTGAGCGTGGCCGTATTCGAAGCCAACGACTACCTGGGTGGGCGGCTTGGCTCCTGGGTCGAGACGTTAAACGACGGCTCCCGGGTAACGATGGAACGAGGGTTTCATGCTTTCTTTCGCAACTATCTCAACCTGCGCGAGTTGCTTGAGCGCGTTGATCCAGGCCTCTCCGTGCTTTCTCCCGTGCCGGATTATCCCGTGGCGGACCGAACGGGCGCGACTCTCTCTTTTGAGGGTCTACCCAAAACGGTGCCGCTCAATCTATTGGCTGTGATCTTACGCTCTCGCGCGCTACCTTTGCGAGACGCACTCAAGGTGCCGCCGAGCCATTCGCGGGCGATGGTCGACTTCTCAATGTCCGACACCTACCGGGATTGGGACGGCTTGTCTGCTGCGGATTTCATCAGCGCGCTGCGCATCTCTGGCGTGCCCTCGCGGCTGCTATTCGATGTGTTTGCGCATTCATTCTTCAATGACATCGAAGTGATGTCTGCGGCGGAGATGCTGCAACAGTTCCACTTCTACTTTCTAGCCAATTCTCGCGGCTTGGTCTTTGATGTGTGCAATCAGCCATTCTCCACCGGCATTATCGAAAAGTTGGCGGATTACCTGCGAGCGCGCGGCGTGAAGTTGCACTGCGGTACCGCGGTGCAAGCGGTTGAAGTGCCGAGCGTGGTTAGCAAGCCTGGTTGTGGTGGGCCCGGCTTTCGTTTGAAACTTGGCAACGGTGGTGAAGTTCATGCGCAGCAGATGGTGTGCGCCATGCACGTGGAAGGAACAAAAGCGTTGTTTCAGGCGTCACCTTCGCTGGGTAGCGCTGCGACGCGTCGCGGCATTGAGGCGCTCGAGGTGGCCCAGCCCTTTGTGGTTCAGCGGCTTTGGTTCAAAGGCGACGTGTATCCCGAACGTCCGGTGTTTCTTGGGACGACAGGCTTTGACCTGCTCGACAACATCTCTCTGATGCACCGCATCGAATCCGAGAGTCGCGTTTGGGCCGAGGTGCGGGGGGGCTCGGTCATTGAGCTTCACGCCTACGCGGTTGCGCGGGAACGCGTGGGCGATGAAAAGCGTCTAGGGGCGCTGCTGCGAGCGGAGCTCGCCCGCGTCTATCCTGAAACCGCGGGGCTCGAGCTTATCGATAGTCGACTCATTACTCGGACGGACTGTCCCGCCTTTAAGCAGCACGCTTGGGTCAAGCGCCCGGCCGTTGATGGTAGTCTCGTGGAGGGGTCAGGTGAGGTGATGTCAGGTCTCGCGTTTGCAGGAGATTATGTGCGCTTAGAGGCGCCGAGTGCGCTCATGGAGCGGGCGGTCATGTCGGGTAAGCTGGCTGCCGGGGTACTGCTCGAAGCACGGGGCATCGCGGTCAAGCCGCTGCGGACACTACCGGCCGAAGGTTGGCTGCGACGCGGCCGCAGAGCGCTCGGCTTGGTCTAGGTGGAGTGGATGGGCTTTAGGCGGGGCTATTGGCGATAGTTGCATGCGCGAGCAGGTCGAGACGCTTGAGACGGCGCCAAAGTGTGGCGCGGCTGATGCCGAGGGATTGGGCGGTGCGACCCTTGTGGCCAGCGTGGCGTTCAAGAGCGGTTAGGAGTTCGCGGGCGGCCCGACGTGTCTGACCGTCCGCCGAGGCCGTGCCGGCAAGCGGAAGGGCTGCCTTTGGGGCTAGATTATCGCCGGATGCGGCGATCGAACCGAGTTCCGGCGGGAGTTCACCGGGCGTCAGCCAGGGCCCATCACCGAGCACGTGCGCGTACTCGATGGCGTTTAGCAGTTCGCGGACGTTGCCCGGCCAGGGGAAAGCTTCGAGCTGTGCGCGCGTTGCGGGCAAGAGACCCAGCACCTGGCGGGTTTCGCGCGCGTTGAGTTGTTCGATGAATAGTCGGGCGAGGGGTGCGATATCTTCAGGCCTTTCGCGCAGCGGTGGCAGAAAGAGCGGGACGACGCGCAGACGGTACATTAGGTCTGCGCGGAAGGCGCCGACAGCAACCTGGTCGCGCAGCGAACGATGCGTAGCGGCCACAATGCGCACATCGACCGGTACCGGCGAAACCGCACCCACTGGGAGCACTTCCCGGGCTTCCAGCACGCGTAGCAGCTTGGCTTGCACGGGTAGGGGAAGCTCGCCGATTTCATCAAGAAAAAGTGTGCCGCCGTCTGCTGCGCGAAAGTAGCCAAGGTGCTCGATATGGGCGCCGGTAAACGCTCCGCGCACGTGGCCAAAGAGGATGCTCTCGATAACGTCGCCGGTGAGCGCTGCGCAGTTCACTGCTAGAAATGGTCTGGAGGCGCGGGGGGAGGCGTCGTGCAGCAGACGCGCAATATGCTCTTTGCCTGAGCCGCTCTCGCCGCGAATCAGCACCGTGCTGCGGCGCGGCGCCACACGCAGGGCATCGCGCAGAAGGCGTTTCATTACCGGGCTCGCGGTGCGTACGCCGTGGAGTTCTATGAGTCCAGGGTCGTGTGCGTCTGCAAGCACGGCTTCGTTCAGCGCGTCACGACCACGCGTGCGTTCCCTCTCTTCGGTCGCTGTGACGCTTAGGTCGCCTCTTTCCTGCAACATGCGTGCTGCGGGGGCTAAGAGAACTGCGATATGCTTGTGATTTAGGGATGTTCGGGGGGCCGGCACATGAAAGGCGCGTACGTCGAGGTCCTCTTGTGGATAGCGGGAAATGCGCGCCTGGATGCTCTCACCCGCCGCTAGCGCGTCGGCTAGTGGCCTCTGGTGGCCCTGGCCGCAGAGCACTTTCGCCAGCGGTGTTCCGCGTTCGAGGTCCACTTTGACAAGTGCCTGGGCGCTCTCAGTTGCGAACACGATGCGCCCCTGAGCATCGAGCACGATCAACGGGCCGAGCACGCCATCCAAAACACCCTCAAGTTCAGCGTTCTCCATCATCTTCCTCGTGTTCCTAGGCATGGCCAGGTGCCCCCAAGGCGGCGAGAGGGGGCTTCTCAAGTTACGGCACCGCCTAGACCCGCCCGAATGCGGTTTGCATCGCTACGACAGCGCGTGCGGAGGTTGCACGCGAAGCCCCTCCTAACCTGTGTTGCAATATATGTTGCAAGGCGTGCAACATGGGCAAGTCATATTGATTCAAAGCGTTGCATTGAGTGGGAGAAAACGCAACTATGTTAGGCATTTATGCGATGGCATGTCTGGTGCATTGAGTGGGAGAGATATGAGCTGGAGTCAACGCTACGCGCGGCGCTGCCCCAGCCTACAACGCTAGAAAAGGAATAAATCATGCTGCTTCGCCAACTCTTCGACGCCGACACTTGGACGTACACTTACCTGCTCGCAGATCAGACTGAGGGCGAGGCGGTGCTTATCGATCCAGTGCGCGAACAGGTTGACCGCGATCTCAAGCTCATCGACCAGCTCGGCTTGAAGCTGCGTTGGGTGCTCGACACGCATACGCATGCCGACCACGTCACCGCTGCCAGTGAGCTGCGTCAACGCTGCGGCGCCAAACTAGCCAACGGCGCCAAGGGACCAGCCTGCAGCGACCGCCACTTGGGGCACGGCGAAGTGCTTGAGGTAGCGGGACTCACGGTCAAGGCACTTGCGACACCCGGTCACACACCGGATTCGACCTCATTCCTTGTTGGCAATCACGTGTTTACCGGTGATGCACTGTTGATTCGCGGCTGTGGGCGGACCGACTTTCAGGGTGGTGATCCCGTTGCGCTCTTTCACTCTCTTCACAAAGTTCTGCTCGCCTTGCCAGAGGAGACCCAGGTGTGGCCAGGGCATGATTATCAAGGCTTTACCGTCAGCACGATTGCTGAGGAGCGAGCCTTTAATCCGCGTCTCGCACCCACCGATTCGGCAGAGTTTGCGGAGTTAATGAATAATCTGAACCTGCCGGAGCCGCGGCATATCAACATCGCAGTCCCTGCCAATATGGAGTGCGGTTGTGAGCCTCATGCCACGTTCTGAGTCGTCCGCCTGGGGGTGAATCTCGACGAGACGCCTCGTGAACGTCTGCCGCCGATCTGTGCCACCGAAAGCTACTATGTTAGATGCAGTTGAGGTTTTATCGCCGGGTGCGTGGGTTGTCATGATCCTGGGTGCGATGCTGCTCGGTGCGCTCCTGGGCGCGTTGGGTGGCGGCGGCAGCGCGCTGGCCCTTCCGCTCTTTCTTTTCGTTGCGCACACGGACCCTCGGGTGGCCATCGCCGGATCACTGGCACTGGTCGGGGTTACGAGTGTGCTCGCGGCAACCGGCTACTTCAAGCGCAAGCAGGTGTGTCTGGTTCCGGCGCTGCTTTTTGGCATTCCTGCCACGCTGAGCGCCTTTGGTGGCGGGCGGCTCGCAGGGTTTGTGCCGAGCGAATGGCTCATCGGCGGTTTCGCCACCTTGCTTCTCGGTGCTGCGGTGATGATGTGGCGCAGGCGTAGGGGGGGTGCGATCGGCCAAGCGTGTCCCTCCTGGCCGACGCTGCAACAGGGAAGCCTTCAAGTGGTCGTGGGATTGGCCTTGGGCCTGGTCACGGGACTCGTGGGTGCGGGAGGGGGCTTCCTTTTGGTACCCGCGCTTGTCGCTATCGGTGGTCTCACCATGCCACAAGCGGTGGGCACCTCGCTTGTGCTGATTAGCTTAAATGCAACGGCCGGTTTGATGGGTTACTTGGGAACGCTGACGTTGCCTTGGTTGCTTATCGCCGCGGTCACGCTGGTAGCCGCGGTGACAGGAAAGCTCACTGCGCCTTTCGCGGTGCGTTTGCCTGAGCAGCTACTGCGTCGCGCCTTTAGTGTGCTTGCGATTGGGCTCGCGTTGGTCCTGCTTTGGCGTGTGGCTTGGGACGCGGTGGCTTAAGCATGCGCACATGAATGCCTTAGATAGATTTAAAAAAAGGATAACGCTCAATGATCATTGAACCCACCGCTTGGCTGCAGGCTTTATTTGGCGGCATCTTGATCGGCATTGCGGCGACGCTGTATCTCGCGGTGACGGGCCGTGTCGCCGGTATCAGCGGTCTTTTACGCGCCGTTGTCTTCGAGCGCGGGCCACGCCTGGGTCCGCCGCTCTTTTTTGTGTCGGGTCTGCTGGTAGCTGGCATGCTCGGCGGGTTGCTCATGCCGGAGTTTTTCGGCGTGGCCCCCGCGGCGCCGCTGAGTCCGCGCATGCTCGGCGGACTCTTTTTGGTCGGTCTTGGTGCAACGCTCGCCAACGGATGCACCAGCGGTCACGGCATCTGTGGTCTATCGCGTCTTTCGAAACGCTCATTCGTCGCCATCGCCGTGTTTATGCTCACGGGTGCACTCGTTGTCGCGGTGCTCGCTGCGTTAGTCTAAGTCATTGCCCTTTAGTTTCCTACCCGGAGAACCTCAAATGAATATGCGCATTCAACCTGTCGGATCTTTCGCAGCAGGACTGCTTTTTGGGATGGGCCTTATGTTCGGGGGCATGCTTGACCCCGAGCGGATTATTGGCTTTTTGTCCTTCGCGGGAACTTGGGACCCGACGCTTGCATTTGTGATGGGCGGCGCCATTCCCGTGCACGCGCTCGGGCGCTTCCTACTACGCGGTCGCGCCGTGCTGTGCAGCGATGCCCAGCCCCAGACGGCACCCCGCAAGGTGGATGCCCGGCTGGTGCTGGGCTCGATGCTCTTTGGGGCCGGATGGGGGCTGAGTGGGTACTGCCCGGGTCCCATGATCGTGGCACTTAGCGCCGGTCCGTGGCTAGCGCTCGCGCCCTTTATCGCTCTGCTTGCGGGTCTCGCGCTCCCGCTCCTCTTCGGGCGAGCGCCTCGCCCGTCCGCCTGAAAGCAAGCTAGCATTCGCGAAGGCTAGCTTAACGAAGGGTGCACAGGATGCTGGGAACAAAGGTGCGCGCGGGGGACCCGTTGAAGGTCAGAAGTTCAATCCGGCCACCGGCGGGAAGCGTGCCGCTGACAGGAGTTGGGTTGACGTTTGTGCTGACGGTGCAGGAGGCCGGCTTGTCGCACTTGCTTTCTAGACGCACAACGTGGTCATAGCCGTAGGCTCGGTAGCGCACAATAGGCAGCCAATGGATGCAGGCCGGCACGGCCGCGCTCGGTTCCGCTTTGGCGGGTGTACCGCTGTCCACGCCGAGCCAGATGTCCACGCCGAGCCAGAGCAGACCGATCACACCTAGCATCGCCACGCAGAGCCTCACTCATTAAGTATGCCCGCTGGTGGGCGTTGAGTCACGCCCCCCGGGGGGAAGTGTTGCTCGGGCACGTTGCCTGGGTCCGCGTGGCGTGCGTCACGACGACGGGGCAGGGTTCCCTGCGACCCACGATTACTGCTTGGGTGTGGAGGCGCTTGAAGTGCGCGGCGCCCGCTCTAGCTCGACGTTGCGCTGCTGGGCGTTGTCGACATTTCGGCAGGCGCGGACGAAGGACGGATAGGCTTCGGGAACAACAAGTGCCGGCTTAAGCTTGAGCTCTTCCTCTAAGGTGAGCTGGCCCGTCTTCGACGTACTCCAAATCTGCGCGTAAGCGAGCAACGCATCTTCCGAGATCGTCTTTGCTGGGGGCAGTGCGCCTGCGAGTGTGTAAGGTCCCAGGTCAAAGTTAGCGCGCAGACTTCGCACCACGGGTGCGGGGAGCAGTAGCGGTTTTTTGCGCTCCTGTTCCCGCGCTAGGCGCTTTTCAAGTTGCACGGGGTTTAGGCTCGGCAAACGCGCCCGATCCTGTTTAAAGCCCTGCAAAAACCGCTCAACTTCGATGACGAAGCGAAGCACAAGCGGCTGATCCGCATCGTCTAAATGCGTGGCTTCCACTGCCTTAACCGCGGCACCCGGAAAAAGCCCCGCGACATAACTGCTCTCGAGTTGACGTGCCCAGGCATGGGGCGGCATTTGCTGGAGGGCGTCTCGCCACGGAGCGCCCGCAGCGCCGTAGCGCACTTCGGTCAGCACGATACGCGCGCCGCCGCCTGCCTTGATCTGGATGTCGAGGTTCATTTCGAGTCTATCGGCGTCGAGGTCGCCCGCCGGCAGGGTTACGAGTGCAAGCTCGCCTGTTGCTTCGCGGTCACGAAGACCCAGCGTTAAGGCAGGCTGGCCATGAATCAGCGGAGAAAGGTAGCCCGCAGCGACGTAGCGGGATGAGGGATCAAGCCAGCGCGTCTCTCCGCTGGGCTGCTTCACCCGCAGCACAGGCACGCTGAAGCGTCCCTCATCGGGTAGGCCGAGCGCTTGACCATCAAAGGCCACGGTTTGCGCTACTAGCAGCTCCGGTGCTTCGCCTAGGAGCCTGAGCACATAGGCCAAAACGCGGGCACGATTGCCGCGGCCATCTGCGAGCATCGCTGCCGCCTGGCCAGCGAGGTCTCCGTTTTCTTCGATGTTCTCAAGAACGTATGCGAACGCTGCCGCAACAGGATCCGAAGCCTTGCCGAAGGTAGCCCGGGCCCACTCCTTGTCGCGTGGGTCCTCGATGCTCCGCCCTAGCAGCACGTGGGCAAACGCGCGTTCAAAATCGACCCAGTCGGCCTCCGTTCCCACCCGGACCGATGGCGCCCACAGTATAAAGGGTGGCGCCAGATGCTCGGTCTTGTGGGGTTGCTGTTTATCCGCGCGGAACCGCAGTACCTGCAACGTTCCTGCCGCGCTGCGCACGCTCGACGTCTCCGCCTTGGGCGGTGTGCCCCTCGTGTCGACACGTATCGGGGCGGACTCCGGGAAAATGAGCACGAACTCGCTGCGGTCGAAGGGCACCTCGGCGGCCTGAAAGTAGAAGCGGGGACTGAGGTAGCCGCCGCGATAAGTGGGGTCGGCAGGCAGCCTCCGCAGATAGGCGACTTCGATAGCGTCACCGACCGCCACCAACGGCAGAGAAATGCTCTGTTTTTCGGCAATAGGCTCACCGTCGAGCACCCGTCCATCCGCCTTAAATGTGCGCAGCGCCAGTGGTAGTGCGCCTTCCGGCAGGGCCACCTCGCTTTCGGACTGCACGGCACTCTCCGAGTCGATGCTGATGAGGTTATGGGTGTATTCCACGGCGCTTCCGTCGGGAAACACACGAATCAGCGTGTAGTCGAGGATATAGACCGAAGGCGCTTCGTACTTCGGCTTCCGGCGCCGGTAGGCGGCGAGCACCGGCGCCGGATCGAGCGCCAAGTCCAAGAGTAGCTCCTCGAGCAGGGCGTGCTCTTGATTCGCCGTAGGCGTGTGGAGCGCCGCTTCTAGGTCTGTCAGACGCAAGGTGGCTTGGTCAGGTGCAGAGCGACGGCTGAGCACCGGCGTTAGACGCGCACGCACTTCGCTGATGGGCGCTAGGTGAGCCTGCCAGAAGGGGGTATCGAGGCCCGCTACGGCGGCGTCAAGGCGCGCGTTGGCGTCCTCTGATGACGCTGGTCGCCCCGCGCCTTCGAGCAACGCGAGGCGCAGGGCGCGGGCGTGGTAGTCGTCAGGCAAGGGTGTTCCTAGCTCGGTGCGCCAATGCTCGAGTGCCCGTGTGGCATCTGCGACACGCGCTTCAGTGAGGGCGTTATCGACCAGGCCTGGCATATCAGGGCGACAGCGGAGCAGTGCACGCTCGGCACGGGCGCGTTCGAGTGCGGGTCCACCACGGGTCGCCTGGTACCACATGCCGAGCAGTTCGCAGGCTTCCGGTCGCGTTGCCGCGAGCGGTGCCAGAAGCCGCGCCGCTTCGGCGTCGCTACCGCGCTTCAAGAGCAACGCCGCCTGACGTGTTGCGAGGACGGAGACCTTTGGATAAGCACGCCTTAGGGCGTCGAGTGTGCGCTCGCCCTCGGCAATTTGCCCACCCAAGACTTCAGACGAGGCCAGTGCGAGCTGGGGACGCCACCAATCCGGAGCGCGGTCCCGCAGCGCGGAATAGTGCGCCTTCACGGCGCGGGTGCGCATGTCTGAGGAGCGCAGCGGGTCGCTGGCGGCTGCTTGTGCTTTCACCAAGAGCGAGAACACGTCGTCGGCCTTGGCCAGGAGTTGCAACGCATCAGGCGCTTGAAAGCGGCCGAGCGCGACCAGAGCAGCCACTAGGCGGCCCGTTGCTTCCCGGTCCATGAATGTTGAAAGCGGAGCCTGGTCCTCGCGAAAGGCCGCTGCGGGCAGTTGGGTGTCGGGTAGCCAGGCGAGTAACAAGCGTGCGCTGCGTTGAGCGGTGGCGATACGCAGTCGCAGGATCTTGGGTGTGGACGACGGCGGCACCAAGACAGCGGTCCAGCCCGGCCGCAGTGATTCGATATCGCGCTGCGATAGGAGGATCGTTTCCGTTGCACTTTCTGGTTTTTCGCGTGTGCGCTTGTCGACCAGGGCTAGCTGCACATGTGCCGGGCTTTCAACTACGAGCGTTTGTGCAAACGCACGGGCCGGCACTTCGGTCTCCACCTCGGCGTAGAGTCCCCCGCCTGCTGACCACAGCGTAGGGGTCGCGAGGTCTGCGCTCTTCGGGTTACTAGGCTGTGTCAGCGTGAGTTCGCAGCGTCGCGCCGGCAGGCTGCGTGGTAATGCGAAGCGTGCGGCGGGTTCGGTCGCGTCGGTGCCTTCAGCCTGGGGGACCGCAGATACCTCGGTGTCAGTGCTCGACGTCGCTGGCGACAGAAGGTCCAAAAAATGAAAATAAGGCAGCGTCGTTTCCAGCCGTGTCATGGTAAACGCGTCAGGACACCCTAGGTAGGGTGGGAGGGGGCCTGTGCCGTGAATAACGCGGCGCAGGAGTGGCCAAAGCGGCGCACCGGCCCGCGCGGGTGGTGGACTTGGAACATCGTCGTAGGCGGCGGCCAAGCGACCGGCGGCCGCTTCCAAAAGGGCGGGGTCGTCGCTTGAACGCAAGAGCGCTCCTAGTACCCGGGCACCGGCGCGCGGGTAGCCGCGTTCCTGTAGAACCATACCGTAGAGTAAGGCGGCGGTATCGTCTTCCCGTGACCACGCTTCGAGGTGCGCAACTTCTTGTTCACCGAGTCTCGAGGGCAGCGGCGCAGGGCGACTGCCGCTCCCGAGCTCGCGCCGACTCTGGCCGCCGCAGCTCGCGCCGAGCGATGCCGCGAGTAAAAGTGCCACGGGCAGCGCGCGTACGCTGTTGCGCCGGCCAGGCTGCGGTGGCGAGAACGCTATGCGGCTTTCTTGCGGGAGCGGTCGCTCGGTGATCACTTGGCCTCCGCGGGCGACCACGTGGTTAGGCCTGCCGTCGACGCGTATCGGTTGGCGCGCCCGAGCCGGCCGCGCGTCCCCGCCGAACTTTCTGCGTACTTGGGAAGGCTCGCTAGGGGTGCATTGCTGTGGACGCGAGTGCTTGTATCCTCAGCCTTATTCGTAGCGCGCTCGAATGCGGACATATAGCCTGCACTCGAGCCTGCTGCTGAAACTGTGACGGTCTCGGCGAGCGCGCGCTCCACCGTCGCGAGCGCGCGCCGCAGCTTGCCGTAGGCGGAGGGCGCTAAGCGACCTGCGCGCAACTCAAAGTGTGTATCTATGACCACGGTGTTGCCCTCTCGCCGGCTTCGGCGCCGGAAGAAAACGATGCTTTCGTTGGTCTCCCGGTGTTGCGCCGAGGCTGTAGCCGGTGAGTCTGTTTCGGTGTTAGCGGGTGGCGTGCCCTGTGTGCGGTCCGGCGGCAGTGCCGTGACGCGCACGCCCGATGGCAGGTGGTAGCGCCGCGTCTCCGAGTAGCGTTGCGGCGTACCGAGATCAAGGGGTAGCTCGCGAGCCGAGGCGGTTGGTGCCAGGTTAGTCACGAGGTTTTCTAACGCCGAAGTGGGCAAGTCGGCGGTACGGTTTGCCTCTCCCGGTGCCAGTGCTGCGTGTTTGGGATACGGGGCCGGAAGCGTGTAGCGGTAGCGTAATCGGACGGGCTGCTCGGGATCGTTGAGTTCCGTGGCGTCGAGGCCCACGAGTTGAGCCGCGGATGCCTGGCCTTGTAGCCATTCGGTGAAGCGCTGCTCGCGGGTGGCGGCCGCTTCGAGGTGCTGGCGCAGCGCGGGTGCGCTGCTGCCTACGACGGTCTCGCTGACGGTTAGGAGCAGGCGTAAATGGCCATGGTCTGGGGCCGCGGGCGCACGGTCAAAATCCGGCAGCGTGATGTCGAAGTCTCGATGTCGCGCGTTCGCGCGCGGCTCGGCTTCGGGCGTCACCACGATGCGCGGCGCTTTGGGGTCAGCGATGAGCGCGATCGCACCTTGGTCCGCGCTCGGTAGCTCGTGAATGCCGGTTTTCTGCACGGTACCGTCGAGAAATAAGTCCAGCTCAGGGACATAGGCGATGGCGTGGTCGAAGAGCGCTAGCGATGGCGGATAGGCGTGCACGCGCCCGCGGGGGCGGGTGCGGATCATCACCGGATGCGCGTCGATTTCCACGCTGCGCAAGAGCGCGATAAGCAATGCGGCTTTATCTTTACAGTCGCCGAAACCGCGTTCAGCGACGTCGACGACGGCATAAGGAATGTAGCCGTGCTCACCGAACTCAAGCGCGACGTAGCGCGTTTGCTCAAGCACGTAACGGTAAATCGCGGCCACTTTAGCCTGGGTCGTTGTTTTGCCCGCGACCAGTGCTTGCGCCTCGGCTTTGAGGCGCGTGTTAAGTGCGAGCTGAGGTTTGAGCAGCATCGTGTACCAGCGCGTCAACGCTTCCCAAGAAGCAAACGAACCGACGTGTAGGTAAGGAACGTACTCGGTGAGGCCCGGTGCGCCGCGTTCACGCTCGCTCGCAGCTACATTGCGCAGCGTGATGTGCAGCTTGCCGGGGCTCTGGCGCAGTGCATTGCCAAAGTCCCGGCCGTGGCCCTCAAGGTGAAAGGGAGGTGTGCTGCCCGCGGGCGTGAGCACGATGACCTCACGTCGGGCGACGGGTAGAGGGCCTTGCAGGTGAGTGAATAGGGAAAGGGCCTCGTTATGGACGCGGGTGCGCTGGACATCATCAATGCGGTAGCGCAGCTCGATGCGGTCGCCGACCTTGAGATCCGGCAGTTCAAGCACGCGAGCGCGCTGGTCGTAGTACATGCGCACTTGGGGCTCGGAGAGCGCTACGTCCCGCATGCTGTGCACATCGAAGCTCGTACCATCGCGGTAAATGCGGGCGCGTCGGATTGTGACGCTTTGGCGTCCTTGGGCGTAGGCGACGGGGAAGTTCCGCAGCTCGCGTGCGCCGGAAGCTTGCTGCACCACAAAGACCTTCTGAAAGAAACGCCGGCCAAGGCCGTTTTCGGCGAATGCGTGCACTTCTAGGTCTTCGAGGAGCGCTACGCCGTAGCCCACCGCATTGCTGCCGGCCTTGGTCCACGTCTCGGGTGCATGCGCCAACGCCTCGTCTGACGCGGGTGGCAGGGCCAGGCGCTCGGCGAGCGCACGAGCAGCGGCGTCCTGAGGGGCACGGGCGAGAGCTTCGTCGATGGTCTTGGAAGCCAGGCGTTCGTTGCCCGCCGAGAGGTAGGCTTGCGCCAGCGCAACAACCGGGCCGGCATCGGCCGGGTCCATCTGAGCGGCTTCCTCGAGCCAGGCGCCCGCTTCATCTTCGATTCCAGCCCGCCGGAAGGCCGTTGCGATGCGTGCGAAGCCGCCGCGTTCAGCGAGGGCGTGGGCGGCGAAGTCTTCGAGCGCACGCCGCGGTAGTTGCTCGCTCTTGTTGAGCTGATCGCTGAGCATGACCTCGCGCAAACGCAATCCAACTTCACAGTGGGTCTCCAGGTCCGCTTGGCTGCTGCGAATAGCGCTGACGCTGCCGCGCTGCCGGGCGAGCATGGCACGTGCTTCGAGCACAGCGCAGCTGTCGGGCGTCTCCGCTGCCAAGGCCTCAATCACCTCCCGAGCGGCCCCGTTTAGGCCCTGTTCGGTAAATAAGAAGGCAAGAATAAGGCCTGCTTCACGCCGCAACAGTGCGGGCACGGCGCGCGCGTGAAGTGCCGTTCCACGCGGCCAGGGGAAGATGGCGTCTGCGGGCGCGCGTCGTGGCGTGCGGTTCAGGACCGCGAGCAGGTAGGGAACGGCGCGGCTCGGCCGGTAGCTGAGCCCGTAGAATTCGCCGAGCGCGAGCCAGAGAGCGGGGCTTTGGGGTTCGATACGCTGCCAGGTATGCAAGAGCCGGGTCTGTACCTCGCGGGAGCGCGTCGCTTGCACGGCTTTGCGCGCGACAAGGATCGGGAGCCCCGCCGCACTTTTACTTGCTACGCTGTTTTCGACATGAGGGAACGCTTCCAATCGGTCACTGAGGGTGGGCTCGGCGGTGAGCAGAAACGCTGCAAATCTCAGTTTGTCGACGCCAAAAGCGCGCTGGTCGATGGGGGCTGCGCTCTCATCGACCAGCGTATCTGCGCTTGTCGTGTTGGTTTGCGCACCCACCGCTAGAGACGGAGGAGGAAGGGTGCCGCGAAAGCGGCCCCCCCCTAGAGCATTGAGTGCGACCGGGGCGTGGTCACTCGTGCGCGTCAGCCGCAGTGTCGCGCTCGGGGCTTCTTCTTGGCCGCAGCGTTCGACGAGAACGCGGAGCGTTCGGGCGTCACTGCGGGCGGCATCCTCGGGAATGACGTAGCGGTAGGGGTAAGCGCCTCGCTCGCTGTCGTCATCTAAGCGCAGTATGCCATTGAGCCACAGCCGTAAGCTACCGCCGCCTCCTACGCTGAGCTGCAGGTTGCCTGCCTCGGCGTCCACGGCGATGCTTGCTGCGAGCAGCGCGCAGGTGCCCGTGTTTGGTGTTAGGTAGGCGCCGAGATCGATGTTCGCGGCAGGCCACGCCTTGGCTGAAAGCTCGCGCCAGCGGACGGGTCCGCTCACGCCTTCGCTGCTTCCAGCGGCAAGGCCCTCGGCAAAAAAGGCGGCGCCTGCGTTGGCGCTTGCTGTATCCGAAACCTGCTGCGCCCGTCGCGGGATGGGGCCGAGGAGCACGGGTGCGGTGATGAATCCCTGCTCTAGCAGCCGGGTGGCCCGGGCGGTGCGGTGCTCTCCGGGCTGGGGCAGTAGCTGCGCCAGCGTTTCAGCGTGAGCGCGCAAGCGCGGGTCGAGGGCATGCTCTTCAAGGTCCGCCCGTACCGCGGCGTTGCCCAAAAGCTGGCGTTCAGCCCAGAGGTTGACGAGCCGCAAATGCGCGTCGAGCGCATCCGCACTGGGACTACTCGGTGTGGCGAGCACCGGCCTGTGGTTGACCGGGGCCAGCGCTACCACGCCCAAGGCGAAGCAGAACCCACGACGCGCGATCAGTCCCATACGCATCGTTGACTCCCGTGGTAAAGTCTCTAGTCGCTGGTTTGGCACCGCCCTCACGGTGGCCAAGTCCGCTTTGACTGTCAACAGCACCCTGGCGCTCCCGACGACGAACCTCGCCGTCCGCGTGAGAGTGCGAGGTGAGGTCTTGGGTTGAACGATGTTCTCGAGGCATTTAGCCTGGTGCGATGCAGTGGGAGGTCGGTTTCGCGGCGGAGGGTTCAGACGACCTGCCGCTCTACGTGGTTAAAAAGGATGCGCTTGCCGATTGGCTCGCGGACCTTGGCAGTGCGTTTGCTCCATGGGTGAACGCAGCTGTCGGTCCCCAGCCCAGCGGTAGAGAGGCATTGTTATTGCCCGGACCTTCGGGCGTTCCGGTTGCTGCGCTCTGTATTGTGAAGGGGGCACCTGGCGAGGCCGATGGCGCCCATGCAGCGGTCAGTCTCGCCAGCCACACGTATCGGCTCAGCGGTCTCGACGAAGCTTCAGCGGCGCGCTTCGCGCTAGGCTGGGCTCTGGCAAGCTACCGCCTGCCTACCGCGCCCGTGGCATCACCGTCCAAACCGGGTCCCAAGCTTGTTTGGGTATTTACGCGAGAAGCCAAAGCCGTTCTCAAGGCGACCTTCGATGTGCGCAACTGGGTCAATTTGCCCGCTAATCTGCTCGGTCCTGCGGAACTGGCGACGGAAGTGCGGGCGGTGGCGGAGGCCTACCACGCGACCTTCGAGGAGATCGTTGGCGATGGGCTGCGTTCCGCAAACTTCCCACTAATCGAAGCGGTCGGACGGGCGTCGGTCCGGGCACCGCGCCTGGTCGACGTGCGCTGGGGGCCAGAGGATGCTCCAAAAGTAACGTTGGTCGGTAAAGGCGTTTGCTTCGACACCGGCGGTCTTAACCTCAAGCCCGGCAAGTCGATGTCCCTCATGAAGAAGGATATGGGCGGTGCGGCGCACGCCCTGGCACTGGCCGAATGGGTCATGAGCGCGGGTTTGCACTGCCGATTGCGGCTACTCATCGGTGCGGTGGAGAACTCCGTCAGTGGTGCGGCTATCCGGCCAGGTGATGTCTTTCCCTCCCGCAAAGGGCTCACGATTGAGATCGAAAACACCGATGCCGAAGGTCGTTTGGTGCTCGCAGACTGTTTGGCGGAGGCCGACAGTGAGGCGCCCGATTTGCTAATTGACTTTGCAACGTTAACCGGTGCTGCCCGTGTCGCGCTGGGACCGGATCTGCCTGCGCTATTCAGCCGAGATAGCGAGCTTGCGCGCGAGCTTATGCGCCTGGGCGAGCGCACCGAAGACCCGCTCTGGCAGTTGCCCCTCCACGCAGGCTACGAGAGCGACCTGCGCAGTGACGTTGCCGACGTCTGCCACACTTCACGTAGCAGCTTCGCTGGCGCCATCACGGCTGCGCTTTTCCTCGGCCGCTTTGTAAGTCAGGCACGTGCCTGGGCGCATATCGATGTCTATTCGTGGAATCCGAAGGCGCGTCCAGGCAAGCCCATCGGAGGCGAAGCCCAAGGCCTCAGGCCCCTCTTTGCCTACCTTGCCAGCCGGTTTCCGCCACGTTCGGCGTAAGTGCGCCTCGCGTAAAATGCCTCCCGCACGCCTTGGCTGAGTTCGCGCGGTTGGGGGCGCAGCTCTGAGCCATCCCCAGGGTGAGCCTGGGGGACGAAAGCCGCGGGGAAATGGGCCTTCCGTGCGCGGACCCACCCACCCCACCATACTTACTCCAGGCCCATTTCCCCGCGGCTTTCTGCGTC
>SLQV01000149.1 GCA_007131285.1 Myxococcales bacterium
AGGGCTGTAGCGGCTCAGCCTTAAGCTGATGCGTATTGAGCCCCATCTCCGCTGCCTCTCTACAACCCAACGTTGACCGCGCACAAACCTGTTGCGCTTGGCCCCGGGCAGGACACCGACATCGAGCTCCCTGAACGAGACAGGAAGCGTCCTATGCGTTTTCGGGGCCTTCGCGCCGCCCCGGCAAGAGACGCCTGCTGGGCGCCCCCCCTCCGTCTTGCCCGCCCCTCACCCGGGCTCTACTTATTGCTTTAACGTACTCAGAGCTGCGCGTCTGGCCCCGCAGCCACTTGCTCTTTCCCACAGCGTTTTTGTGCCCCGGCGCAGCCATCGGCGGAAGCATTGACCGGAGGCTCGGCGACTGTGATGACTGCGCGCTCAATGAGCTCTTTCAGCGCGACCAACAGACGGCGGCGTTGCGGCTCGTCGATGTGGCGGTTAATCGCCGCATCGACGAGCGGAAGCCCTTGGGCCCCAACGTAGGTCGCGTAGAGACGCGCGGCCTCAGCACGTTTCGCCGAAACCGTTGTCGCCATCACCAGCAGGTTTTCTACAAGGCGCCGATCTCGCAATGCCTCACCAGAGGTTTCGAGCGCTGCGGCATACCATCGCAGCGCATCTTTATACCAAGACTGCGCAAAAAGAAGATGCCCAAGCACCAATGAAGGCCGTGGGTCATCCGGATAAATGCGCCTTGTCGCGCGCAAGCCACGCACTTCGTCCCAGCTGACCTTGCCACCTCGCTCCAGGAGCGCTTCGAACGGTTCAAGCTCTTCCGGCGAGGGCGACTCGAAGCCATAGTCCCAAAGCGGGGTGGCCAACGCCTCGGTCCCACGCGGCTCCACGCTCGCCTCAGCGGCCTCCGCGGCACGCACGGCGGCCGACGCGTCAGCCGCGGCACCGGCGGCTTCACGCACTGCATCCTCGCTCGCCATGCCCTCTGTGACGCTGCGGACCGTCGACGTGCCGGTCGCGAAGCTAGGCGCGGCATGGTGAGCCAGCCGACTAGACACGCTGGAAACCGTCGACGCGGCATCGCGGTCCGGCTGGCCCGAAAGCCACCATAACCCGCCCCCGCCTCCGAGCACGATCAGCGCCAAAGCGAGCCCCCGCTCAAGGTTGCGCCTGCCGCTCGAACGCGCATCCGCGCCCCAAACGCGTCCCGCTTCGAACACCCCGAGTGCCCGATCGCCCGTTCCGTGATGCCCGCGGTCGCGACGCCGATGCACGCCGGACGAGTGCGCTGCGCGCGGCAAGGTGGGCGACAACGGCATCGCACTCGAAGCGATGCCCGGTGCACTAGGTCGACCTATCGTCTGCGGTAGCGTTGCAGCCCGCGTCTCGCAGGGAAGCCCCACAGCCTCCTCAAAGGCGGAGAGCATCGCGCCAGCGTCGCTGAAGCGATGGCTGGGCAGCATAGCCATGGCGCGCCGCACCACGGCTTCCAAGGCCGGAGGAATATCGAGATCCGGACGCAACACCTTAAACGCGGGCACCGATTCCACGGGAGGCGCTCCCCGTCGATGGGTTTGGCGGCCGTCTGCGAATGGCATGCGCCCGGTGATCATCTCGTAGAGCAGCACACCACAGGCATAAACATCCGTGGAGGTATCAGGCTCCCCATCCGCCGCCTCATCGGGCGCCATCTCGCCCGGCGCAGCCCCTAACGTGCATTGAGACCCGAGCACCTTGCTGAGCCCCACATCGCAGAGTCGAATCTTCTCTCCGGCTGCCGCTACCCTCTGAATAAACACGTTACCTGGCTTGAGGTCGCCGTGCAGCACCCGTTCGGCATGCGCACACGCAAGGGCCCGCAGCACCCCTACCCCAAAGCCTACTACGTCGGGCAAAGGCAGTGCGCCCGACCGCGCGAGCCGTATATCCATCGATTCGCCTTCGAGAAACTCAAGCACCAGGTAGGGTAGTCTCCCAGCGACGCCGTAGTCGGATGGCGCCACAATATTCGGATGTACCAACGAAGACAGCTTCTTTAACTCAAGCTCGAAGCGCTTGTGCATGCTCGCATCGTCCGAAACAGATACATCGAGCACCTTGATCGCCACCGGCCGATCCTGTGCCAGATGCATCGCCTTGTAGACCACACCAGCACCCCCACGCCCCTGGAACGCTACGATGCGATAGCGCCCGTCGATCTCCGCGCCGAGCAGCTGTTCGTGACAGAGCTGCCGCGGAACCACCAGTGATTCGTGACGCAGACCGTAACGCTGCAATACGCCATGAGAGCCGCTGTATGCAGATTGCTTTATCGGTTTGTTCACCACTCGAAAACTAGCGCATTCCGACGGACACGCTATGGCGCGGAAGTTCCCGTTCCGGGAACATGAAGCAAGGACCGAATTAGGGATCGCAGATGGCTCACTGGGGGTCGTCAATCATTTCGCCGTAACTGTTCAGGGGGCATTTTACACGCATGCCCCCGGGTTTACGGGAGTGAATCCCGCAAACCCTCCCCCACTTTACCTCTAAAGGGTGGCCTAAAGCCGGCAAGCGGGTCCCCAACGCCCACTTTGCTTCTTTCCGCAGCGTTTTTGCTTTCTGGACCCCCTGAACGGTTACATTTCGCCCCCTGCGCTAAGAGCAACCTCTAACGCTCCAAGGCGCTTGAGCCGCAAGTGCTCGGAGGGAAGCATTTACAAACTGCCCTAGCGCGGAGGCCGGCGGCGCTCGACAAAGTAGGGCTGGAAAGCCTGCATGGCGCGCTGTTGAGCTTCGGGGGCACGTGTCCTGCACGGAGCGCGCTCAGCGCTGCCCTCCGGCGCGCCCCAGCGCACCTCCGCGCAGTCATTCGGATTAAATGCCTGCGTCAAAGCTTCTCGCCGGGCCACGATATCCGCAAGGCTCAGCGTGAAACTCGAGCCATCTGAACGGGTGTACGCAATGGTTCGCGCGCTGAGTTCACGCGAGATAAGCGCTTCTGCTAGCGTACGCTCTTCCCCGGTTAGCTCAAGGCTTTCCGGTAGGTCGGCCACAGCATCCAGACTGATTAGAAAGCGCATATCCCGAGAAGGCGACGCGAAGTCTTCCCAGGGCCCTGTTGTTTCGAAGATGGCATAGCCCTCGGGCATGGGAATGACGCGCCCGGGATGTTCACGCTGCCAGCGCAAGGCGTTATCGACGGAAACAACTCGGCTCGCCGCACTCTCCTCAAGCGCCGTGACGTAGTGGTGCAGCAGCGCAGTCTGGGAGACCGCCCACGGTTGGGCCGAGGCGAGCACCCGGCGGTGGTAGCGCCGAGCCGAAAGCGCGTACTGCTCCAGGCTAAAGTCACTTAATGCTGCGTTAGCGGGCAGCGTCGGCCCGTCTTCTGTGTCTGCGACGGGACGCCATCCGCGAAAGCCTGCACCGGCGCCGGTCGCAAGGTAGTCCGGGTCAAAAAGAAAGGATCCTGGCCAGAAGCGCCGCAGTCCGATAGTGGCATCCGGCTGCCCATCCACCGCCAGCAACTCTGCTGGCCGCTCAAACGTCGCCGGCAACCAACGCGCCACCACCAGCACATGACCATAGGGATCCGCGTATACGCTGCCCGGGCGGAGTGCGGTGAGTTCGAGCGCCAACGGGTAGAGATCGGTCTCGTCAAGCCTTGGGTCTGTGCGCAACGCCCCCGAATGCACCGAGCGAGCAATATCTCGCAGCAGTGTCGAAAGCTCCGCCGTATACGCCGCTTCGTTCCTGGGCGCAGGCGGTTGCCAAAACGCAGGCGGGCCACAGCGAGGCGGCGCGCCCGGCCGTCCGCGGCCACAGCGCCGGTAGCTGATGGGCAAACCGCGCTCAAACGCATAGTAAGCCCGCAGGAAATAAGGCAGATCGGCGCAGTCTGGACGAAATCGGAGCTGCTTTGGCGCATCTGGATGCACCAAAGCGAACGGATTGCGGTCGCGGTCACGCAGCAGCGGCGTGAGCTCCGGCCACGGCCCCGCGCCCGCGTCCAGAAAAAGGCTTTCGACAAAAGCCGAAAAGAATGTCTCTTCCGCCGCATTCCAGCGACGCACCGGTCCACGGTCGGAAGACGTAGCCGACGTTTCTCGCGCTGCTGTCACGCGGCGACATCCGTAGACGACGCGTCCATCACGCAGGGCAAAGACATCGCCAACCTCCACGCCCGTCACACGCGCCTCGAGCGCCTGAGGCGCGAGCCCGAGACGACGGGGTTGATATTCGCCACGGAGTTTGCCCGCTCGATAGTGCGCCAGCGCCACGCTCCCAGGCAGGGTTGGCACGGCACTTGGCGCGTCTTGGCTATCGCTCACGCCCGCCACCCAAATGTGGGCCTCGCCCGTAGCACCGGTTGCGCCCGCGTTGGTAAGCACCAGCCAGGGCCACGCGCCGGCGGTGCAAACGCCCGCCGGCAACTCTGTTGGGGCAGATTGTGCCGCGCGTCGCTGCAGCACGCCGGCCACCTCAGCGGGCAAAGGCCCAAGCGCTACAATACGCGTAATTCGATCGATAAATGCACCGCGGGCAGAACCCTCCCCCACATCAAGGCCCGTGACAGCAACCTGCTCAAAGCGCCAGATTTGCTCAGCATCGTCGCCTCCTGCGGGGCAGGCCTCGGCAACCTCGCCCAGTGCGTGCACCACACGCGGCACGCCGTCGGCGTCCGTGCCGAGATACACCATGATGTGGCCAGGGAAGTAAAGGAGTAGCGGCGCTTGCCCAGCGAGCGACTCAAGCAGCCCCAACCGCATATGCCGAGGCAGCTCCGGCGGCAGATCGATATGCGCGATGCCCGCCTCTGCCTGCTGCCCACTATTACGCGGCAAGAGCACACCGAAGCGCGCAAAGACGTCCTGCACCAGATGCGAGCAGTCCTTGCCATGCGCCGCGCCGCCCCAAACGTAAGGCATCCCTACGGCGGCAAAAAGTTCGGTCAGCAAGTGGCGCCAGGTCAACGGCAGAGGCAACGTCCGCGCTCGCCGAACCGCCGCCGAATCACGGGCAACCGGACCGCCCTCGAGAGGAGCTGATCCCCCGGCCGCGTTGCGGCGTTTGAGCACTTTGCCTTCGACGCCATCCCGCTCACCTGTCGCCGTATCACCCAGCGCAGGCGCATCTGGTGGCACTTTAATGCGCTCGGGCGTTTCCTCCGACGCGCGCGCACGCCACGCGTACGTTCCGCCCGGCGGACCCCAGAGCGGACCCGCCTGGGCCGCGCGGTCGTGGCCGGACGCGCCGCCTCCTGCCGCGCCTTCCGGCCCTGAAGGTTGGCGCACACTTTCCAGACGCGGGGTCAGGGCTTCGGGCACGAGCGGCGCCGAAACCGGCACATCAAGCGCAAGCCACCCTAGCAAGCCATGGGCTACCACCAAACGCAGGCCCTGAGGGTCCTGTGGACGCGGCGGGTAGACCCATAGTGGCGTATGCCTAGGCAGATACGCGCACTGATTTCGGTCGTGAATCGACGCGTTCGCTGAACGCAGCGGCGCCGCGAACGGACCACAACGCAATTCGCCCGCGGCTACGAGCAGGCGGAGCTGCGGGTCCGCCGGTGGCGACATAAACGCATGACGCAACTGCTCAGGCGCCGGCACATCCGCGTCTGCAGCCGCGACAAGTTCGCCGGCCGCAAGGGCCTCTGCAAGATGCTGCACGCGGCCAGCCGCCGCGGCGCGCACGCGCTCGGCATCCGGAACCGTCGCGAAACCTGAAAGCAGGTGAGTGGCCTCGAGCCACGCCCGCTGCGCTGTGCGTTCGGCTGACGCGAGCAGCCGCCGGTCAAGGGCGCCGCGCGCCGCGTAGCGCTTGATCCAATAGTCCAGGGTCTGCAGCTTTGGCGGCGCAATAGCCGCACGTAAGGCGTCAGAGGGCTCACTGGCAGGACACACGGAAGCCAGCGCACTTACCTGTTCATCCGATGGAGCAAGCAGCGCATCACGGACCGGCTTCGCGTCAGCGCCGCAGGAGCCGCCCAAACAGCCAGCAAGCAACACACATGTTAGCCGCGGCAACCACATTACGCGCGTTCTGACGCCCCGCTCTCGAGTGCGTCCCCGAGCTCACGCAGTTTTTTCTCGGCGTGCGCGTACGCTAGGGGGGTATCTACGTCTACCCAAGTCGCCACACCGACATCCGCGCCCCATGCCCTTCCCTCGGCGGCAAGCGCCGCCACGCCCTGCGAAAGCGAGCACCCCTCCGCTCCGTCGAGGGCTTGCAGTGCGTCGATCAGCGATGGCCCTATACGAAACACGCCCGTATCGAGCGCATTGTACTTCGGCAGGGTCTTTCCGATTTCAACGATACGGTTGCCGTCGAGGCAGACCTTGGTCGCATCGTCCAGATCCACACATGCGTCGATATTGTAATCAATACCGAGCACCAAGTCGTCAAGCGGCAGGGTCGACTCACGCACAGCCCGTAGCAGCCCCTGGGACCAGAGATGATCGCTCATCAGCAGAAGCGTCGGCTCGGTTACAAAAGCTTTCGCCTTGAGCAGCGAAGTGCCGTTGGGCTTATCGATTTCGTCGTTCTCGAAGTAGTGCAGCACGCAGCCAAAGTCCTCATTGCGCAGATAATCCCGCAGCGTCTCGCCCAAATGCCCGGTGACAACCGCTACCTCGCGCACGCCGCCTGCCGCGAGACTGCGTAAGATTCGCCCGACCAGCGGTATTCCAAGAATCGGCTTCATGGGCTTCGGGTAGGGCACGCCCTTCACCAAACGCTCCCCCTTGCCCGCCGCCAAGATTACAGCCCGTTGCGTCATTGCCCGTAAGGTAACGCGTATGGCACTTATAAGCTAACCGGCTGGATGCCGTGTCGCGTATGCCGCAAACGGATGTGGGCGCCCATTTGCGGCATCCGCCGCTGCAAGGTAGCACTGGCGGTCAAAGACTCGCCCCAACCGGCAGTCGGCTACACGAACGTGCGGTGGGTGGTGGTACACCCACCGCACACGCTCGTCTAAAAAGCACACGCAGGCATATATGAAACAACCGAAAGAGATCCGTCCCGCCGCAGGCAAACTAGGCATTTTGCTCCCTGGCATGGGCGCGGTAGGCACAACCTTCATCGCCGGCTGCCTGCTGGCACGCAAAGGCCTCGCCGCTCCGGTGGGCTCCCTGACCCAAATGGGCACCATTCGTGTGGGCAAGCGCACCAACCTGCAGATGCCTAAGGTTAACGACTTTCTACCCCTCGCAGGCCTCAACGACCTCGAATTTGGCGGCTGGGATCTCTTCAATGACAGCGCGTACACGGCCGCTAAGACAGCCGCCGTTCTGTCCGATACGCATATTGAAGCGGTCAAAGACGAGCTCGAAGCTATCCGGCCAATGAAGGCCGTGTTTTTCCCCGAATACGTGCGACGCCTACGCGGCGAACATATCAAGACTAATCCTTCCAAGGCTGCGCTTGTAGAAGAAGTGCGGGAAGACATTCGACGCTTCAAACAGGAAAAAGGTGTCAATCGTTGTGTCGCGGTATGGTGTGGTTCAACAGAATCGCATCGAGAGCCTGGGCCGGTGCACCAGTCGCTCAAGGCACTGGAGGCGGGCCTCCTAGCGAACGACCCGCTCATCAGCCCATCGATGATCTACGCCATCGCTTGCATTAAAGAAGGCGTAGGCTTTGCGAACGGCGCACCCAACCTAACCGTTGACATTCCCGCTATTTGGGAACTCGCGCGTGAACACGGTGTGCCCCTCTCCGGCAAAGACTTCAAGACCGGCCAGACGTTGATGAAAACCATCATCGCTCCCGGGTTGCGTGCGCGGTTCCTTGGCATTCGTGGCTGGTTTTCCACCAACATCTTGGGAAACCGAGACGGAGAAGTTCTTGACGACCCGGAGAATTTCAAGTCCAAAGAAGTATCTAAGCTCGGTGTGCTTGAGACCATTCTTCACCCAGAAAAGCACCCAGAGCTTTACGGGGATATGTATCACAAGGTGCGCATCGAGTACTACCCGCCTCGTGGTGATGAAAAGGAGGGCTGGGACAACATCGATATCTTCGGCTGGCTCGGCTACCCGATGCAAATGAAGATCGACTTTCTCTGCCGAGACTCCATCCTCGCGGCGCCCATCGTTCTTGACCTCGCCCTCTTCATGGACCTCGCCCAACGCGCCGGCATGAGCGGCATGCAGGAGTGGCTCTCGTTCTACTTCAAAAGCCCAATGTCCGCTCCCGGCCTCTATCCTGAAAACGACCTTTTTGTGCAGCTCATGAAGCTAAAAAACATGCTTCGCTGGATGAAAGGCGAAGAGCTGATCACCCACCTAGGCCACGAATATTACGACTGAATACATGCATCGCGCGCGGCGGCGTCGCGACAGCATAAGCCGCGCCTAATCACGCCCCGTACGCTCAGCGCGCGCCGAATGTCCAGAACGTCTAAGCAACGAGCTTCACGATGGCGCGCGGGCGCTGCACGCAGCCGCGTGCGTTCGTGATAGCGGCACCTGGGCTGGCTGACTGACGACCGCCCGGCTGACTCACGACGATGCAGCGGGGGGGGAGGACCTTTTGCTCAAGGGCGCCCCCCCCGCGCGTCTTCCGGCATGAATCCCGTTCTGTCCTGATAAAAAAGCCCTCTGCCACGGTGCATCTGAAGGGTAGCCTGAAGCGGCGCGTGGCGCCCCCGCGACTAGTCCTGGCGCCGACTCGCAGCTTTTTCGCTCGCGACACCCCTTGAACGTCGACGCTGACCGCTATTCCGCGCGCCTTTGCAACTTGAGGATCGTGGCGCCCCAGCGCCTAGGCAGGTTGAGCGCTGAGCTGATGGGCAAGCGCGCGGGCTTCGAGGATGTTGTCTTCGATACTGCAGTAAGTCCAGCGTCCATAGCGCCCGATGCTATGCACCCCTTGATCAGAAAGTGCCTGGCGTTTCTGCGCCGAAAAGGCGCTCCCGGCTTGCGAAACGTGCACGTAAGCGGGGTCTAGGATGAGCTGCTGCCAATCGACAAGGCGCTCGTCCTTAATCAACCGGATCCGACGTAGGTCGTTCAGGATGCGCGCAAGCGTTTCGGGTGCGTGACTTCGGAGCGCATTGGCATCCACATTGGCTGCGTGGCCAATCTCGACGTAGAGGCTAAGTTTGTTGCCGTCGACACAATTATCGTAGCAGCCAACCCTGTAAAAACAGATGTCACGATCAGGCACATAGAGCCAGTGCAAGTCACGCACGCCCTTGCGGTCGAAGCCGAGATTGAATACCTCGACCTGATTCCAGCTGAGTGCCGCGGAGGGAGCCTCCCCGCAGAGTTGCAAGAGCTTGGGCAGCGGCGCTGAAGATATCAGGCTATCGTAGCGGTAGCTTCCACGTCGGGTATGCACCGTGCGCGCAGGGAGGTCGACACGTGTCACCTCTTCGCCGAGACGCAACATATCGGGTTCTAGCCGCGTGGTGAGCGCTTCAATATAGGCACTTGCTCCCGCCTCAGGGTAGTAAAAGCGCGCGTTGTACCCGGCAGGCTTCGGGTCGACAAAATGGCGCAAGAGCTCATCGATATCACAGTAGGGAAAGAAGCGACCCATCGCGTTGTGGTCGAGATGACGCAGATCCGTCGCGTAGAGCTTCTCGTTGTAGGGAATCAGAAAGTGTTCCGCTATCGAACGGCCGAAACGTGCGTAGAGCATGGCGTAGAAGGAAGCATTTTCGGGCAGAGTTGGTGCCGAAGATGCACCCGAATCCAGCAAACCCACCCCGCTAGATTCGGGCGAAGCGCTTCTAGTCGCAAAGTATAGATCATGTAAGCAGCGCAAAAACGCGGCTTGAGGCAACTGGTGAATATTGCGTTGAAACGGAAAATCGATGTAGCGGTCGCACACCGCTACTTTCGAGAGACGCGCAACCTCGTGAACCCGGTGACCGAGCGCTCGCATGCGGCCGAGCAGCTCCTCCCGAAGCATATTATCGCGAAAATGAAAAAAGTGACCGGAGTAGTCCCAGACGTAACCATTGCGATGCGTCGACCGGCAGTAACCCCCGGGCTCACGTTCGCGTTCTAGCACCAGGCATTCGTCTCCCCGTCCCTGAGCGGCAAGCGCATCCGCGAAGGCCAGACCCGTAACGCCGCCGCCCAGCACCAAGTAGCGCACGGATGTACGTCCTTGGTTTTGCTCGCTTAAGTTCTCAGTGAACGCGGTCATCGCGTGGGCCTTCCGTCAAGGGTGTGCCAGCACCGGAGCCATCCATTTCTCCGGATAAATGCCGAGGAGATGCGGGTTGAGATTGCTCTGTAAGCACCTCGTGGCCTCGGAGAGCCTCAAGCAGTGGTGCCGTGGGAAAACGCGTAAGCGCGCGGGGCGCTGCAATGCTCCCACAAAATACGCCGAGAAGAAGCTCACGGGGGCCAAGGACGCGTGTCCACTCCGAGCGGACCGGAATGCCTTGTGGACAGCGAGCGTCCCACCGGCGGTTATCACGATCGCGTACTACGTTATCACGATTGGCCCCGGCCTCGGACGGAGAAGCTGGGTTGCTATCTGAGCGATTATCACGCTCGGTCGCTCGGTCGAAAGCGAGTACTGCTGCCAATGCATCGCCCATACAAAATCGCGTGGCCGCCCTTGGACTCAGCCGCAGCGCAGGCCATGCAACGAGCGACTCCGACATCGGCGTGAGCCAGGGTGCAAGGTCCCGGGGCGTGAGTGTTTTCGGATCCCGGCGCACCAAGCTTGGCGGCACTGCCTGCGCGCGGCCAAGCGGCCCGAGACGAGAACGACGCAAGCTCGCCAAAGAACCTGCGGTTTCAAGGCTCACCGCCACGTCTCGTCCGAGCGAACGCATGTAGAAACCTTTTCCGCAGCGGACACGCAGCGCGCAACCGCGCGGCGCCAGCGCCCGCAGACGCACCGCGTAGAGCGCCACGTCACGGGGATCGAGTCGCATATCAGCCCCACCCCGTGCCAGTACATGAGCGCGTTTACCCTCAATCTTTAGGGCCGATATGCGCGGCGGTAGCTGCGCGTATTCCCGACACAAACCAGCCAGCATCGCCACGAGGCTCGCTCTATCTGGCGCACTTGGTAACCTCGAGCGCCGTAAGAGCCGCACATCCGCGGCGCCCTCAAGGTCTCGAGTTTGGTCAAGAGACTCAGTTTCAATGCCAAAATCAACGACTGCCTCGTATTCCTTGGGGCACTCCATGAAAAGGGCTTCTAGTCGGGTTGCATCTTCAACCAAGACAAGCACGAGGCCTTCCGCGGGGCCATCCAATGTGCCTGCGTGGCCGCAGCGACGCGTACCCAGCACTTTACATACCCAGGTGACCACCTGGCGACTGCGAATTCCACGTGGCTTCCACACGGGAAGCACCCAGCCCCGGGCGTCACGCATTGCAGCCGCATAAGGAACGCATGCTCTCACGAGCCGCTCTATGCCAAAACATCCGGCAGCCTTTCGTCGGAGTTGTCTGCAGTGTCCGTCTTCCGCTCAGAGGGGCGCGGCGCCTCTGCCCTTATCTCGGCGAACAAATCCTCTAGGCGGCCGTCGCGGTCGGGCTGGTCATCCCAGACAAAACGGAGTTCCGGCGCGCGCCGCAAATCAAGTGCCTGGGCGATAATTTGACGAAAGCGCGGTTCAGCGCGCTTACAGCCGGCAAGCAACGCCTTGGCCTCCTCTGCGCCGCCAAGCGTTCGCACGCGCACCTTGGCAAACTCTAAACCCGCACTCACCTCAACGCCACCGACCAGTGCCTTGGCGACCACCGGGTCCCGAATCTCGCCGCTCACAATCGCGGTCGAAAGCTCCTGACGGATGGCTTCCGCCACCCGCTGCTGTCGGCCCCCCGCAGGCCTTCCGCTAGCGGACGCGTCGCCTCCCATGGCCGTGGGTCCGACGCCCGGCAGATTCGCTGCCGCCGATTCGGAAATACCCACCCGCCCACGACCGGCGCGGTCTGGTGCGCCTGGCCCTCGTGGCAATTTAGAGGGTCGCGGCAACCTCGGTCTCCTCGTAGGCCTCAATGACGTCACCGGGTTTGACATCGCTGTAACCTTCAAGGCGAATACCGCACTCAAAGCCCAGACTGACTTCCTTGATATCTTCCTTAAAGCGACGCAGTGAACCGATGGCGCCTTCCCAAACCACAATCGCATCCCGTACCAGGCGCGCCTTTGAATGTCGGGTGATCTTGCCTTGGTCGAGATAACAACCCGCAACGGCCCCGACCTTGGGGATCACAAACACTTCCCGAACCTGCGCCCGACCAATATCGGTCTTGACAATGTTCGGCGCGAGCAATCCTGCCATTGCCTGCTTCACGTCATCGATCGCCTCGTAAATGATCGTGTAGAGTCGGGTCTCGACGCCTTCCTGCTTCGCGGTGCTCGCGGCCTGGCCGGCGGGACGCACGTTGAAGCCGATCACCAGCGCTTTCGAAGCGCTGGCGAGCATGATGTCGTTCTCCGTGATGCCGCCCACGCCGGAGTGAATGACCTGTACTTTGACCTTATCCGTGCCCGCTTCGGCAAGCGACTTCTGCAGCGCTTCAAGCGAACCATGAACGTCCGCCTTAAGCACTACCTTGAGTTCCTGAATCTCGCCGGCCTGCATCATCTGATACACGGCGTCGAGGCCAATAGTCGGAACAGCGCTCGCCTGCTGCATGTAGCGGCGCTTCTCCTCGGCAATCTCCTGCGCACTCTTCTGGTCGGTGACGACATACAGAGAATCGCCTGCACCCGGGAGATCCGAGAGCCCCAGCACCTCGATAGGGGTCGCTGGCGCCGCCTCTTTGATGGACTTGCCAAGATCGTTAGTCATCGCGCGAATGCGCCCAAAGGCTGCACCTGCAACGACAATATCGCCGGTACGGAGTGTACCATTGCGGACAAGCACATTGGCTACTGGGCCGCGACCGCGGTCAAGGTAGGCTTCGAGCACAACGCCCTCACCAGGAACTGCTGGGTTAGCGCGCAGCTCCAGCATTTCCGACTGAAGCGCTACGCCCGCCAGCAGTGCATCGACATTCTGACCCGTCAGCGCGCTCACCTCGAAGCACTGAGTGTCACCGCCCCATTCTTCAGGCTGAAGGCCCTCACCCGAGAGCTCACGCTTAATCTGTTCGGGATTGGCACCGGGCTTGTCGCACTTGTTGATGGCTACGATAATCGGAACACCCGCTGCCTTTGAGTGGGCGATGGCTTCACGTGTCTGCGGCATGATGCCATCGTCCGCGGCCACCACCAGGATGACCGTATCGGTCACCTGTGCGCCACGCGCTCGCAATGACGTGAAAGCTTCATGTCCCGGCGTATCCAAAAAGACGACCGGACCGCTCTTGGTCGGCACGCGGTAAGCGCCGATGTGCTGCGTGATGCCACCGGCCTCGCCACTTGCCACATTAGCTTTACGAATGTAGTCGAGCAGTGACGTTTTGCCGTGATCAACGTGACCCATGACGGTCACCACCGGCGCACGCACCACCCGATCAGACTCGAGATCTTCAAACTCGCCACGCGCCTGCGTCACGAGGTCGGCATCGCTCACCGCGACGTTCTCCACCTCGTAGCCGAACTCGCTCGCGAGTACCTGTGCGGTGTCGGCATCAAGGGTGCTGTTGATATGGACACCGGTCATGCCTAGCTGCATCAGCTTCATCAAGACTTCGGTCGCCTTCACGCCGATACGCTGTGCTAGCGTCTGAAGCTGAACCTGGTCTTCGATGCGAATGAGCCGCTTTTGCGCACTCGGCGTCGTGAGTTCGGTCTGTTTGCCTTTGCGGCCTGGCAGTGCGCGCCTCTTGCCAGGGCGACCCACCTGCGGCCTGCCCGCCGGGCCTAGAGCAGCACGGCCTAGTTCGCGACGACGCGGAAGATCGGCACGCCGAGCGGCATGTTCCGAGACAATTCGCTGTCGTGCACTGTCGGATATTGCCGTGGTACCTTGCACCGTGGTCTTCCCCCGCGACACCACGCCGGGAGGCAAGTTGCCATGCGCAAAGCGGACCGACGCGGGAGGCGGTGACGAGCCGTAGTCCGGCGCCTGGGGGGGAGCCTGCGCGGGCTGGGCGGCACGATGTGGCTCAGAGGCCGGGGCACTGGCAGCCGCCTGCCCTGAACCCCCAGCGACCGTACCCTCAGCGACCGTACCCTCAGCGACCGCACCCTGAGCAACCGCCCGCGAGTCTTGGGGAGCTTGACCACCGGCAACGCCTGCACGCGCGCGCGGCGCCTCTGCGCCCCTGGCGACACCACTGTTGGCGTCGCTTTTCGCGGTACCGTCGGCGGCACTACGCTGAGCGGCCGACTCCACAGCCCTCGCAACCTCTGTTCCGGAACCCGCGCGCGCCTGCGCCGCGTCACCAGCAACGCTCTTAGTTGCCGCGGCATTCACGGCGGCAGCCGCACTTCGGCCGATGTCTACGGACTGCCGGTCTGACAAGCCACTTCCACCTTGGCTTGACTGGGTATGACGCGCCGTTACGTCATTGGCGGCGCGCGCCGCATCCGCGCTTGCTGCAGGCCGGCCCACGGGACCGGCTTGCGCGTTGCCAACGGGAATTCGTCCGCCGCTCTCGGGAGCAGCCTGAGCGGCTTCCTGTGCCACCGCGGAGGGGGACGCAGCCGGCTCCGGCGCCTTTACAACAGCACGACGGCGAACGACGGTTGGTCGAATGCGCTCTTCCACCACTTGAGACGGCGCATCTTTATCGCGGAGCGCGCGTTTGACGCGCTCCACGTCACTCGGCTCAAGGGCCGTCATATGGTTGCGCACCTCAATGCCGAGTGCCGAGATCCGCTCGACCAGCTCCCGATTCGGCAGCCCCAACTCCCGCGCAACCTCGTAAACTCGCTGTTTGCTCATGCTCTACCGTACCGCTTCGCGGCCGAGGTTATACGCGCCATGTGCGGCTTGGTCAATGCGATACCCCCCTTTACACGACGCATCAGCCATTGCGGCAAAGTGGCCGCACGCCGCATCGGACACGCGCATCGCACACGCCGGAGAAAGCAGCCCCCCCGGCCGCAAATCGCCGCCAGCGAGGGGTGTTTTGCTTTCTCTTGCTTCAGCCGCGCGCGCCGCGTGGCTTGGGTTGAAGCATGGGGCCCCTCGCCCTGCGCCGCACGTGCGGAACCCAGGCGAGGAACGCACGAAAAACGTCTAGCTTAGCGCTCAGAGCTCCGGCAAAGCGCCGAAGCTCCGCAAGCGCTGACGGCGCGAACCAACTCAACGCTTGGCTTACGCGCGTGGCGCGCGCGCAGCCTCGGAATGCTCATCGCTGGCGGTGCGCGGCGCTTCAGCAGCGTCATCAGCGAGCTCAACGGCACTCGAGTCAGCACCACCGGTCGGCTGCGCTACCTGTGCGCCTCCATTGACGGCTGCGTCGGCCGGCTCACTGACGCTATCTGCCTCAGCAGACGCTGGGTCAACGCCTGTACCGGCATCTTCGCCAGCGGCCGCAGCCGCCTCGGCGCGCAGCGCCGCTTCCGCTGCGGCTTCGGCTTCAGCAATTGCCTCGATTTTGGCGAGTCGCTCAGCCTCGGCCCGCGCAGCAGCCGCCAAAACCTTGCGCGCCGCATCGATGGGCGGCCACTCAGTCGCCAGGAACGCACTCGCCGCCGCCTGCAACGCCTGGGCCCGTGAAGAGTCGATGCCCGCCTGCAAGGCAATGCGATCCACATCCTTAGTATCGCGCAGCGACTCGGGAGAACCAAAGCCACCGTGTTCGAGCACCGTGGCCAAGCGCTCACCTATCCCTGGCACCATCAACAACCGGTCACGCCCCGTCAACGGCTCGTACACTGTGCGTGCGCGCTCCAGCCGTTCAAGCCGTAGTCCATCAAGCGCAGCTTCCGCGGACTTACGCAGCGTAGCGACCTTACCTTCACCGACGCCGGGCACCCCAGCCAACTCATTATCTGATGCGTCCAGCAACTCGTCCAGCGTGCGGAAGCCGAGTCGGTAGAGTTCTTTCGCCAAGCGGTCGTCCTCCCAGGCCAGCGACTCAAGCCGAGCCAACGCCGCCTCCTCAAGCTCCCTGAAGCGCGTTTCGCCGACGATATCGAGCTTCCAGCCCGTAAGCTGTGACGCGAGGCGCACGTTCTGACCGCGACGACCGATAGCCAGGGAAAGCTTTGCGTCTGGCACTACGAGCTCCATCGACTGGTGCACGTCATCGATCACAACACGCATGACCTCCGCCGGCGCGATTGCGTTGCACACGAAACGCGCTGGGTCTCGGTCCCAAGGCACGATGTCGATTTTCTCTCCGCGCAACTCCTGGACCACCGCCTGCACCCGTGATCCCTTCATGCCGACGCAAGCACCGACCGGATCCACGTCACTATCACGTGAAGCAACCGCAATCTTTGACCGTGCCCCCGCTTCCCGCGCGGCGGCCACTATGCGCACGATGCCTTCGTAGATTTCCGGCACTTCCGTCTCGAAAAGCTTCACGAGCAATCCCGAGTCGCTGCGCGATAGTACAAGTTGCTGTCCGCGCGCCTCGCGATCGATGCGCTTCAATACCGCAACGACGCGATCGCCCGGACGATAGCCTTCTCGCGGCACCTGCTCGCGCATGGGAAGCTGAGCCTCGACTCCGCGACCGACATCGACCACCACTGTAGAACCACGTTCGAAGCGACGGACCACGCCGCTAAAGATTTCGCCAAGACGGTCTTTGTACTCGGCGTAGACTCGGTCGCGCTCGGCATCACGGACACGCTGCACGATGACCTGTTTGGCTGTCTGCGCCGCGATGCGACCAAAGCTCTGCCGCTGCTGCTTGATACCGAGCAAGTCACCGAATTCCTCGTCTTGCGCGCGGGCCTTGGGCAAATCTTCGGGCATGTAAAAGATTTGAAAGCCGAGTTCTTCACCCTCGGAGGCCTCGAGGCCATAACGCTGGGCGTCGACCATTGAAATCTCTCGTTCTTCGTCGTCGACTTCCTCAACAACGGTCATGTATTGAAACAAATCGACGGAACCCGTCGTTTCGTTAAAACGGGCTTCAAGCTCACGCGTCATCCCGAAGGTGCGTTTCGCGGCGGCGAGAATAGCTTCCTCGGTAGCCTCGACGAGAATCTTGGTGTCGATCCCCTTCTCTTGGCCGACCTGCTCGATCACTTGCTGTAACGACATATCTCTTCCTTCTACGATGCGTCTATCGTGAAGCGCGCTTCCCTGAGCACGCGATAACTCTCACCCGGCGGTACGCAGCTCTTGAATATGTGCGCGATCGAGCGTGACCGGGCCCGCTTCCAGCGCCAGCGTCAGCGCACTTGCTGTCACGTCTTGCAGCACGCCGCGATGGCATGCCCCTGGATCACCGGCACTCCCAACCGCCTCGAGTCGCGCACCGATATACCTCTCCAGGTTGACGTGCGCCGGCAACACGCGGTCGATACCCGGCGAGCTGACATCGATGCGGTAGCGCGGCAGCGCCGCTTCATATGGCACCAGGCGCTCAGAGAAGTCGCGGGTCACGTCAACGCAGTGCTGAAATGCAACGCCACTGCGTGCCTCACCGTCAACGATACGCAGGTCGTTTTCAATGTAAACCGTGAGCACGAGCCCATTGCGGTTGCCCCGAACCACAAAGTCGAAGAGCTCGACACCCACGAACGCACAACTCTCGAGCGCCGCGCGATGGATCTGGGCTTGCAAGCCCGCATCGACCCCCGTCCGCAGGTGCCCGCTTTTCGGTGAATGACTGCCGTTTTCGGCACCATCCATAACCTCGGCGCGCTTCGCCTTGGGTCTTTCACTTCGGGTTAAATCAGACATGTCTCATACACCAGCCGCGCCCCCTGTCAGAGATCCACGGATTCATTCACAGCCTCCGAGCCTCCGTCGATACCCCATCGGATGCCTGCACACGCCACGCTCAGAGAGCGAACGACCGCAGGTCTCCAGCCGAACCCCCTGGGGATCCAGCTAGACGCCCAACAAAACACCAGCGGGCCTGGGCCCCGGACTCCCTTCGTCCGCTAGGCATTTTCTACGACCCACTAGGCGTGGCCGCAGCGAGGCTTCGGCTACCCTAAACAAGCACCGAAACACCCGAGCTTGGAAGAAGGGTACCGTGCGCGCCGGTTGTGTATTCGTCCGGTTTGGAACCAATACACCTACTTGCACGCAGCGAGGCGACCCACCTCGACTTCGAAACCCGCAAGGACGTCCGCACTAATCGCGCCAACGCCCACCGAATCCCTCCCGGCTCCCGTGCAGCCCAGGCACACCCCGCTAAAAGCAGGCCACCTAAACTGCGGTTTCCCAGAGACTAGGAAGTCGAACCCCGGAAACATAGCAGCCCTGCCGCATTTCTCAAGTACCTTGAGCAGGGCACTTACGTCTCTCAGCTTTCGCTATCCTAGCGCGCGAGGCGCTGGCGACGACGAAGCACCCACAGAGCGGGTAGCAAGTAAGTCAGCCAGGCCCACGGCTTGTGCAGCGCAGCAACGGAGCACTCAAGCGCGCCTCCGCGCACCTCAAGCTCATCGGGCTCCGCACACTGCCCCTCTCCATCGCAAACAAGCGCCTCGCCACATTCACCATTAGGATTTTCTCCAATGGGCACAGGCAGACACTGACCAGCAACGCCGGGAAGGTTGCAAGTCACGCAGACCCCTTCGCACCTGCTCGCGCAACACACGCCCTCGGCGCATACGCCACTGTCGCACTCACTGGCGTGCCGGCATGGGTCCCCGTCGGGCTGCTTGTTCATGCACTGGCGAGTCTCCGGATCGCAGAATTGTACCTCCAAGCAGTCGAGGTCGGTTTCGCACGCACCCGTGCACGAGATTGCATCGGCACATACGTTGTCGACGCACACCTGGTCGGATCGCGGTGCGCATACACCTGCCCCGTCGCACAACGCGGCGGGCGTCAAGACACCGTTCAGGCAGCTTGGATCGCCGCAACGCGTTCCAGTTGCGGCGGGTGCGTAGTCGGAATCATCGACTTCCGGGTCACATACCAGGCAGCGGTTACCTGGCGCGGTCGCACCCGCTGGCACGCAAACACCCGCGATTAGACAGGCCCCCTCTTGCACCGACCACGTATCCTGGCGCTTGCCCGGCACACAAGCCAAACAGACCGCACTTGGGTGAGACGTACCCTCCGCGATGCACTGTTCGTCGATAAAACAACTATCCGACGCAATTGCGGTGGTACAGGACCGGCTGGCTTCATCGCAGGCACCCACGACGCACTCGATTTCTGACTCATCCGGGCACACGCGCGGCGTTCCGATACACTGGCCACTGTCATCACAGCGCTCAACCCCTGGTCCTGTGCAAAAGAGACCATCATCGCAGATGGTACCGGCCGCCTGATTCGTCCAAGCGTTGGACGCACGTGATGGTTCACATTTTTGGCAGTCATTATTGGGATTTACCTGACCTGCTAGCCAGCAGGCATTGTCGATCGCACAGCCTGAGATCACCGCGGCCTGACAGACGCCGCTCGTTGGTTCGCAGGTATTGGTCGTGCAGGGAAGCCCGTCGTCGCAGTCGATAGCGACGCTGCTACAAGTACCGGCCGACGTGCACCTATCTTCGGTGCAGGCGTTGCCATCGCGGCATTGGGTGCAGACGATGCCGCCTAAACCACAATCATTTGCGCTCGAGCCTGGCCGGCAGACACTTCCGTCCCAGCAACCCACGCAGCAACGACCGGCGCGACATAGGCCTTCTTCGCCTCCCGAAGCACAGGCGGTCATGTCCGGCGACACGCTGCAGCGCACTTCGTCGAAACGGTCACGAACGACCTCCGCGCTTGGGCCAAAAACGAAAAAATAGGTCACGTTCGCACTGGCGCCTACTGGCAAACTCCCCAGACGAAACACCAGAGCGATATCGACATCTTGGCGGAGCCCGTTGGGATCACCGGGCCTATCCCACACCGCAGATGCCGACGTATTTCGCACGAGCCCCGCGTGAGCGCGGCCTCGAAGGTCGAATGCGCCCATGCCGAGGTAGACTTCGTTAGGCAAACCGTCGGACCCCGCAACAACCAGACTATTGTCGGTAAACGGCGCTATGCCTCCGGCCTCAGCCTGCCTGATGACATCATTTTCTGTTTCAAAACAACAGTCTTCAGAAACGGCACCGGGGTTCGGATCGCCGAAATACATGTAGTGGAGCCGGCTAAAGCTCCGCGAGCCAATGTTGGTCAGGGACACATCCACCCGGATCGCGCGCCCAGAAGGCAATAGTGTTGCCGTTTTCTCGACGCGCATGGCCGCCGAGGGGTCGATATTTGAAGCGCGAGTGCCGCTCCACGCCAGACTGGCGCCCGACACCGTGGGTGCGCGTGTCGGACCGAATCCACGCAATACGTCAACCGTTTCAAGATTTCTACCTAGAAATGCTGCGCTTGCGCCACCTGCACTCTCGAAAGCCGCCTCAACAACGAAGCCATTTTTGTCTCCGAAATCCGTCTGAGTGGGCCCTGACCGAAAGTAGTCTGCCGAAAATGCGTGCCCGGCCTCTTCTCGATATCGGAAAGATCGACGGGTTCCGGCCTGTTCCTGAGTCAGCGGCTCGCTCAGTAAAATCCCGTTATTGGCCATACCGAGGTAGCCGATATAGGGACCACTCTCGATAACGACAGGCTGGGCCTGCACCACGTCATGCACGCCAAAACACAGACTAGCTGCGGCGATCAAAAGACAAAGGCTTCGCCCACCGCGCCTAGCGGCGTGCAGCGTTGAATCGCTTTTGCGCATATTGACTAACCGTTTCCGAGAGCACGGCGCGAAAGCCCGCCGGTCTTCCGGCCATGAACTGTTGAATCTCGCCCTACTCATTGAACTACCCCACCCAAATCTGCGTCGCTTTGTCCACGAATGATAAACTCGACGCGCCGATTAATCTTGCGGTTCTCCTCGCTATTGTTGGGCACCAGAGGCCGTGACACGCCAAAGCCGTCGGAACGCAGCCGACTTCTCGCAGCTCCGTTCTTCACTAGCCACTCTACCACCGCGCCTGCGCGTCGTTCGGAAAGCGCCTTGTTGTAAGGCGGTGAACCCTCGTCGGATGTATGGCCTTCGATGGAAAGCACACTGATTTCTGGGTGCTCATCCAAGACCTGCACCACGCGCCGCAGAGCGGCGTAGCTCTGGGGCAAGATCACATCGCTATCGAAAGCAAACTTGATGGGTTCTGGCATCACGACCTCGCCAGATTCAATAATAATCTCAGGAGCTTCATCGGGACAACCGTCGTCATCCTGGAAGTTATTGTACGTCTCCGGTTCGTTTGGGCACTGATCGTCCGCATCCAGGAATCCGTCCTGATCATTGTCCGGATCGGGACACCCGTCCTCGTCTTCGAAGCCGTCAAAGTCCTCGGGCTCATCAGGACACGCATCGACGATGTCGGGAATCCCATCGCCATCACGATCGGCCGGAGGCGGGGGCGCGGGAGGCGCATCGGCGACTTCAGCAGGCGCCGCGTCGGCGGGCCGAGGCGGCGCGTATCCAACGGTCAGCAGAATGCGATAACCTGGCGAACCGACGGCGCGCGTCAGGCCCATCGCAGCCGCACCACCGACCTGTAGTCCGAAGGGGAGCGTATATTTTGCGCCGCCAAGCAGCTCCAGTGGCGTTTCGGTCCGTGAGAATAGATTGCCCCCACGCAGGTTAGTCGTGCCATAAACTTCGCCGATAAGGCGTAGCGAACGTTGTAGCAAGGGGATATGCAAACCAACGTTGTAGAAAAGCTCTGAGCCAACTTCCACGTTTTCGAAATCCGATGACGGCCTGTACGCTACGCCCACGGACGCCACTGGCACGACCGATGCGTAGTACGCCGCATTGACCCAGCCGCGCGCTGTAACGCCATCGTCAGCGGCATACGCGTCCGTAGTACCCACAGGCAAGCCAAGGGCGGCGTTGAGACCAAGCTGGAAGCCCTCCTGTTTGCGGCCCAAGACCCGCGCACTGACACCTAACTGCGGCTGACCAAGCCCGACGCTGCTCGGACTCGCATCAGCGAGGCCCCCGCCGCCTGTTCCGTCACCATTCATGTAGGCAGCGACGGGCAAGCCTGCCCAAATCTCAAGAAAATCCCACAATCCTAGCGCCGCGTACATGTGAAAAAAGAGGCTATCGCCCACAACTTCACCGGCACGCTCACCCGTGGCTCGACTAGCTACAACCACGGGGTCGTTGGCATAGTCCAAAAGCAACTGCACAGAGAAGCGTAAGTGGCCCAGCGTATCGGGAAGCTGCGTTGCGAAACCATCCTCAATGGTGGGCGCAGGCTGAAAACGGTTCGAGTTGAATCGTTCCTGCGCCGCGACAGCCGACGGCACAACACTCGTCAAGGCAAGGGCAAGCCAAGCAAGGCGTACCAAACCGGGCCGGCAGAAGTCGCGCACGGCCGGCGTGACGTATGTGACGCAAGGCTCGCCACATTTAGGCGTCCTCACGGCGTATGTGGACGCCCATCCGCCTCCGCGTCTTCCATTTCCAGTGCTGACCATCTCTCCCTCGTTAACCCGCCGCAAGACCCTGATATTCGCTCACTATCCGCCGAAGGCTCAGTGAAGACTCACGCATCCGCAGGGGGAGCGAATATCCGCCGGCCTCGCTAAAAGTCAAACGAAAGCCGCGCTTAGCCCGCGCTCGGCCACGTACACGGCACGATGATGTGCTTCCCCACGTGGAGCGCGGAGAGAAGGGATACCCCGCGCCACACGCCCTAGTTTCTCGCGACGCGATCCCGCACCCCCTTCCCGCTCGGCGCCTTCACCGAGGCCGGGCCCACGCACAATTCTAGGCGCCCGCCCACGCCTCCAGCGCGGCACCCTAGGTGTCTATGATCAGATCAGCCCCTAGGGTTTCGGAGCGGGGCCTCGCTGTCTCGGACGCCATCGCACCGAACGCTGTCGCGCATGATCGCGCGGGAGGCGCCGCCCGAGACAGCGACATCCGACCTACAACCCAGCGGCGGCGTACTAGTTCGCATCAGCTTAAGGCTGAGCCTCTACAGCCCTGGGTTCGCTGCTGGGTTCGCCGCGCGCCTTCAATCGCTCACGCATGCAGGCTGGGGTCCCGACGCGCGCGTGGCTGCGGGGCCCGCGGAGGGTCTCGGGGGGACCCACAATTGGGTACGGAGCTGCGCGCAGTGCCCAATTGTGGGGGGCTCCGGAGGGTG
>SLQV01000028.1 GCA_007131285.1 Myxococcales bacterium
GGGGCCGAAGCTAGGATGCCGCTCCCGGCCGTTCGTTCCGAACGCCTTGCCCATGGCCTCGGCGTCTCACCGCAACAATTAGCCGCAACGACTGGCTTTCCTGCACCTGCCGCACCGCGCTCGCGTGCCTGCGGTGCACATCTCTCCTCGACGCGTCTTGGCGGGGCATCGGGGAACTTCGGGGGGCTTCATTGTTTGGAGAAGAGTCGGTCGTCGTTGAGTGACGCGTGGTACAATGGGGCGTTCATGCCGAGCCATGCATCGCGCCGCGTTCGAGTTCTTCGTATTTTGCTGCCCTTGCTGGTGCTTGGCCTCGGCATTGTCGCGTTTCGCTACCTTGCTCGACCGCGGTCGCCCATGGGCCAGGCTGAAAAGCGCGTACTGCGCCTTGAGGTAACGCGCTTTGAGGGCGCTGCGCGGGAGTTGCCGCTGACGGCTTTTGGACGTGTTCGGGCAGGTGAGGTGCTGGGCCTCAAGGCGGAGGTCGGCGGTAAGGTGGCGGGGCTTTCTGCGGCGCTCTTTCCGGGCAAGCGCGTCAAGCGCGGCCAGTGGCTCGTTCGCCTCGACCAAAACCGCTTGGAGTTGGCTCGCAGTCGAGCGCGCGCCAATCTCGAGACCGCTCAAGTAGAGTTGCGTCTCGAAAAGCAGCGACAACGCATCGCTGCAAGCGAGTGGGAGCGCTTCAAGGGCCAACAGGCCGGCGAAGACGCAGCGCTTGCGCTGCGCGACCCGCAGGTGCGCGCAGCGGAGCTGGCGGCGCAGGCGGCGGCAAGCGACCTGCGCGCGGCAGAACTCGATTTGGAAGCGGCCACACTCTATGCGCCGGTCGATGCCCTGGTCCAGAGCCGAGCCGTTGCGCGCGGCGAGACGATCACACCCGGTCAGGTGCTTGCTGAACTTATTGCCATCGATCAACTCTGGCTGGAAGTCACGCTTATGCCGAGCGTGGCGGCGCGTCTTGCCAAGCAACAAGCCGAGGCAGTCGTGTCGCTGCGCGAGGGGCAAAGCTTGGCGATTTCGGGCAGCGTGCGCGGCCTCGGTGAGAGCGACGCCCAGACTGGGCTGACGCGGGTCATTATCGGACTGGATGTCGGTGCGCTGCCCGAAGCGGATGTGGCCACGCTGCCCGGGGCCTATGCGACCGCACGCTTCGCAGGTGAGAGCGTTGCCGACGTCTTCGAGTTGCCGTCGCGCTTTCTCAAGGGGGACGGACAGCTTATCGCCGTGGACGACGGGCGCGCTGAACTGCTTTCAGTGCGGGTGATTGAAAGCGAGGCTGAGGGGGGCGACAGCGTGCTTGTCCAGGTGCCCGGGCGCGACGCGCTTTGGCTTTCCGACGCCGCCCTTTCGGAAGTGGCACCGGGCGCCCAAGTAGAGGTTGTCGAGCGCCCAACATCGGAAAAGCCCACGGCAAAGGTGAGGTGAGCTAGATGATGCTTTGCTGGTGAAGAGCCGGGCGGTAGACTACCCAGCTTGGAAGCTGAGCCGACGCCGAGACGGGGACCACTGGCGTGGCTGACTGCCAGCCCGGTGGCCGCTAACCTCGCGATGATTGTGCTCCTCGTAGGTGGCTTTTTTGGGCTGCGCTCGTTGCCGCAGGAGGTCATGCCGGAGGTCGAACTCGACCTCATTTCAATCACTGCCGCCTATCCTGGGGCTTCGCCCGCTCAGGTTGAGCGAGCGGTGCTCATTCCTCTAGAAGAGGCGTTGGTGGGCATCGACGGTATCGTTGAGACGACATCTTCCGCGGAGGAGAGCTTGGCGAAAATCGCGCTTGAGCTGCGTCGAGACGCCAATCCGGACCGCGTTCTCGCCGACGTGAAAGCTGCCGTCGACCGGACGGTAGGACTGCCCGAGTCGCTACAACGGCCGCTCGTCTCGTTGGCGCTAACGAGACGCCAGGTGGTTGCGCTGCTGCTTCATGGCGACGTGGAGGCGCTGCCACTCTTGCGTTTGGCCGAACGCATCAAGCGTGAACTCGAAGACCGGCCGGACATCTCCTACGCCGAAGTGCGCGGTTTGCCGCCGCGGGAAATCAGCGTCGAGGTTGAAGCGGCGACCTTGCGGCGCCTCGGCACGAGCACCGGCGAGCTGGCCTCACGCCTTGCGGGGCGTCTGCCGAGCACGCCAGCGGGCGCGTTGCAGCGCCTTGGCCAAGATGTTCTGCTGCGTGCGGACGAAGAACCGGAAAGTAGCGCCGCCCTGGCACAGCTTCCGCTGCTAACGAGCGCGGTGGGCACGCCGGTGCGCCTGGGTGCTATTGCGGAGGTGCGGGACTCGCTGCTGGAGAGCGACCTGGCCATGGCGCTCAACGGGGCGCGGGCAGCACAGGTGTCCGTCTACCGAACGGGCGACGAGACGCCGATCGCCATCTCTGATGCCGTCGCGGCGTATATCCGTACGCTTGAGCTACCGGAAGGCGTGCGTCTGACCGTCTGGGACGACAGAACGGATGCGTTCCGGGGTCGCATCGATCTCCTGGTCAATAATGCTGTGCTTGGCCTGGTGCTGGTGATGCTGGCTTTGGGCCTTTTCCTCGCACCTAGGCTCGCCTTTTGGGTCACCGTCGGCATTCCGGTCGCATTTGTGGGCGCGCTCATACCGCTGGCCATTTGCGGCGTGTCGCTAAATATGATTTCGCTCTTCGGATTTATCGTGGCGCTAGGCATGGTCGTCGACGACGCCATCATCGTTGGTGAGGCGGTTCAGCACGCCCGCGACCGCGGCGCTCGCGGTTTGGCTGCCGCGATGGAAGGGCTTCGGGAAGTTGCGGGGCCGGTGACCTTTTCAGTGCTCACAACGTGCATCGCCTTTGCGCCGCTGCTGTTTATTCCCGGCGTCTCCGGTAAGTTTTTCGTGTTCATTCCGCTCGTGGTGATTTCGGTCTTGCTGCTCTCGCTCTTCGAATGCGTGTGCATTTTGCCATCCCATCTCGCGCATATGCGGGAATCTCACGGTGCCGGCGCGCTCGCGAGGATCGCGCGCGTGCAGGCACGTTTCGTCGCTGTGGTAGGTAGGGCGCTGGGGCGTGCCTTGCTGCCGGTGTTGCGCTGCACTTTGCACTGGCGCTACCTGGTCATGGCGGTTGCCGTGACCTTGCTGCTTGGCGCGATGGGTCTTGTGCGCTCGGGTACGCCGCGCTTCATCTTCTTTCCCCGGGTGGAGCGCGATTCGGTCAAGGCGGAGCTGGCGACGGCGGTAGGGACGCCGCAGGCGCGCACGGCGCAGGTGGCGCAGGCGCTGATCGCCGCCGCGCAGGTGGCGGGCAGAGAAGTCGCAGGTGAGGCATTTAATCCAGATATTTTGGTCACCTATGCCGAGGCCAATCGCTTTCGGACGGATGGCTCGGTGCAAGGGGGCCTGCGTCAGGGGCACCTCGCGAGCATCGAGGTCAAGCTGCCGCTGCCGGAAGGGCGTACCTACTCCGCCGAAGCCTTCGCCAAAGCGTGGCGCGCCCAGTCACGTTCGATCTCGGGTCTTGCGGCGTTCGCCATTGACTACGCGACGGGCCTAGGCGGCGGCCGGCCCATCGATGTTCGGTTGCGACATCCGGACCGGGCGACGCTTGAGCGCGCCGCCGAGGCTTTGGGGCAGGCGCTTGAGCGCCAGGCCGGGGTGGTCGATGTCGACAGCGGGGTGGCGACGGGCAAAGGCGAACTTAACTTTCGTCTCAAGCCTGGCGCCGAGGCCGCGGGCCTCACGCTCGATACGCTTGGCGCCCAAGTGCGCGACGCGATTCAGGGCGCGCCCGCTCGCAGGGTTTTTCTCGAAGGCGACGAAGTGCCGGTTGTGGTGCGGCTGGCGGAACGCGACCGGCTGCGGGCCGCCGGCCTGCGGGAGCTGCCCATCAAGCTGCCCACGGGAGAGCTGGTCACGCTGGAACAGACCGCAGATCTCCTAGCGACGCGCGCTTACACCAAGATTGAACGCCGGGAGGGCCGCCGGGAACTGGGCGTCTCAGCGGACTTGCAGCCCGATGGACCCACGCCAGATGAGGCGATACGTGTCCTGGATGCCGAGACGCTGCCGCACTTGCAAGAACGCTTCAGCGGGCTCGATTGGCGCTTCGGGGGCGACAAACGCAACCAGGCTTTGTCGCTTAGTGCGCTCGCCAGCGGCTTTGGGCTGGCGTTGCTCGCGATGTACGCCCTGCTGACGCTGGCGTTTGGTTCCTTCCTCCAGCCCGCCCTCGTGATGGCGGTAATTCCCTTCGGCTTTCTCGGTGCGCTTGCGGGTCACCTGCTGCTTGGACTCGATTTGAGCATCATGAGTCTGATGGGATTTATCGCGCTCTCCGGCGTAGTCGTTAACGACTCCCTCGTCTTTGTTTCAGCGGTCAACACCTACCGCCGGACGATGCAGCTTGAGGCGGCGGTGATCGCCGCCGCCCGCCGGCGCTTCCGACCTATCATGCTCACCTCGATCACGACCTTCTTCGGCCTCACGCCCATGTTGCTGGAAACCTCATTGCAAGCGCGCTTTCTTATTCCCATGGCAGTATCCCTGGCCTTTGGTGTCGCCGGCGCAACGCTACTCACCTTGCTGCTTTTGCCAGCGCTTTACCTGGCTCTAGAAGATCTTCGCCGGCTTTGGTCGCGTATCTATAGGCACGCAGCACAGCCCGTTCAGACTTAATACGGTGAAGGCATAGATTGAGCCCGGCGGCGGCCGGGAGAGGGCGCTCGCCGGGACCCCGGCCTTCATGCGTGAGCGATTGAAGGCGCGTGGCGAACACAGCAGCAAACCCCGGGGCTGTAGCGGCTTAACCTTTAGCTGATACGTATTAGGCCTCCCGGTGTTAGCGGGCCCACATGGCGGGGCCGTTCAGGATGCCCGGTGCGCCGTTTGGGTCGCCGGGTGTATCCCGAAACGTGTCAAACAGCAGACGTATGCCGACTTGGGCCCAGTATTCGAAGGGGCCGCGCTCGCCGAATGCATCGCTTTGAGGTTGTGCGCCGAAGGTCAGGTCGAGGTTGAGGGTGTCGCTGGCGAGCCAGCGGCCGCCCCACTGAAATGCATAACGCGCCCCCAGCGCTTCGAAGGGATCCCCGGCGTAGACCTCGCCGATCAAGCGGAAGTCTTGGTGAACGACGCCCGCATCAAAGCCGACACCCCAGTAAGGTCGCGCCTTGAAGAAGGCCTCGCCGGTCGCGCTCACGCTTCCCGGTGCGGCGGCCGCGGTAAAGCCTCCATTGAGATGCAGCAGCAGGTAGTCGTCGAGTAGCCTCGAAGTTAGCAGCGCCAGGCCAAAGAAGCCCGTGGCCGCATCGAACATCTCGCCCTGGCCTACCGGTAGCGTGATGCCCGTCACCAGGGCTAGACCAGGTATCCCGTCATCTTCCGCCCGCCAGAGCAGAAACTTCGGCTGAAAAACGGGATTCGCGACCGTGAGACCATCATGCCAACCCACGCCGCCGCCAACGATGATTTCAAGCCATTCGGTGAGTGATACACCGCCCATCATGTGAAAGCCGGGATAGAGAGACCGGCCTTGCAGCGTGAACTCGGGCCACATCTCGAGTTCGATCTGACCGCGCTCAATGATGCGCGCGTCGTCCGTCACGAAAGGTCGGACGGCCAGCGCGGTGGAGCTCAGCGCACAAAGGCCGCATGTGGTGATAAATGCCCATAGATGAGCGGAGTATCGTGCGCTTCTCATAGCCAGAGCCTCAACCATAAACCGCCGATGCCAATGAATACTACCCAGTGAATGAGCAAAAGGAGTGCGCCTTCGCCCATCCAGCGTCCCTGAGAGAGAAACCCAAGGGCGAAGTAGGGTGGGGCAACGCTTGTCCCGTAGGTCGTGGTGCAGCCCAAGTAGTTGCTCGCCCAGGCTAGCTGCATTGCGATGGCCGTCGCCGGGAGCCCGATGTCGGTTGCCGCGCCCAAGAAAACACCAAAAAGGGCAAGCACATGCGCTGTCTGACTGGCGACGCCGTAGTGAACAAGGGCATAGGAGGCTACCACAAGTGTTCCGGCGAACGCGAGCGGTACGCCCTCTAGGGCCTCGACGAGAGTCTGGCCGAGCCATGCCGTAATCCCCCATTCCGCGAGGGCATCGGCGAAGGCGAGCATGAGCGAGAACCAGAAGAACGTGTCCCAGGCAATTTTATGGCTTGCGATATGGTCCCAGCGAAGGACCCCGACGAGCAGAAGCAGCGCAACGGCGCTTAGCGCAACCCACGTGCTCTCTAGTCCCAGGCTGGGCCCCGCCGCCCAAAACACCACCGCCAACGCAAACACTCCGAGGTTGAGCCACTCGTTTCGGGTTAAAGGTCCTTTTTTTTGCAACTCCGTGCGTGCCCATTGGCGCACACCGGACAGGTTGTCTACCGCGGGCTTGAAGCGCCAGCCTAGCCAGAGCGGTAGCAGTGCTAGGGCGAGCAAACACGGTACTGTGGAATAGAGGAACCACTGCACAAATGAGAGCTCGGCGCCGTGGCGTGCCGCTATTGCCGCAGCCAAGGGGTTTGCCGCCATGGCTGTCAGGAAGAAGGCGGAGGTGATGACGTTCATCTGAAACACCGAGAAGCTTAGGTAAGCGCCGAGTCTTGCCTTATGGGGTGTTGCGTGGGCGGTTTCCCCGCTGACGCCTAGTGCATCGAGAACGCTGTTCACAATGGGAAGCATCGTTCCCGCACCGCGCGCAGTGTTCGAGGGAATGAACGGCGAAAGTAGCAAGTCAGCGGCACCAAGGGCGTAGCATAGCCCCCAGAGCGAACGCGCGGCGACCGCCACGAGGTTCAGCGCAATCCGCTCGCCGAGACCCGAGTTGCGTAGTGCTTGCGACAGAAAAAATGCGCCGAGGATCAACCAGATAACCGGGGCACTGAAACCCGAGAGTGCGAAGCTGAGCTGCTCACTGCTGTTCGCACCGGGGTAAATGCCGAAGGCGAGGCCGAGCATGGTCGCTAGCAGCAAGACGGGGCCTGGCGGCAGGCCGGAGGTCATTGCCGCGATCGTCGCCACAAATAGCCAGAGAAGATGCCAGCCTGCCGCGTCGATGGCCGCAGGCGCTGGAATAAATAACGCTGCCAGCACGAACCCCGTGAGACCGAAGCATTGAAGCATCCGAACGCGCTGCATGCGGAAGGCGTAACACAGGGTGTTGCTTTGTGGCCCCCACCGAAAAAAAGAACCGACGCTCGCATTGACCCACAAGGGTCTTAAGCGGACAACTGCCCTCAGCGCGAGAGGGTTCGTGCCTCCCCGCCAAGGGTCGCCCGACCAAGCACGCAAGGCGAATACGAGATGCGAACATCAGCCAAGCGACAGCACCGGAGCGCGCCATTTTGGCGGGGCGCGGGGAGGGCGCAGCGTAGGTGGCCCGGGGCAGGTGTTGTGAACATGTGCCTGGAGCGCGCGCGCAAAAAGCCAAAGGTGGGCGGGCCTGATGAGGTCGGTCCGAGCCGGAGGGTTCGAGGCGAAAAATGGAGCCGAGTGCGCGCTCTGTGTAGCCTTCTTGTGACAAGCGACACCGTTCGTATGTTTCGAGGGCTTAGTCCCAAGACGCGACGATCACAGGCCCGACCCATGTCGCCTCAGGGCGCCCACGCGCGCGTCCTGGGGCCCTCGCGCCAACCGATTTCAATCATGTCGAATACAATGTTAGTACAAACCATTCATGCTTTAGGCGGTGCAGACATCGACGCGACCACTGTGCTTGACCACATTGAGGGTCTCTCCGAGCTAACGCTAGACCTAGATGATGAGCTCGGCGGTCACAAAGGGGATGCCACGAGAAGCCAGGCGACGCGCCTTTTTCTGCCGAGCGGGGAAGCCATCGACCTGTGCGTCCACACGCTGTCTGGGCAAGTGATACAGCTTAGCGACGATGGGCAAGTTCTTCGCTTGCTCGAGGCCTGGCTCCTCCCGTGGAATGCATGGCCCGAAGCTGCGCGTTCACGCTTCGATGCTTGCAGCAAACGCCTCGGGATAAGCCGGGAGGGCAACGCGCTCACCCTGACGGGGCCGCGTGAGCAGCGTCCCCTCATTGCCACGCACTTGGCTTTCGCATGCTGTCGTTTAAGTGACCTTGTGCTTGACCCAGGCGCGACGGGTTTCGCGTCGGTCGGTGCGTTGGTGCCGCGTCTCTTGGGCGATGCGCAGCTAGAGGCGCAGGTACTGCCGGCCGAACTGGCCGAAGCGAGCGGCAAAAGCGCATGTCTTTGGCGGTCACGGATAGACGCACGCCATTGGGTCTTAGGTCTCAGCGCGGAGTTTAGTGTGCACAGCCCAAGGCTGGTGGCCGCCATCGAGGTCTGTCACAGCGTACTCAGGCCCTTGCAGACTGCAGACATGAAGCTGACCTGCGTCGTCGATGATCGGCGCATAGATGCCCGCGTGCCCGCGCACACGGTGTCCTCATTGACCCCGTCCGCAACCCTGCGAGATTATCCAGCGCCAGAAATATGTGGACTGCGCGCGCTTTTGGCCAGCGCCTAGCCCGGAAAATGTGCGTGTCCTGGGGCCTCGGATGTGGTCGGCCCTCGCGACCCTGCCCCGAGAAAGCGCTTGATTCACGCCTGCGCGCGTGTCCATCGGCTCCGGATTGGTCCTCTGAGGGGACACGGCTTTGGGCGTGTCCTGCCCACGCTCTCTTCCGCGCACGCCTTTGGTCGTCGATGCATCGGCAGATCTATCGTGCGCCGAATAAGGCAACGTGCCCGGGCGGGGGCCGAAGAAGCGGTGATGTCCACGCAGGCCCCCAAGTCATCCACCCCGTTTTTTCGTGCGTTGAAGTGCACTCCGACCCTATTCATCTCTTGGGAGGGTGCGCTGAGTAGCTTTGTCGCCAGCGCGATCCTTCGTGTCTGCGCCCTATGGACGTGCTTCTTGTTGAGTTGTGTCGCGGAGGAAGACAATGCGCAGCCGAGCTTGCTTCTGGCCCAAGAGGCACCTCGGGAAGCGGAGGCTCCTTGTGAGCTGCGCCGCCGTGTTTACCTCTTTCAATGGCACGGGCAGCATGCTTGCGGTTGGGTCGGAGCCTACTTTGGCACGGCTCCTGCGGTGGAGATTTCATTTCACGGTCGCCTGCCTGTGCGGCTCGAAAGCGAAGCGCATTCGCTCGCGGACCGGGATACGGTCTACCTGGCGACGCTCGGCGTCTATGGCCTGCCTTTAACCGAGACCGCAAGTGCGGGCGAGGTCGCCTTGGCGGGCTGGCCCAGCGAAAGCCTCGATGAGATACGCGATCCGGAATCCGGCTGGCTCGTCGGTGCCTGGTTGCCGACTCGCCAGTTAACGATCGACTGGGTGACGAGCGAATGCCTCGACGATCGCACGCCGCGAAGCAAGCTGAACTGGTCTACCTTTGCACGGGCCTTGGCGCTGCGCGCTGTCAACAAAAGCGAGAGTTGCCGTCGCAGCCTCTACCAAAGCGTTACCCCGGTGCGGTAGACGCGCCCGCTGCGGCGCCGGCTAGTGTTTGTCGTGTCAGCGCCTGCGCCAGCACGGAGATGCGGCCCACGAGCGTTACCTCAACGCGCGCCCGCGTTACGGCGGTGTAGAGGAGTTCGCGCGTTAAATGAGGCGAATCTTTGTCTGGTAGAATAACGAAGACGTGGTCGAACTCCGAGCCCTGCGCCTTGTGCACAGTTAAGGCGAAGGCCGGCTCAAACTCCGGAGCCCTCACGGTTGCGATGTGCCGACCGTCGGAGAGCCAAATCTTTGACTCATGGCCTCGGCCCTTCAGCAGCAACGCCTCATCGCCATTCGAAACGCCAAGTTCGCTTTGGTTCTGCGTGAAGATAATGGGAATTAGTGACGCATGCAGTGGGTCGGACGTGGTTTGGAGGGTCTGTTGCGCGCGGCCAGTATTGTTGAGGCGCCGCGCCAGCCGGTGATTGATGCCCGAGGTGCCCAGAGGCCCTTTGCGGTGTACGCACAGCGCGCGCGTCCGCTCTAATCTGGCAAACGCGACGCTTAACCCCTGCGCAGAGTCTAACGGCGCGCCGGTTGTCTCGGATGAAAGCCCCGCATACGCCAGGCGCTCAAGTGCCTCCCAGACTTCCTCGCGCAACTCCGGCAGATGCGAGAGGCCCGCTGGTGGCGACCTGAGCAGTTGAGTGAGAGCAGTGCTGTCGCCGCGGCTGAGCACCTCTGCAATCGCACCGATGCCCGGTCGTGCACCAAAGCGGAAGGAGTGTTCGAGGTGAAAGCATGAGCCATTCTCGCGTGTTAGGCGCGCCACTAGGTCCGCGAAAGGCGCACCCGGTTCGATAGCGGCAAGCTGTTGTGGGTCACCGATCAACACAACATGCGCATCATCCGCCACGGCTTCGAAGAGCAAAGTCATCAGAGCGAGGTCAACCATCGAAGCCTCATCCACGATGATTAAATCGAAGGGAATGGGGTGCGTGCGGCCGCAGCGGGGTCGGCCCGCCCTATTGCCAACGCCGAGTGCACGGTGGATAGTCTGTGCATCCATCGCTTCAGCTTCGGCGGCGGTGAGAGGCCGGAGTGTTTCCGGTAATGCAGTGTGTCCTTGGCGGAACGCGTGCGCCAACCGCGCCGCGGCTTTGCCCGTAGGTGCGAGTAGACCGAGCCGGAGTGGCTGCTTTTTTTGGCTTTTAGTGTCGCGTGTCCCTTCATGCCATGGTTCACCGCCCGAGACGCTCTCTCGTGGGCCAGCACCCGTGCCAACGTGGTTGCGCGCAGCCTGCATGAGCGCGACTAGGCGTACCACTGTAGTGGTCTTTCCTGTCCCGGGACCACCGGCGATGACGGTGAGTCGAGCGCGAAGTGCGCCGCGGGCGGTCTCCGCCTGCCTTGCCTCGGCGTGGTCGGTTTTGCGTTTGGGAAAGAGCTCATCCAGCATTGCTTCCTGCTGAGGCACGGGGAGGGGCGTGCCGCCCGGACGCCCTTCCGCCAAGACGCGCAGTCGTTCCGCGAGGCGACGCTCATACTGAGCATAACGCTGGAATTGCCAGTTGCCCGCGTGCGCGACCAAAGGTGCGTTTGCGCTGCCGCTCGGACCACCGGCTGCTTGGGCGCAGACCAGCGGCGATCGCGATAGTTCAGGGCCTCGCAGCTGCACCTGGCCTTCTGCAAGGCCCGCACTCAACGCGGCGCCAGCCGCGGCCACATCGGGAGGGGCGCCGTACCTTTCGAGCCAGCTTGCGATGATGGGCTTAGACACGATCGATCCGTTGCAGGCATGCCCGACATACCTCGCCAAAGCAATACAGGGCTTTTCTGCATGGTAGACTGGGCGAAACGTGCGGTCGACAAGCCCGCATTAAGCAAGGCCGCGGACCCCTTGGACTACGGCGGCCTGCGCGTAGCTTCGGGAAGGGCATGGATAGGGGACGTGTTGAGGTGCATTCTTGCGCCTTAGCGGCTACGTCCCCCCGACGGGATGGTTGCGATGGCAAAGCAAGAAATTAATGAAGTGATAGCCGGTGTGCGAGTTGGAGATGCTGGCCCCGAGGAGGCGCTCCCTTTTGATGCGTTGATGCAGCGGCTCGACGGCATTGTTGGCGAGCTCGAGGGTGGCGAGTTGCCACTTGAGCAGGCGCTCCTCGTCTTCGAAGAGGGGGTGCGTTTGGCGCGAAAAGGGGCTCAGCGGCTGGACGCAGCCGAGAGGCAAGTAGAGATTCTGCTTGCCGAGACCAACGCGAGCGAACGTCTGACGGCGCCGAGCACCTAATCTGAGCCCAAAGGTGTTTTGAGCTGAGCCGAGCGCGCTGAACGCTGTCTTTGGGCGTACCGGCGCGCGAATGCTTCACTTTTGCGAGACCTATCGGTTACCCTGGGGAGGGTAACTATGAGCGGAGAGATTCTCGAGCTGTATACCGAGTTCGAAGATGTGGTTGAGTTGGCCTCAGGCCTGATGGACCGCGTTGAACCCGGGCGACTAATTCTCTACGGCCCCGAGGGCTATGAGGCCGGCGCCGCTATTTCCTACGCTCTTTATTTAGCTGATGGGTCGCCGGGCCTGGCGGGAAGCGGTGTTGTTGCCGGGAGTGTCGACAGTGGTGATGAGCGACATGAGAGCGCACGTTTCGATATTGTGATCGATCAGCTAGTCATGGACTCAGAGTACGAGTCTTCGTTTGTGACAATGCTGAACCAACTCGGTTTTGCAGGCGAAGCAGTCAGTGACGATCGCGTGTTTGACACGACCTCTCCTGATAACGGCGATGACGCAGCGTCCGCGCAGGAACCATTTGCAGCGCAGCCATTCGCTGCAGAAGACAGTGCCCCCTTCGGCGCTATTGAGGTCGACGATTCGCCGCTGAGTCCGGAAGGCAGTGATTGGGCTACCTCGCAGTATGCGCTCGACGATGTGCTCGGGGGGGGCGACATCCCCGCTGATGAGCTGCCCGCACCGGGCAGTGTCCGGCCGCTCAGCGACGCCGAATCTGAAATGAGTTCAGCCGAGCGCAACGCGGAAGAGATTCACCGAGCTGACGACGACGGGGCGGACGTAGTCGCCGCCGAATCCGACAGCGACGCATTCTCGTGGAGCGAGGAAGCCTCGCCAAGTGCACGTCGAGCCCTTGAGGCGAGCGACCGGGCGCCGGCGGTGGAGAGCGAACGGTCGCCGCGATCCGAACCGCCTTCGGTGTCAGGCTCCGTGCCACCCGCGCGGTCGGGGGCTCCTCGGGCAGCGCGCGGTGCCGCGGCCGACGCTGCTCCAGCAACGACGGCGGGTCATCTGACGCGTCCGATTTTGGCTGAGGCGTGGTCGTTGAGTGCAGCCCCGCTGGAGAAGCTTCCCCAGGCGGGTCCGTTCTTTGACTATCCGGACGGTGAATTGCCGACCGAGGCCGCGCCGCCCCGTCCAGAAGGCTTCCAGCATGTGCAGCTCAGCCCGGCACCCCACCCGGCCCGTATGCATTCAAAGGGTTCCGAGCACGCAACCGCCGAAGCTGGCGCTAGAAGCGACGTGGGCAGCAGCGCTGACCTTGAGCCCCTCGATTGGTCCGAAGAAGAAAGCGTTTCGCGTGCAGCTTTCCACGACGAGATCGAGCGCGTGAGTGACTATCCAACGCCGATGTGACGTGCCTTGGGGTGGGAAGGCGTGCGCTGTGTCAGTGCAAAAATGATGCAACGCCCTTGCATGCACCGCTTCAGGTCGATAGGCGCGACTTGAGCGTACTTTTGCCTACCGCATGCGGCGCGAGTAGTTTAGAGACGCTCAAGCGTGCGCTGGGCGAAACGTGGAGCCAACGTGCACGCTTCTTGGCCGAAGTGCTCGCTTGCCGCTGAGCCTGGTTGTCAAAGCGGCGTTGGACCTGCGGAAGAGTAGACGGCATCGGTGTGACAAAATCTCCTGCAATCTGGCTACTTCTGTCGGGGCTCTCCACCTATGCGTTGCCCGCATGGGCGCAGGAAGCGTCCGAGTTCGACGCGGTGTTCGATGGGCCGGCAGCGGCCGGGCGTCCCTCAGACCCGCCGCCGCCCCTGCCACCCGTCCAGCCCACCCGCGTGCCGCAGGACGATAGTTCGGCCGGAACGCGTGCAGCCAGCGTCCCGAGCAAGGGAGGCCGCGCTCCTGACCCTTCGGCGCCGCCGGCGGATGTCAACGGGCAGCTGGTCGGAGAGGCGGCTGCTTTCGACGGGGCCGCGGCGCAGGCACCGGGCCCCAGTCAGGAGGCCGACCTGGTCCACAACACCTGGCGAGGATCGGTGGGCGGCATTCATGTCAAGGATGCGGCCGCAGGCCAAGCGGGCACCATGCGAGTGCAGCTTGGATTGCGATTCTTCGCGGGCAAAAGCGTTCTCGAAGAGGGTGACCGCTACGCCCTCGCAGGCGGAGCGCTTTCGCTTTCGTATACGCTTACGGATTACCTTGAGCTCTTCGGCGCCGTGGAGGGGCATAGCGCGCGTCATTCGGAGAGCTCACCGGAGCTGTTACAGGTGCTTGGCGATATTCACGTCGGCGCCAAGGGACACTATCGCGTGCTGCCCTGGCTTGCGTTCGGTGGCGATCTTTCGCTTCACTTCCTCAACGCGGTCGGCGACTTGGGTATCCTCGCGCGTTCCACAGGGGTGAGCCTTGGAACCAACATCACCGCTGATTTGCGCCGCCTTGAGGGGCGCCACGTGCCCTTCATCGCCCGCTTTGGCGCCCATTATCGTTTCGATAACAGTGCGAGGCTCGTTCAGGATGTGGAGGCGCGGCGCTTCGCCGGGCTCGACGGGGAGACGCTCCCGGGCTTCGAAACGCGCCATCTCGTGACGCCCCGTGAGCGCCTGACGCTCGGGATCCAGCGGGTCGACACCATGAACCTCGGCGTCGGCTTCGAGGCTCCCTTTGAGGTCACGCGGCCGGATTTCGTCCTTGCACCGATTTTCGAGTGGCAGTGGGCGATTCCTGTCAACCGCCAGGGTTATAACTGCCCGTTTGTAGCCGATGCGCCAGGCAGCGATCGCCCGCGCGGCGGTGGTGATGGCTGCCTTGCAGTTCAAGGCCTCAAGGCTGCAACCATGGACCTCACTGTCGGCTTGCGGGTGACGCCACCTGTCCGTGGCCTGTCCACCTTTCTGGCGGCGGATATTGGTGTGACCGGAACGCGGACGTTTGTCCGCGAACTTTCGCCGAATCTGCCTTTCGTCGTCATGCTCGGCGTCGCGTATGCTTACGACACGCGTGCGCCGGTCGTAGCGCCCAGCGAACGGATGCCGGCGCCGGAACGCGCGCCGCTTCCGTCGGCTGCCCGCATGCTTGTCCAGATCAATGATGCTGACGGCGAGGTCGTGAGTGCCGCGCGTCTCGACTTTGATGGGCAGGATGCGGACGGATCGCGTGCATTCTACACGCTGGCCAGTGACAGTGCCGGCCGCGTGGTCACGCCGCTGCTGCGTCCAGGTCGCTACGCGGCAACGCTCACTCACCCCGATTACACCCCGGGCTCCTGCGCCTTTGCCGTGCCGGATGCCTCACAGCTTGAGGTCGACGAGGCGGCGTCGGCGCGCACCGACGATGCGGATTCGGCCGAGTCAACGGCAGCCTCGCGTCTGCTCCGCACCACTTCGCTGCCTTTTCCAAATGCCTCATTGCTGAGCGTGACTTGCCGCGTAGGCCCCCGAGTAGAGTCGCGCTCGGAGCCAGAACGTGCGCGGGGCGGGGCATTGCTCACCGTAGATGTGGCGGGCGAAGGCAAGCCACTCGCGCGCGTGCGCATCGAACTGGAAGCGGAAGGCCCTGAAGCGCCCGTGTCGACCAACATGGAGCTTCTGACCGACAGCCGTGGCCGAGCCAAGGGTGAGGCGATAGCGCCCGGAACTTACCGCCTTACCTTGAGCAAGGAGGGCTACTTCGACCGAAGCATGGTGCTTGCCTTGGTAGATGATTCGACCCAGACGGTGGTTGCAACGCTCGTGCGTCGGCCCGCCCGCGCTCAGGTGAAGGTAGATGCGCGCGGCATCGTCACCCAGCGCCGTTTCAGCTTTGCTACCGGCAGCTCGGAGCTCGGTGCTGCGAATTATCCCCTGCTTTTTGAGCTTGCGGAAGTGCTGCGGGCGCACCCAGAGCTAGGCCGCGTTGAGATTCAAGGCCACACAGATAATGTGGGCAAAGCGGATCTGAACCTCAAGCTTTCTCAAGCGCGCGCCGAGGCGGTTCGGACATGGTTGATCGAAGAGGGCGGTGTGGATGCGCGTCGACTCGTCGCCCGCGGCTACGGAGATGCCCGTCCGCTCGTGCCCAATCTTACCCCAGCGAATCGCCGACGTAACCGCCGCGTGCACTTTGCTCCTATGGGGGAATAGCTCATCGATTCGTTGAAGGTCCATCGCTGAGGCGGACATGCCGCGCGCAAGGTGCTAAACTCACTATCCGCGCTGCATGTCCAAAGTCCCTGAAAGCCTGAAAGAACGACCGCGTTCGCAAATGGATCGCGGTCGGAAAGCCCGCGTGACACGCGGAGGCGCCGATGTAGCGGATGCGCATGCGGGGGACTCGGTGCGTGATTGGGGCGCGTCCGCGCTCTTCGACGATGAGTCAGATCCGGCCGTCAGGGCGTTCGATAGTGGCGCCTCTGAGGAAGATGCGGTCGAGCAAGACGCAGCAGACGCTAGTGATGACCTTATCGAAGATGCGGATGATGACGATGATGCGGGGATAGCGCTCGTCGTTGCGGGTCGGGGGACAGGCACAGCACTCGCTCGGCTCGACCCACTGCGCGCGTATATGAACGACGTGCTGCGCTACCCTGTGCTTTCTCATGAGGAGCAGCACGAGCTAGCAGTGCGCTATGTCGAACATGGTGACCGTGTTGCTGCCCAGCGGCTGGTGACATCGAACCTGCGGCTAGTTGTCAAAATCGCCTACGAGTACCGCGCGGCCTACCGTAATCTGCTCGATCTGGTGCAGGAGGGAAACGTTGGCCTGATGCAAGCAGTGGCCAAATACGATCCCTACCGTGGCGTCAAGCTTTCAAGCTATGCCGCCTGGTGGATTCGTGCCTATATTCTTAGGTTTATTCTCAATAACTGGCGTCTTGTAAAAATTGGTACGACCCAGGCCCAGCGCAAACTCTTCTTCAACCTGCAAAAAGAGAAAGCCAAACTGGCTGCGCAGGGCATTGAGGCGACTGCTGCGCGCATTGCCGAAAGCCTTGATGTCACCGTTGAGGATGTCACCAGCATGGACATGCGCCTCAGTGGAAGCGAGGTGTCTTTGGACGCGCCTGCAATGCATGGCAGTGACGATGCGCACACGCTGGCGCGCGTCGACTTACTCAGCGATGGTGCGGTGGCTGCCGATGTCGGCTTAGCTCGCGATCAAGTCGACGAGCTGATGCGTGAACGCTTCGCGACCTTCGGCGAGAAGCTTGTGGGGAAAGAAGCCGAGATCTTTCGTCATCGGCTGCTGACCGAGGCACCGAAAACGCTTCAGGAGCTGGGGGAAGGCTTTGGCGTCAGTCGAGAGCGCGTACGCCAACTCGAGAAGCGCGTTCTCACAAAGCTGCGCCGTTTTCTTGAAGAGGACCTTGAAGCGGATGTCCTGGAAGCGGCGGCCGAGCTCATTTGATGGACGACTACGACCGATGCGCCGCTAACCGAGTTGACAACGGTGGAGCCGGGGGCTTGCGCCCTGGGTCTGCGAGGAGATGCGGACAAGCTAGCTTGCGGGCCGGTGCCTTCCGGTTTGGCGTAGTGCGCCCGGGTAGTGCACCCGAGGCCAGCTTGCCCCGTGCCCCCGAAGCGCCCCGCGGTGGTCCCGTGCCTTCCTCGGAACAGAACGAAGAGGATGCACGCGGAATGTTAGCGCGCGGCGAACGAAGACCGGCATAGAAATCAAGCTTAAGGCGATGCGTGTTAGACAGCCGAAAATCGAAGGCACAGATGGGCCGTCAGAAGCCCCAGCGTCGTTAGGCGCGGCGGGGACATGCGCAGGCGGAGGCACGCTCTTTTTGGTGCCAACGCCCATTGGGAATCTCGAGGACATCACGTTGCGCGCATTGCGGGTGCTGCGAGAAGTCGACGTCGTCTTAGCTGAGGACACGCGTCGCACCCGCATTCTGCTCGATCACTACGATATCAAGACGCCACTTCGACCCTGCCACGCGCACAGCGCCGCCGCGGTGCTCGAACGCTACCTGGACGCTATCGCGGCCGGACGCAACCTTGCGCTTGTTAGTGACGCGGGCATGCCGCTTGTTAGCGACCCAGGCGAGGACTTGGTGCGCGATGCCGTGGCGCGTGGACTCAATGTGAGCGCTCTAGCTGGCGCGAGTGCGCTCACAACGGCGCTCGCCGTCTCCGGATTTCCTGTTGTCGGTGCCATGTTCTTGGGTTTTGCGCCGCGGAGCGGTCAGCGTCGGCAGGAGATGATCGCTCGGGCTGCGGGTCACCCGGGCGCCGTGGTATTCTTTGAGTCACCGCGGCGCGTGGTTGCGCTGCTTGACGATCTCATTGCTGCCGGTGCTAGCCTGCGGGCTGCGACGCTGTGTCGTGAACTGACCAAGCGTTTTGAAGAGGTGCGTCGCGGCACGCTCACAAAGCTTCGCGAAGGGTTAGCCGTAGACGAGCGGGGCGAGATGACCCTGGTGCTCGCGCCCAGCACTGGCGACCAGGATGCGCGCGCCACGGTGCCTACAGCAGCAGAGGTCAGCGCCTGGCTCGCTACCGGTGCATCACCCAAAGCGCTGCGGCTCCGCCTGCAAGCCGCGGGCCTGACACGAGATCAGGCCTACGCACTTCTCATCGCCGCCAAACCATCAACCGCGCAAGGCTCCGGTTCGGACTAAAATGGGGTAGCGCCTGCGGGGGTGGCTTTGGTGCCACCGGGCAGAAGCGTTCCGGTGATCTGGTACTGAAGAAAGCCGTCTGGTGTCTGTGCTTTCTGCAAGTTTGGGTCGAACGCGGCGAGTTCGAGCAGGGCGCTTATACGGCTATCGCGCTCAAGGAAGCTCGGCTCGACGCGAAAACTTACGAATAAATCGAGCAGGCTCTGAGCGAAGGTGGCGCCGAGTGTAAGCGAGCCACGGCCGCGGGCGGTCAAATCCGGACCTGGAATGTCGAGTGACTTGAGCTCAATACGGCCGTCCGTGCCGTCAAAGCTTGCTGTCACTTTTTCGAGTTCGAGACGTGATATCGTCAGTCCGTCCGCCTGGCCCGGCAGTCTGAGTGCCGCTTTGCCGTCGCCAAGCCAGACATCGGTCAGCGTGATGTCGCCCTTCGCTTCGATAGTCTCGAGGCCCGCGTGTTGTTTGAATTCAATGGCGCTCTTCAGCTTGCCTCCGCCCGGAGGTCCGAGAAAATGCTCGAGCGCGCGGCTTGCGCCCAGGCCGACGTTATCCGTTTTTAGCGAGAATGAGGCCAGCTTGTCTCCAATTAAGGAGACCCGCGCGCTAGCCTCACCGCCTAATACATTGCCCGTGACAGTGATATGTTTTCGACCAATGAGCAGGCCGAACAAGCCAATGTTCACGCGCAGATCACGCGCATTGAGCGCGAGGGCGGGAGTGCCCGCCTTGGCACGTGCTGCGGGGTAGAGGCGAAACTGAGCGTAGCCGGCCTGCACGCCCAGCGGAAAGCTCGGACTCAGGTCACGAAGGCGTAGCTCCATGCCTTGCCCCCCACGCGCTTGCGTCGCTGCAGAGGCTTGGCTAACGCGTGTTTCAATAAAGCGCGCGGCGCTCTCGTAGGGGAAAAAAAGCAACAAGCCTAAAACAAAGGTCAAGACAAAGACCGCCGCAGCTCCGACGAGCCGCGCCCATCCTGAACGCCACAGCCAACTCATGGTGTGCGCCTCCGGCGGGTGGTCGTCGTGCTGCGCGTGCGCTCAGCGCTCACGCTGCCCTCATAGGCCGCAACCTCAAACTCAACATTGTAGCTATCGCCTTCTTTGAAGTGCTCGATACTTAGGTTGATGATGGCGACGGGGTACCCGCTGTTTTCGATGGACGTCAAAAAATCAATCACTGGTTTGAGTGGCACACCAGGCAACTTGAGCCGCACGTGCTTGCGCGTGAAGCCGCCAATGGCTTTGTCCGGCTGATTGATGATCTCTTTGAGTGTCAGTCCGTTGCGTTTCGCAAGCTCGTCAAGAAACGAACCGAGCAAAGGTGCTTTGCGTGTGTAGCGATCCTGCACCGCTTGACGAAGCGCCTGGGCTTCACGCAGCTGCCCTTCACGGCTTTGTAGCTCCCCGAGCACGCGTAGGGTCTCCTCGTTTTCGTCGCGCAGTAGCCGAGTTTGATGCCGGACGAGCCAGATTGGCAGCACTATGCCAAGCACCAGAATGAAAATGCCTCCTATGAAGACAAGCTTCTGCTCGCGTGCCGACAGGTTCTCGTACAGGCGCTTCGGCCCCTCGAGTAGGCTGCCCAAGGGTAGGCGTTTAGCTAGAACGCGCACGACGCCTCCTGCTAGTTGTGCGCCCCTCATCTTCGTCACGGATGATGTCTCCGCAGCGAATGGTGGACGTTAGGGAATAGAAAATGCCAGTTTTGCCTGGCCCTGCGGGTGATGTGTCGCCCTTACTGATGTCTTTAAAACAGGTGTGCTGCTCGAGAGCCGCTGCAATCTCTTCTTGTCGAGCAACGCTCTCCACGTTGCCTTCAAGGTAGACTTTGCCCGAGCGATTCTCGTCGTCTATCTCAACCCGCAGGCGACGGGTATCGTGGCGGATAGAGGAGGCAATGGCAGAGGATAGCGCATCAATAACACTGTAGGCGTCGAAGCGAGGTAATGGCCCTAGCTGATCCTCGCTACTGGTCATGGCCGCACGTGCTGCACTCGCCTCGCTATAGCGAGTCCCGAAAATCGTGGCGGTCTTCGCGGCAAGCGCCGTGCTCAGCGCCTCTTGCCGCGCGGTCTCATAACGCTTTTCGGCCACAAGCGCGAAGAGCAAGCTCAAGGATAGCCCCAAGGCTGCAACCAGTGCTAAGCGTGCATGCTTGCGCAGCGCACCCGCTGCCCGCGCCCGCGTGAAAGGTCCTTGGCGAAAGTCAATGCGCCGACCACGCTTGAACGTGCGGGTTGCCAGTGCCACCGCTAGCCCAAAGCGTTGGAAGTCTGGGGGAACGAAGAGCTGTTCACTCGCTTTAAGCTGCCAGGCTAGCGGCTGAAGCCCGGTGATCTCGGCGAGCCAAGCGTGTGCCTGAGCTGGCACGGCGATTTCACCTAGCGCTATAAAGTGCTCGAAGAACGGTACCTCCGCTGCCCTGAAGGACGCAACACTCCGCTTCAGCTCTTCCTGAAAGGATTTCAGTGACGTCGGGCGGGTCAGATCGTCTGCGCCATAGGAGAGCGTGCGCGCAAAACGCGCGACGTTCTCATGCACGAGGCACAGGTCTGTCTCATGTCTTCGAATATTGATAAGTAGGAGCGGTGCCTCCGGGCTCTCGAAATCCAGAAGTGGCAGCACGCTCTCGAGCGCTACGGCGTTCAGGGTGAGTTCGCGGGGATCGACGCCTGCGTCTTGGGAGCGAGCGAGACATCCGCGAACATCCGCCGTCTTGGCTGTTGCAGCCAGCAAGGATATGGTCGCTTCATCACGCGCGACGGGTTGATAGGTGATGACCACGTCGTCGAGCTCAAAGGGCGTCAGTGCCTCGAGTTCGAAGGGCACCACTTCGCTGATGCGGCGGGTTGCAGCCTGGGGCAGTCTTAGTTCGCGCACCGATGCTTGCAGTCCAGAGAGGCCAATGATGACTCCATCAGGCGGCGGCGAGAACGATGCTACAAGGTCCGCGATACTCGCAGAGGTGGCGCGCTCCGCCGCTTCGTCGTCGGAGTGTTCCGGCTGCGATTGATGTGCTGCATCTTCCGCTACGCGCGGAGCCAGGGTACTCGAATGCGATAAGGCCACTTCTCGCACGGCCTCAAGCTCAACTTTGCGCAGCGAGGAGCGCACCAAGGCTCCGCGGACTACGCCGTCGTCCACATCTATGCCAAGCAAGCGTGCCAAAAGGGGGGGATCTCCGGGGCCCCAGCTTAACCCAAAGCGTTAAAGAAAGCGAACGTTCTAAAAGTTGGTCGGGGAGCGGCGAATCTGAGCTAGAACCACCCTATGGCGCGGTACCGCTATAAGGGTGTCGACGGCAAAGGCAAGGCCGTGCGCGGCGTGCGTGAGGCTGACAGCCCGCGCGCGCTCCGCAATGCGTTGCGCCGTGAAGGCGTGCTGGCCACCGATGTACGTGATGCAGTCGCCCGCGAAAAACACAGCAAGAGCTTCGATATCGGAGCGATGCTGCGCTCGGTCTCGTCGGTAGACCTCGCGGTGGCGACACGTCAGCTCGCCACATTACTGCGCGCCGGCATTCCCCTCGTAGAGTCACTTGCAGCGCTGCGCGACCAGAGCGAAAATCAGCTCTTCCAAGAAACCCTCTCGCAGGTGCGCGACAAGGTCAACGAGGGTATTGCCTTCGCAGATGCCCTAAGTGAGCACCCCAAGGTCTTCAATGACCTCTACATCAATATGGTTCGGGCCGGAGAGGCATCCGGCACATTGGAGTCCGTGCTCGCGCGTCTCGCTGACTTCATGGAAAACCAGAATCGGCTAAAAGGCAAGGTGCAGGGCGCGCTCTTCTACCCCGGCGCGATCGCTACGTTGACTGTAGCCGTTACGTTCTTTCTGTTGACGGTGGTCGTTCCGCAGGTCTCCGCCATCTTTGAGAACTTCGGCAAGGTGTTGCCCTGGTACACCCGCGCCCTCATGGCAACCTCGTCGTTTCTGACGGCGTTCTGGTGGCTTGCTATCTTGCTCGCCGTGTCAGCGGTGGTGCTTTTCCGCCGCTGGAAGAACTCGGAAAAAGGCGAAGCAATCTGGCATCGGAGCCTGCTACGGGTGCCGGTGGTCAAGGGCCTGGTCACCATGGTGGCCGTTTCGCGCTTCACGCGGACATTGGCGACCTTGTTGCGCAGCGGCGTGCCCGTGCTCGGTGCAATGGACATCACCCGACGCGTCCTCGGCAACGTCGAGCTCATGCGCGTGATAGAAGAGGCGCGTGCGAGCGTACGCGAAGGCGAAAGCATCGCCGAGCCACTTAAACGCAGCGGTCGTTTTCCGCCGATCGTGACCCACATGATCGCGATCGGTGAGCGATCAGGCGAACTTGAGCAGATGCTCGAACATGTCTCTAACGCTTACGACGACCAGGTCGAGGCGCAGCTCACCGCGCTAACGTCGTTGCTCGAACCCATTCTGCTCGTGGCCATGGGAGGCGTGCTTGTGGTTATTGTGTTCTCGATCATTTCGCCCCTCCTCCAGATCAACGAGTTCATTTCCTGAGGCCATCGTGCGTACGTCTTGAATAGGCCTCGCGTCGCAAATGGCCCGCTGTGCTCGGACCTGCGTCTAGTTGTCGCCGCTCATCTTGGCGCTTCCTCCCTCGGGTACGCATCCGTCGGGCCATGATATTGAAGGCGTGCCGGCGGCATATCGGCTTCGGGCGCAGCGAAGACGCGCAGCGCATGATCAAACGTGGGTGGCGCCACCTAATACGCATCAGCTTAAGGTTGAGCCTCTACAGTCCTGGGTTCGCTGCTGGGTTCGCCGCGCGCCTTCAATCGCTCACGCATGCAGGCCCGGGTCCCGGCGCGCGCGTGGCTGCGGGGCCCGCGGAGGGTCTCGGGGGGACCCACAATTGGGTAC